>ONEC01000051.1 GCA_900316715.1 uncultured Eubacteriales bacterium
TATATTTCCGCAGATAAGAGGAATGGTGAAAAGGATTATAAGCTTCGCAGGATTTCCTTCTGTCATGTTTTTCATTTGTGCATCGTTTCCTTCTATATATAATGTGTTTTATTGTAAATGTATTAGGGTATCTTATAATGATGGAGGCCGGCTTGTCAACTGAGATTTTGCATTTTTATGAAAGCAGAGTGACATTTAATCTTAACTAATTTTGTGGTAGAATAGAGCTCGGATTGTTTAGAGTAGTACTCGGTCGGACGTGATTCGAGACGGACATATATAAGGAGAGCCGAAAATGGGTAAAACAATAGATAAGGAACTGATACAAGGAATAATTAGTGAAGCCGGAGTTGATATGGTGCTGATAACAGATCCATATAATCTCAGGTATTATACAGGCTTCAGGGGCGGCGAGGGCGTTGCCGTTATGACAAGGGACAGATACGTGCTTATTACAGATTCACGTTATACTGAAGCAGCTTCAAAGGAAAGTGATTTTGAAGTTATTGAATTTAATATGACGAGATCCAAGAAGAGCATAATAACAGAGCTGGCTAAAGAGTGCGGCGCGGAGAATGTTGGATTTGAGGATGATAACATATCTTATCAGGAATATAAAATGTATGAGAATATGTTTTCTGAAGTAGATTTTGGGGATAAGCATCCGGTGCTTAAACCGATGAACTCACTTCTTATGAAACCTAGACGGGTAAAGACAGCAGAAGAGATAGGATTCCTAAGACAGGCAGAGCATATCGGAGATATGGCTTTCAGTGATCTGCTTGGAATACTGAAACCTGGAATGACGGAGCTTGAGGTGGCAGCAGAGCTGGAATACAGAATGAAGAAGCATGGAGCAGGCGGGTTTTCCTTTGATACCATTGCGGCTTCAGGTGTTCACTCATCCATGCCTCACGCAATCCCTACTGATAAGAAGATTGAAGAAGGCGACTTCCTGACACTGGACTTCGGCTGTCTTTATGAGGGCTACTGTTCGGATATGACGAGAACGGTATGCTTTGGTAAAGCATCTGAGGAACAGAAGAAGATATATAATATCGTTCTTGAGGCTCAGTTGGCTGTACTTGATGCGGTGAAGCCGGGACTCGTATGTAAGGATGTGGACAGTATCGCAAGAAATTATATTAGGGAAGCAGGTTATGGAGACTTCTTCGGACACGGCCTGGGACACAGCGTCGGTCTCTTCATTCACGAGAGCCCTGCATTTAATACAAGGGACGAAACTGTTCTGGAACCTGGCATGGTGATCACCGATGAACCGGGCATATACCTGCCGGGACGCTTTGGTGTGAGGATAGAAGATATGATTCTTATTACCGAAAATGGCTATGAGAATTTGGCACATTCGCCAAAGGAATTAATAGTGTTATAAGTGGATAAATGGCATTTTAAATTTTAGAATAGAATCCGTGGTGCGCTGAGTAACAGCACCACGGATATTTTACATCATGGAGGGAGTATACTTGGAGGACCTGACTTTGTGCTGGAAGTTGTTTCACGTTCAAGCAGTATATCTGAAAATCTGACAAACTGTCAATTTATAAACTAGACAAATATGGCGCGTTATGATATATAAATAAGTATAACAAGCCATATATGACCAGATAAGATAAAAGGGCGGGTGTATGAAATGAAAAATGTATATGAAATGGGTGAACGAATTAAAGAATATAGAATAAATGCTGCTATAACACAAAAAGAGCTTGCAGATAAGTCGGGAGTGTCAATCAGAAGCATTTCTAGATTTGAAAATGGAGAAGATATAAGCCTGAGTAATTTTATAAAAATCCTAATTGCATTGGGAATTGATGATAGATTTGATATGGTTGTTCCGGATCAGAGTAAGAGACCTTCGGCTTATCTGGAAAAAGAGAAGAAGAGGAAGAGGGCGACTGCCAAAAAGGAAATTCCGCAAAGAAAATTTGTTTGGGGGGATGAGAAATGATAAATACTGCCGAAGTATTCCTCTGGGGAACACGAATAGGTATTATTCATCAGGATGATGATAAACCATATATTTCATTTGAGTATGATAATGAATTTATAAATAGTGGAATAGAAGTGGCTCCGATAAAAATGAAGCTAAGCAGTCAGGTATATGATTTTCCTGATCTTGTGGGAGATGCATTTCATGGGGCTCCGGGACTCATTGCTGACTCATTGCCTGATAAATTTGGTAATAAGGTAATTGAAAGATGGCTCTTAGAACAAGGACGTTCCATTAATGATTTCAATACAATTGACAGACTCTGCTATACAGGGGTGCGTGGTATGGGGGCTTTGGAATATAGACCCGCTGCCGGTCCTGAGTATAACCTGGGAGAAGATATAAATGTTGAAAAGATGGTTGAGTTTGCATCGGAAGTTTTATCTGATAAAGAGAGTCGGAAGCTTAGTGCAGATGAAGAGATAGGGTATAGTCAGTTGGTGCAGCTTGGAACTTCAGCGGGTGGCGCCAGAGCAAAAGCGCTTATTGCCTGGAATGAAGAGACACAGGAGATAAAGAGTGGACAGATAGATGCAGGTGATGGGTTCGATTATTGGCTGATAAAGTTTGATGGAGTAAAGAAAAATGGAGATCATAATCTGAATGATTCAGTAGAATACACTTTGATAGAATATGCTTATTATCTAATGGCTATAGATGCAGGGATAGAAATGGAAAAATGCATCATTTTAGAGGATGGTAATAGACATCATTTTATGACAAAACGTTTTGATAGATCAGGTAATAAAAAACTGCATATGCAGACTTTGGGAGCCCTTACACATATTGATTATAATTATCCGGGACTTTGTAGTTATGAACAAGCTGCAAGTGTTTTGAAACAGATTAATCCTTCTATAAAAGGAGTTGAAGAACTTTTTCGAAGAATGGCATTTAATGTGATTATGGTGAATCAAGATGATCATGTTAAAAACATATCTTTTCTTATGGATAAAAATGGCTCCTGGAAACTTGCTCCTGCGTACGATATAACATTTTCATATGATGTGAATAATAGATGGTTGAAAGCACATCAGATGTTAGTAAATGGGAAGGTTGATGATATAGTAGTTGGGGATTTGATCGCAGCAGGGAAGAATATGGGGCTTTCTGCTATGAAATGTAACAGGATAATTAATGAAATAGAAAATGTAATAAATAACAAGGAAAAGTATTTTGAAAAAGCAGGCGTAAGAGAAAAAACATATAACAACCTAGCTAAAATAATAGATGCGAAGAATATAAGAAGATAGAAGACAGGGATGAAGATTCTAATATGCTGTTCACAGGTGATTTGAGTCGTTCACTCAACTGAAATTGAGAGAACTGAACAAAGATGATAACATTACAGTGGGGTGGAAGATTGATACTTATGATAATAAGGCGGGGCAAAAATGGAAGAACTATATCATATGGTATTATTGATTGCAATATGGATAGCTGTAAGGGTGGGATTCCTTGCGATATTTAAAATGCTTACAAAGCATAATGTTATACGGCTTGCTTTGGTAATGATTGTTTACTCGTTAGCTATTTATAAATACTTAGAAGAAATATCCTATATAGAATTCAGTATAATGGGCGGAGCACAGATGTTTTGGTTTTTTGTTCTGCTTATAGTGATTGAAACAATATTTTGTAATAAGTTATATAAAGATAAAAATGGAGATATATATAGTAGTAGAAAATATACTTTTCTTTCGAATCTTGTTTCGCTTATATTGATTCTTTCTGTATCGGGCTTTACACTGTACGATTGGATTTCATGCTTTATGTATTTCTTTTTAAGTCTTCCATAATTAGAAAGAGTTATAGCAAAGGAAGGCTTGGATGCATAAACAGACACAGTTGACGAAAGGTACGGGCTACAATGAACGAAATATTGTTATGCGGAATATGTTTAGCGGTTTGGATAATTGTGAGAATTACATTTCTGGTGATTTACAAGCTATTCTCCAAAAGGAATCTTATAAGACTGTCGGCTGTATCTGTTTTACATTTTCTATGTATTATTTTGGAAATACACTTGATGTATACAGCATCCGATATTGAATCAGCCGGGATGGGCTTATATATTTGGATAATCCTGATCATAATAGAAACGGTATTCTGTAAAAAGATTTATCTTGATGAAGAAGGTCAGACAGATATCGGCATGAATAAAAGATATATCATCATATCTAATATCATAGCTATGTTAGCAGTCCTGATAATGAGTGGAGCTATAGTATTAGTGCTGTTGTCATTATTGGCACAGCTATGGAAATTGGTTCAATTTATGCCGTAAAAAGGGAAATGCTATACAAAAAACACTTGCATTTTCGTGAATATGTGTTAACATATCTTTAGCTTAATAATAATTACTTGAGTGGGCACGGATTAGATTCCGTTCCCACTCTTCTTTTACGCATTTGGAAGGGATAAGATGAAGAAAGCTGATATTGAGAAAAAAACCGAAGAACTGGTTATGCCCATCATAGAGCGTTTTGGCTACGAGTTATGGGATGTGGAGTATGTTAAAGAAGGAAGTGATTACTACCTTCGAATATATGCCGATAAAGAGGGAGGCTTTACAGTTGATGACTGCGAGGCGGTCAGCAGAGCCATCGATCCGCTTCTGGATGAAGAGGACTTTATCAGTGATGCATATATACTGGAAGTAAGTTCACCGGGACTTACAAGAAAGCTTGTAAAGGACAGAGACTTCGACAGAAGTATAGGACGTCTCATAAGAGTCAATCTTTACAAGGCAGTTGATGGAGAGAAGTCCTATGTAGGAAATCTCAAAGAGTATGATAATGAGAATCTGACGGTTGAAATAACCGCTGATAATATAGTAACGATACCAAGAAACAATATAAGCATGGTCAGACTTGAGTTTGAACCGGAATAGAAGGAGGATGAAATGTCAGAGATTATTGAAGCTTTAAATTTACTTGCTAAGGAGAAAAACCTTGACAAGGAAGAGATTATGCAGGGTATTGAGAAGGCTATTGCCTCAGCCTGCGAGAAGGATTACGGAAAGAATACACAGTATTCTGTAAACATGGACCGCGAGACAGGAGAGATCAGAGTTTATACTCATAAGACTGTTGTTGAGCAGATCATGGATCCGCGTACAGATATCACACTTGAAGAAGCTCAGCAGATTAATCCTTACTTTGATATAGACGATGAAGTTCCGGTTGAGATCACAACTATGGACTTTGGACGTATCGCTACTCAGAAGGCTAAGGGAATCATCCTTCAGCAGATCAAAGAGGGCGAGAGAAGATCAGTATTTAATAAGTACAAGAGCATGGAGAAGCATATCGTAACAGGTGTCGTTCAGAGATATGTAGGCAAGAATATCAGCGTTGCTCTTGATGATCACACAGAGACACTTCTCAGTGAGAAGGAGATCATCCCAAGAGAAAGATATAAGATGGGTGACAGAATCAAGCTTTACATCCTTGAAGTCAGAGAGACTAATAAGGGTGGATTCCGCATCATTACATCAAGAACACATCCTGACTTTGTTAAGCTTCTTTTCGAGCGTGAGGTAACTGAGATCGCTGATGGTACAGTTGAGATCAAGTCTATCACACGTGAGGCAGGATCAAGAACAAAGATCGCTGTATGGTCAAAGAATCCTAACGTTGACGCAGTAGGTTCATGTGTTGGTGTTAACGGAGAGAGAGTTAAGCATATCGTTGATGAGCTTAACGGAGAGAAGATAGATATCATCAAGTGGGATGAAGATCCTGCTATCTTTATTGAAAATGCAATCCGTCCTTCAGAGGTTATCTCAGTTGATGTTTACCCTGAAGAGAAGGAAGCTTTTGTAGTAGTTCCTGATGACAAGCTTTCACTTGCTATCGGACTTAAGGGACAGAATGCAAGACTTGCTGCTTTCCTTACAGGCTACAAGATTGATATCAAGAGTGACAGACAGCTTGAAGAAGCTGGATATGAAGACGAAGAGTATGATGATGAGGCTGCTGAGGAAGAGATTTCAGATGTAGAGACAGAAGAAACAGCAGAAGCAGCTGAAGAGTCATCAGAAGAGACAGAAGATACCTCCGATTCAGGAGATACTGCTGAATAAATAGTCGGACAGGAGGAGACGTTTGAGCACAAAGAAAGCAAACAGAAATAAAGTTCCTCTTCGTGAATGCATAAGCTGCGGTGAGAAGAAACCCAAGGCTGATATGATGCGTATAGTCATCACACGTTCTGAGGGTGATGACGGTGCAGAAAGAAGCCTGGATGAATCCGGACGTGCCAGAGGACGCGGCGCATATATATGCCGTGATCCGGAGTGCATAAAAACTGCAGTAGAGAAAGGACTTATAAGCGAAGAAGAAAGAATAGAACTAGATGCATCTATGAAACAGCATGCTCTAAGTATGCTTTCGATAGCAGCGAAGGCCGGAAAGGTATTTTCCGGAGAATTGCAGTGTGAAGCGGCTATCAAGGATGGAAAGGCAGTGCTTGTCATTCTTTCCCGGGATGCTTCTCCTAATACCACTAAGAAGTTCAGTAATAAATGTAGTTTTTACGAACTCCCTCTTATTACATACGGGGAGAAGGAAGAACTTGGAAGACTTATCGGACGCGAAGCCAGAAGCGTTATAGCTATAACGGATGAAGGTCTTGCATCACAGATAAGCAAAATCGTAACAATTGATAATTAATTCGGAGGTATGACATTGAGAATACATGAGTTTGCAAAATTATTAACCGAGGAAGTTGGAAGAGAGATTACAAGTGCAGATATACTTGATATCCTTACCAAGAAAAGACCTGATCTTAAAGCTCAGAGCAGTATAGATGAGGACATGATGAACTTCCTTCGAATGAAGATAACCGGAAGACCGGCCGTTAAGGTTGCTGGCGGAAAGAGCGAAGCTCCTGCAAAGGAAGAGAAGCCTGCTAAGACAGCTGATAAGGCCGAGAAGAAGGAAAAGACAGAGAAGAAGACAGCTGATAAGGCTGAGAAGAAGACTGTTAAGGAAGAAAAGAAGGCAGAGGCACCTGTTAAGGCAGAGAAGCCTGCTAAGACAGCTGAGAAGACTGAGAAGAAGGTTGTAAAGGCTGAAAAAGAAGAGAAGAAGGCAGAAGCACCTGTTAAGGAAGAAAAGCCAGCTGCACCTGCACCAAAGGCAGAAGCACCAAAGACAGAGGCACCAAAGGCAGAAGCTCCAAAGCAGGAAGCTCCAAAGGCAGAGGCACCAAAGGCAGAAGCTCCAAAGCAGGAAACTCCAAAAGCTGAGAAGCCGGCTGCACCTGTTCAGAGAACAGAAGCTCCGAGAGCTGACAGAAAGCCTTCAGATAGAAATGACAGACCTGAGAGATCAGACAGACCTCAGGGAGATAAGAATTTCCGTAAGCCGGAAGGTGGACGTCCACAGGGCGGTCGCGATGGAAGAGACGGAAGAGATGGCCGCGACGGAAAGCCTAGATTTGGTGACAGAGACGGAAGACAGGGCGGAAGAGACGGACGTGATGGAAGAGATGGCCAGAACAGAGGCTTTGGTGATAAGTCACGTGATGGCAGACCTAAGTTTGACCGTAACAACAGAGACTTTGGTGATAAGGACTCTGATGAGAGAAATGGAAAGCGCGATATGAAGCGCCCTGGTGACAGAAAGAAGGAGCGCGATACAGAAAGCGCTGATTTCGATACAAGAAAAGATTCAAAGCGTGCAGACAGACGTACAGAAGGAAAGCGTCTGGATGAGAGAAAGAACGAAGCTAAGTATTCTGAAGGCTCTGTAAAGAAGTCAGATCAGAAGAGAGAGCAAAAGAGACGTGAAGAGCGTCCTGTTCAGAAGAAGAAGGAGAAGGAAGAAGAGACAATCAAGACAATTATCCTTCCTGAGTCACTTACTCTTTCCGAGCTGGCTGATAAGCTTAAGCAGCCTGTTAATGCTCTTATAAAGAAGCTTTTCCTTGAGGGAAAGATGTATACAGTTAATACTGAGCTTTCATTTGAAGAAGCAGGTGAGATAGCTCTTGAGTATAACTGCATAGCAGAAGAGGAAGAGAAGGTTGATATCGTTGAGGAAGCTCTTAAGGATATTGAGGATCCTGAAGATTCACTTCAGCCACGTCCGCCTGTTGTCTGCGTTATGGGTCACGTTGACCATGGTAAGACATCCCTCCTTGATGCTATCAGACATTCTTCTGTAACAGAAGGAGAGGCCGGCGGTATTACACAGCATATCGGTGCTTATACAGTAAGAGTCGGAGATAAGAAGATTACATTCCTTGATACACCTGGACATGAGGCCTTCACAGCAATGAGACTTCGTGGTGCTAAGTCAACTGACGTAGCTATCCTTGTTGTTGCAGCCGATGATGGTGTTATGCCTCAGACAGTTGAAGCTATAAACCATGCTAAGGCAGCAGGAATTCAGATTATTGTTGCAGTTAATAAGATAGATAAGCCAAGTGCAAACATTGAGAGAGTTAAGCAGGAGCTTACTGAGCATGGCCTCATCGCTGAGGACTGGGGTGGAGATACTATCTTCTGTCCTGTATCTGCTCACACACATGAAGGTCTTGATAACCTTCTTGATATGATCCTTCTTACATCTGAGATGCTTGAGCTTAAGGCAAATCCTAACCGTAAGGCCAGAGGTGTTGTTATCGAGGCTCGTCTTGATAAGGGTCGCGGTCCTGTTGCTACACTTCTTGTTCAGAAGGGTACTCTTAAGGTCGGAGACTTCATCGCTATCGGTGAGGCTAACGGTCGTGTAAGAGCTATGAATAATGATAAGGGTAAGGCTGTTAAGGAAGCTACTCCATCTATGCCTGTTGAGATCATCGGTCTTTCATCTGTACCTAATTCAGGTGATACATTCATTTCAACAGAGACAGAGAAGGAAGCTCGTCAGATCAGTGAAGCCTTCATCACACGAGGTAAAGAGAATCTTATCGCTGAGTCAAGAAAGCAGATGTCACTGGATGATATCTTCAACAAGATGCAGGAGGGTACTCTTAAGGAACTTAACATCATCATCAAGGCTGATGTTCAGGGTTCTGTTGAAGCTCTTAAGCAGAGTCTCCTTAAGCTTTCTAATGAAGAAGTTATCATTAAATGTATCCACTCAGGTGTTGGTGCCATTAATGAGTCTGACGTTGTTCTTGCGTCAGCTTCAAGTGCTATCATCATCGGTTTCAATATCAGACCGGATGCACAGGCTAAGGCTCTTTCAGATCAGGAAAAGGTTGATATCAGACTTTATAACGTTATATATAATGCAATCGATGATATCGAGTCAGCTATGAAGGGTATGCTGGATCCTATTTACGAGGAGAAGGTTACCGGTCATGCTGAGGTCAGAAGTACATTTAAGGCTTCTGGTGTCGGTACTATCGCAGGATGCTTCATCCTTGATGGTATGGTTGAGAGAAATTGCTCAGTCAGAATTACCAGAAATGATGATCTTATATTTGAAGGTAAGCTTGCATCTCTTAAGAGATTCAAGGACGATGTTAAGGAAGTTAAGAACGGCTACGAATGCGGTATGGTATTCGAGAACTGGAGTGACCTCCGTGAAGGCGACCGCATCGAGGCTTACAAGATGGTTGAGGTAGAAAGAAAGTAAATGAGAGGCAGATCAAATAGTGAGAGAAGCTCGAGAGTAAACAGTGACGTGCAGAGAGTTATCGGTCACATAATCGAGTTTGAACTTAAGGATCCGGGAATCAGTGGTCTTACCTCTGTTGTTAAGACAGAGGTTACCAAGGACCTCAAGATATGTAAGTGTTACATATCAGTTCTCGGTGATGAGGCGGCAGGCCAGTCAACTATAGAAGGACTTCGCCGCGGCGCCGGATTTATCAGAAAGAGACTTGCAGAGTCCCTTAATCTCAGGAATACTCCTGAGATCCACTTTGTGCTTGATAAATCCATTGAGTATGGCGTAAATATGTCAAAGAAGATTGATGAGATCATGAAGCCTATTAATGACAGAGATAATGCTCTGGCAGAAGGCGATGAGGATGAGTCAGCGGAGACAGAATAAATGATTACAGATATTTCCAAGAAGGCCCGTAAGCTGAAGCAGATGATAACAGCTGCAGGAAGTATAGCCATTATCGGCCATGTAAGACCTGACGGCGACTGTATAGGTTCTACTACGGGACTGTACAATTACATAACGGAAAACTTTAAGAATAAGACGGTTGATGTATATGCTGAAAGCTTTGCGTCATCTTTTAAGTTCCTGAACGGAGCTAAGAAGATCAAGCATGAGTCAGATGGTACGAACTATGACCTGGCAATTTCAGTGGATGTGTCCTCACTTGACAGACTTGGCAAGTTTGAGGATATATTCCAGAACGCCATTTCCAATATATGTATAGATCATCATGTAAGCAATCCGGGCTTTGGTGATCTCTGCATCGTAGATGGAGATGCATCATCTGCATGTGAAGTATTGTGTGACCTTATGGATATGGACAAGGTGAGTGATAAGACGGCATCCTGCCTCTATCTTGGCATGGTCCATGATACAGGTGTATTTAAGTACAGCAGTACCAGCAGAAAGACCATGGAATATGCCGGAATTATGATCGAGAAGGGGGCAGACTCTGCCTTCATCATCGACGAGACATTTTATAAGAAGACATATAGACAGAATCTTCTTATGGCTCGTACAATTCTTGAGTCACAGCTTCACGCTGAAGGCAAGGTTATCAGTGGTGTCATAACACGTGAGATATTCAAGGAATTCAAATGTGATAAGCTGGATACAGAAGGCATAGTAGAGCAGCTTCGTCTTACAGAAGGCGTTGAAGTTGCTATTCTTGCTTACCATGTTTCAAGAAAGACCTATAAGTACAGCCTTCGTTCAAAGAACACTGTAGATGTAAATGTGATCGCTACTACCTTTGGCGGCGGCGGACATGTACGGGCTGCAGGTTTTGAGTGCTCAGAGGATGTTAAGTCTGTAATTGAAAAGGTTACAGCTATGGCTTTGGAACAGATGTAGGGTGAACTATGTATAATGGCGTAGTAAATGTCTATAAAGAGCAGGACTATACATCCTTTGATGTTGTTGCCAAGCTGAGAGGTGTATTCGGTCAGAAGAAGATAGGACACACAGGAACTCTTGATCCTATGGCTGAGGGAGTCCTTCCGATAGTTCTTGGATGCGCAACGAAGCTTTCAGAGCTTATTACATCAGAGGATAAGGAATATGATGGTGTACTTCGTCTTGGGATTAAAACTGATACGGATGATATCACCGGAAAGATAATAGCAGAGGGACAGCCCTTTGCATTTGAACAGGATATAATAGGAGCATTTCAGGGCTTTCAGGGAAAGCTTATGCAGATTCCTCCTATTTATTCTGCTATAAAGAAAGACGGAAAGAAGCTTTATGAGTATGCAAGACAGGGACAGGAGATAGAACTTGAACCGAGACCTGTTGAAATCTTCAAGCTTGATATACAGAAGATCGAGATGCCTGATGTGCATTTTCATGTGAAATGTTCAAAGGGCACATATATAAGAAGTCTCTGCCGTGATATCGGTGATGAGCTGGGATGCTATGGAACTTTGGCCGCTCTCAGAAGAACTGAGACCTGCGGGTTCAGGATGGAAGACGGACTTAAGATATCTGATCTGCAGCGTCTAAAAGAAGAGGGAAGACTGGAGAGTGCTGTTCTTCCGATAGACAGTCTGCTTTCGGATTCACCTAAGGCTGAGATAAGAAACGGTGCTGAAAAGCTGCTTGTTAACGGAAACAAGCTTTCTGAAGATATGCTTATAAGTGATGAGCCGG
Source organism: uncultured Eubacteriales bacterium (assembly GCA_900316715.1). Taxonomy (GTDB): domain Bacteria; phylum Bacillota; class Clostridia; order Lachnospirales; family Lachnospiraceae; genus Eubacterium_Q. The sequence goes on from ONEC01000051.1 coordinate 11,788, forward strand.
AAGACGCACTTCACGCAGCACCATATATAAGAATATATTCGGATAAGGAGCTATCTGCTCTTTATAAATATAACAGTGAGACAGGCTGTTATAAGTGTTTTAAATATTTACAGTAATTAGCGAGGATAGAGTTGGGTACAGCGGTAACCATAGGCAAATTTGATGGATTTCATCTGGGGCATAAACTGCTCCTTGATAAGATAAGAACATATGCTGAGGAAAGAAATGTAAAGTCCATATGTTATAAGCTGGATTTTGGCGGTGCGGCTATTCTGTCTCCTGAAGAGCAGGAGAAGCTGGCAGCAGAAGCCGGAATAGATGAATTCATCAGAGTTCCCTTTACTCCGGAATTTGCTTCTTCTTCACCGGAAGACTTTGTTAAGAATATTCTCATCGGAGAACTTGGAGCAGAGCATATAGTTGTTGGAACTGACTTTTGCTTTGGAAAAAACAGAGAAGGAAATGTTGAGCTTCTGAAAAACTTATCTGATAAATACGGCTTCACGGTGGATGCAGTTGAAAAGCTGAAGCTTGACGGTGAAGTTGTAAGTTCTACAGGAATAAGAGCTTTACTTGAAGAGGGAGATGCTGCAGGTGCTGAGAAGCGTCTTGGAAGAAGCTATGGATTTTCAGGTAAGGTAGGTTCAGGAAAGCACCTGGGAAGAAGCCTTGGTTTTCCTACAGTTAACATTGTGCCGGGAGAGAGTAAGCTGCTTCCGAAGTTCGGAGTATATGCTTCAAGAACTATAGTGGGAGACAGTATCTATGGCTCCATAACAAATGTCGGTATCAGACCAAGCGTTGATGATGGGGATACCGCAAATGTTGAAACCTTCATATATGATTTCAGTGATGATATCTATGGAGAAGATATAAGAGTTGAACTTCTTAAGTTTATAAGAACTGAAAAGAAGTTTGAGAGTCTGGATGCGCTTAAAGATCAGATCAGTGCTGACATTGCAGCAGCAAGGGGCTGATACGCATCAGATTATACATGTACCAGTAGCTCAGTGGATAGAGCAATGGCCTCCGGAGCCGTGTGCGCAGGTTCGATTCCTGTCTGGTACAATTAAGTGCTCGGCCTGTGAAACAGTGCGAGCATCCTGAGAACTTGTAGGTTTTTACAACTGGGAGGACAAGAAATGAGTGAAACAAAGAAGAAGAAAAAAAGCTATGCCGGACTGCTTATATTCATCTGGGTTTTCTTTATAGCAGCCATAGCAGCCTTTGGTACACTTCTTTATATTAACAGAGAGACCCTTGCGAAGGATCTTGGCTTTGTTGAGAAAACTTCTTATACAGTTAACTCCAACGAAGAGGTTAATAATCTTATATCAGTATACTTTAAGGCACTGGCAAGTGCAGATCAGGAAACACTTCAGGGATGTGTAACAGCACCTCAGCAGTATGATAATATGACAACAGTTGAAGGCCGTTCAAAGGTTATTACCGATTACACTGATATTAACTGTTATTATGTGGATGGTCCGGAGCCGGATTCATATATTGTTTTTACAATCATGAATATAACTATTACTGATGTTAATTCCAGACCATTGGATATATATAAGCCTATGCATATAGTAAAAATGGGTGATAAATATCTGATCGATAACTCAGCTCAGAGTCAGGAACTTCAGGACTTTATAAATCAGCTTACGCTGGAATCTGATATCCAGGATCTTTACCGTATGGTAAAAACGGACCAGGACAGCAAGGCTGCCTCTGATCCGTCATTTGCAGAGTTTTTAAATAAACTGAATAATTAATATTTGAAGTGTTAGTTCTCTTCGGTTTCTTCCGGCTCATCAGCATCTGAGAGTTCGCTGATGTTGATGCCTCTGTGAGGAACCGGGGTAGAGAATACAATCTGTGTTTCAGTACGTCCGAAGGTCTGAAGCTGTCCGATGAAACTGTCCAGCTCGCTGGTGCTTGGGAAGCATACCTTTATAAGCATGGAGTAGTTGCCTGTTACGCAGTTGCATTCAAGAACATTAGGGCAGGCAGATATGAACGGATAGAATTCAGGCTTCTGCTTTGGCTCAAGAGTAAGGTTGATAAATGCAGTTATATGATATCCCAGAGTGATAGTATCAAGGGATGCGTGGTAACCATTTATGATTCCCTGCTTTTCAAGTCTTTCAATTCTGGCTGAAACAGCCGGTGATGACAGGAATACTTTCTCAGCAAGATACTTAAGTGGATATCTTGCATTTTCCTGAAGCAGACTTAATATTTTGATGTCTATTTTGTCCATGACTAGCCCTCACTTAAAATTCTTAATAAAAAGATAGTTTAAACTTTATTTTATATAAATTACATTTTGCATTATATATCTATTTTTAAGATTAATCCAGTATTATTTTTTAGACATTTGAGAAAATCTTTGTTTATTTTAGACTGTTCAGGTTATAATAATCTGAGCGGTCTTTACTTTTAGATTAGATCAGCTGAACAAGAGGTATATATGGAAGCTATAAGAATTAATAAATATCTGAGTGAGTCGGGAGTTCTGTCCCGCCGTAAGGCTGATAAGGCCATTGAAGAGGGCAGAGTTATGATCGACGGAGAGGTGGCAGTACTGGGAAGTACTGTGGAACCGGGAAGCGTGGTAACTCTCGATGGCAAGGTTATAGGTGAGAGAGAAAAAACTGTCATCTATGCTTATAACAAACCGCTGGGACAGGTCTGCACAGCTTATGAGGCAGATAAGAAGAGTATATTCAGGTCCGTTACATTTCCTATGAAGGTTAATTACGTAGGACGTCTGGATAAGGATTCTCAGGGGCTGCTTCTGCTTACCAACGATGGAGAGCTCAGTAACGCCATCCAGAAGGCCCGTAATCATCATGAGAAGGAATATGTGGTGCGAGTGGACAAACCACTTACAGAAGAGTTCCTGAAGGGCATGAGAGAGGGCGTACCGATCCTTGATACTGTTACCAGACCGTGTACGGTGAGACGTCACGGGCAGAATTCATTTAAGATAATAATCACACAGGGACTTAACAGACAGATCAGACGTATGTGCGAGTATTTCGGCTACAGAGTTGTGTTCCTGAAAAGAATAAGAGTTATGAATGTTGGGCTCGGAGATCTGGCACCGGGTGAGTATAGAGAGCTTACGCCGGAAGAGGAAAGGGTTCTGAGACGAGATTGTTATAACGACTAATAGAGTAATGGGGGTAATGTAATGGCTGACAGAATGAGAGAACTGGTTGATATTCTGAATGAGGCATCAAAGGCTTACTATGCAGAAGATCATGAGATAATGAGTAACTTTGAATATGACAAGCTCTACGATGAGCTGGTGGCTCTGGAACAGGAGACAGGAATAACACTTTCTGATTCACCTACAGTACATGTAGGTTATGAGGTGGTGAGCGAGCTTCCTAAGGAACGTCATCCTGCACCTATGCTGTCACTTGATAAGACTAAGGATGTGGGAGCGCTTGCTGACTGGCTGAACGGCAAAGAGGGACTTCTGTCCTGGAAAATGGATGGCCTCACGGTAGTTCTTACTTATGATAACGGTGAGCTTGTTAAGGCGGTTACAAGAGGTAATGGTGAGATAGGTGAGGTTATTACAGCAAATGCAAAGACCTTCAAGAATATACCCCTCAGAATATCCTATAAGGGACGTCTCAGTGTAAGAGGAGAGGCGGTTATCAGCTACTCTGATTTTGAGAAGATCAACAGCCGGATTCCGGATACGGATGCAAAGTATAAGAATCCTCGTAATCTTTGCAGTGGTTCAGTACGACAGCTGAATTCTGAAATAACTGCAAAGAGAAATGTTAGGTTCTTTGCCTTCTCCATGGTTGAACCGGAGGATAAGGAGCTGGTTGACAGCTTTGAGAATTCATTTAAGAAGAGATTTGAATACCTGGAGAGTCTGGGATTTCAGGTTGTTGAATATAAGGAAGTAACAAGTGAGACTATTGCTGATGCAGTGAAGAGCTTTGCTGAGAAGATTCCTCAGAATGATTTCCCATCAGACGGTCTTGTACTTGATCTTGAAGATGTGGCTTACGGAAAGAGTCTGGGTATGACTGCAAAGTTCCCAAGGGATGCCATTGCATTTAAATGGCAGGATGAGGAAGCAGAGACTACTCTTACCGAGATTGAGTGGAGTCCTTCCAGAACAGGACTTATCAATCCGGTTGCTATATTTGAACCGGTGGATCTGGAGGGAACAGAGGTACGCCGTGCCAGCCTCCATAACATAAGCTATGTTAAGGATATGAAGCTGGGATTGGGAGACAGGATAAAGGTTTATAAGGCCAATATGATCATTCCTCAGATATCTGAGAATCTGACCAAGTCCGGCAGCCTTGAGATTCCGGATACATGTCCTGCATGTGGAGCAGCAACTGTTATAAAGAATGAGAATGGAACAGAGACTCTTAACTGTCCGAATCCGGAATGCCCGGCAAAGAACATTAAGCTCTTTTCACTGTTTGTATCAAGAAATGCCATGAACATCGATGGTATATCTGAGGCAACTCTTGAAAGATTTATAGCTGAGGGCTTCCTTCACGATATTTATAAACTTTCAGACTATAAGGATAGAATTGTTGTCCTTGATGGATTCGGCGAAAAGTCTTATAATAATATGCTAAGTTCTATCGAAAAGTCACGTAAGTGTACTATGGAAGGATTCCTCTACGGTCTGGGTATCTCAGGTATCGGAGTAGCTAACGCAAAGCTTATTGTAAGATACTTCAAGAGTGATTTTGACCGCATCATGAATGCCACAGCTGCAGAGCTCTGTGAGATAGAAGGCGTCGGAGATGTTATGGCCCGTGATTTTACGGAATATATGTCAAAGGCCGACAAGAGAGAGGAGATTGAAAGACTTCTTTCTGAGATAGAATTCGTTATAGAAGAGAATACTGCTGAACAGGATCTTGAAGGAAAGACCTTTGTCATTACAGGTTCTCTCAACAGCTTCCCTAACAGGGATGCGCTTAAGAAGGTTATTGAGGACAGAGGAGGCAAGGTTGCAGGATCTGTCAGCTCAAAGACCAGCTATCTGATAAATAATGATATTAATTCAAATTCATCAAAGAATAAGAATGCTAAGAAACTTGGAGTTCCTATTATTACAGAAGAGGATTTCCTGAATCTGTAAATATTACTTAAAGAGGTGACACATAATGCCAATCAGAATTGATAATGATTTACCTGTTAAAAAAATACTCGAGGATGAGAATATATTTGTTATGGACGAAGCCCGTTCTAACAGCCAGGATATACGTCCTATTGATATTCTGATACTTAATCTGATGCCTCTTAAGGAGGATACAGAACTTCAGCTTCTCAGAAGTCTTTCTAACACACCGCTTCAGGTTAACATAACATTTGTAAGAACTCTTTCTCATGAGAGTAAGCATACATCAAGAGATCATCTTGAAAGATTCTATTCTAACTTCAGAGAAGTAAAACAGCATAAGTGGGATGGAATGATCATAACAGGTGCGCCTGTGGAGAAGATGGAATTTGAAGAGGTAGAGTACTGGGAAGAACTTACTAAGATCATGGACTGGGCGTCAAAGAATGTTACTTCAACATTCCATATCTGCTGGGGAGCACAGGCCGGTCTTTACTATCATTATGGAATTAAGAAACATGAGCTTCCTAAGAAGCTTTCAGGAATATATAACCACTTTACAGTTCACAGAAGCCGTGAGCTGGTACGTGGTTTCGATGATACCTTCCTTGCACCGCATTCAAGATATACAGGAATCGATGCAGATGCAGTAAGAGAGAATCCGAATCTTACAGTTCTTGCTGATTCAGAGGATTGTGGTCCTTATATCATTGTTGGTGATGAAGGAAAGAATATATTTGTTACAGGACATCCTGAATATGATACCCTGACTCTTGATCAGGAATATCATAGAGATTTAGGCAAGGGTATTGATCCTGATATCCCGGTCAACTATTATCCTGACAATAATCCGGATAATGAGCCGGTTAAGTCATGGAGATGCCATGCCAACACTCTTTATACCAATTGGCTTAATTATTACGTATATCAGAGCACACCATACGACTGGACAAGCCGTAAGACTGATAATGAGAATACAGAGAATTAAGATTGCGTCTCTATAGGAAGGAGTCATGCTATGAGAATACATGGACTTCAGAAAATGTCCCTTGTGGATTATCCCGGAAAAGTGGCCTGTACGGTCTTTCTGGGCGGATGTGATTTCAGATGCCCTTACTGCCACAATGCGGAGCTTCTATCGGAGGATGCACCGGCTGTAATGGATGATATAGAGCTGCTGGACTTCCTGAAGAAGAGACAGGGGCTTTTGGACGGAGTTGTTATTACGGGAGGAGAGCCTCTCTTAAGAAAGGATCTTCCGGAACTTTTGAAAAGGATCAGAGAACTTGGCTATCCTATAAAACTAGATACCGACGGTAACCACCCTGGAAAGCTCAAGGAGGTCGTTCAGGCGGGCTTGGTTAAATATGTAGCCATGGACGTTAAAAACAGCCCTGAGAGGTATGGAGAGACCATAGGTATCCCTGCATTTAATGTAAGCCGTGTGGACGAGAGCATACATTTCCTTCTCGAGGGAAATGTGGATTACGAATTCCGTACCACGGTGGTGAAGCAGCTGCACGATGAAGAGTCATTCAAAAAAATAGGTGAATGGATCAAGGGAGCTGACCACTATTTCCTGCAAAAATTTGTGGATAGGGACACAGTTCCTTTCGCGGGACTCACCGGTCCGGACGATGAGGAAATGTCAAAATACCTCGATATTATAAGGCTTTATGTGCCTTCCGCAGAGCTCAGAGGAATATAAATCTACATATTATAATGTAATCAGAAAGTACAATATCTAGTGTTTTTGTAAAAAAATAAATACTAGATATTGACTTTTTTATTTTTCGTGGTATTATGTTATTTACCAGCCGCTTCCACTAGATATAGTGAAGGGTTAAAAAGAACAATCAATATTTTGGGGAGGTTTTAGAATATGTACCGGGTTATGAAACGTGACGGAGTTGTAGTTGATTTTAATGTATCTAAGATCAGCGCAGCTATCGAGAAGGCATTTATAGGATGTGAGAAGCAGTATCATCCAAGTGTAATCGACATGCTTGCACTCCGTGTTACAAGTGATTTTGAGGCAAAGATTAAGGACGACGTTATCTCAGTGGAAGATATCCAGGATAGCGTAGAGAAGATCCTTTCAGAAGCAGGTTACACAGATGTTGCTAAGGCATACATCCTTTACAGAAAGCAGCGTGAGAAAGTACGTAATGTAAAGAGTGCTATGCTTAACTACAAGGATATCGTAGATAATTATCTCCAGATTAACGACTGGCGCGTTAAGGAGAATTCAACAGTTACATATAGTGTCGGCGGACTTATTCTTTCAAACTCAGGTGCAATTACAGCTAATTACTGGCTCAGTGAAATATATGATCAGGAGATCGCAGAGGCTCATAGAAAGGCCGAGGTACACATTCACGATCTCAGCATGCTTACAGGTTACTGCGCAGGTTGGTCTCTGAAGCAGCTTATCCAGGAAGGTCTCGGTGGAGTTCCTGGAAAGATTACTTCAGCTCCTGCAGGACATCTTTCAACTCTCTGCAACCAGATGGTTAACTTCCTTGGTATCATGCAGAATGAGTGGGCAGGTGCTCAGGCATTTTCATCATTTGATACTTACCTTGCTCCTTTCATCAAGATTGATAATCTTACACAGAAGGAAGTAAAGCAGTGCATACAGTCCTTCATCTTCGGTGTTAATACACCTTCAAGATGGGGCACACAGTCACCATTCACAAACATTACTCTTGACTGGACAGTTCCAAGAGATATGAGAGATGAGCAGTGCTGGATCGGCGGTAAGCAGGTTGACTTTACTTACGGCGAGTGCCAGAAGGAAATGGATATGGTTAATAAGGCATTCATCGAGATCATGATCGAAGGTGATGCTAACGGACGTGGATTCCAGTATCCTATTCCTACATACTCAATCACAAAGGATTTCGACTGGAGCGAATCAGAGAACAACAAGCTTCTCTTCGAGATGACAGCTAAGTACGGAACACCTTACTTCTCAAATTACATCAACTCTGATATGGAGCCAAGTGATGTTAGAAGTATGTGCTGCCGTCTGAGACTTGACCTTAGAGAGCTCCGTAAGAAGTCAGGTGGTTTCTTCGGTAGTGGTGAGTCAACAGGTTCTGTAGGTGTTGTTACTATCAACCTTCCAAGAATCGCTTACCTGGCTAAGGACGAGGCTGATTTCTATGCAAGACTTGATCGTCTTATGGACATTTCAGCAAGATCTCTTAAGACAAAGAGAACAGTTATCACAAAGCTTCTTGATACAGGACTTTATCCATATACAAAGAGATATCTTGGAACATTTAACAACCACTTCTCAACAATCGGTCTTATCGGTATGAACGAAGTTGGTCTTAACGCAAAATGGCTCAAGAAGGATCTTACAAACCCTGAAACACAGAAGTTTGCAGTAGATGTACTGAATCATATGAGAGAGCGTCTCAGTGATTATCAGGAGATGTACGGTGACCTCTACAACCTTGAGGCAACTCCTGCAGAGTCTACAACATTCAGATTTGCAAAGCATGACAAGGAAGAGTTCCCTGACATTATTACAGCTAACATGAACGGAACACCTTACTATACAAATTCCTCACATCTTCCTGTAGGATATACAGATGATATATTCGCAGCTCTTGATGTTCAGGATAACCTTCAGACACTTTATACATCAGGAACTGTATTCCATGCATTCCTTGGTGAGAAGCTTCCTGACTGGAAGGCAGCTGCTAACCTTGTTCGTAAGATTGCAGAGAATTACAGACTTCCATACTATACAATGTCACCTACATACTCAGTATGTAAGAACCACGGCTACATCGTAGGCGAAGTTCCTGTATGTCCTGACTGTGGTGAGAAGACTGAGGTTTACAGCCGTATCACAGGTTACTATCGTCCTGTTCAGAACTGGAATGATGGTAAGACACAGGAGTTCAAGGATCGTGTTGTTTACGATATCCAGAGAAGCAAGCTTACACATGACGGCCCTGTAAAGCCTATGGAGTATAAGGAGTCAGCTAACAGCGCTGCACCTTCAGTAGAGGAGCCTGTAGCAGACAAGGCTGTAGAGACAGCAGGAAACGGACTTCCAACAATGTACACAAAGGATCATTGTCCAAAGTGTAAGGGAGCAGAGCAGAGATTCCGTCTTTCAAATATCGAGTATAACGAAGTTAACTGCTCACAGAACATGGATATTGCAAGAGCACTGAATATCCTTCAGACACCTACAATCATTGATCCGGATGGAACAAGATTCGAAGGTGACAACGCAGCTGTAGAGTGGATGAAAGCACATAACAAGTAAACAGGGTGATATTATGTACGACATAATCATTATCGGCGGTGGGCCTGCAGGGCTCACCGCTGCTGTATACGGACTTCGTAACGGAAAGTCCGTATTTATAATAGAAAAAAGCGTATTCGGCGGTCAGATCGTTAATTCGCCGAAGGTAGAAAATATTCCGGGTTTTGACTCTATAAGCGGAGATGACTTCGCAGATAAGTTCCTTGATCAGGCTATGAAGCAGGGAGCACAGATGACTCTTGAAGAGGTTACATCTGTTGAGAAAACCGGGGATTCTTTTAGTGTGAAAACTCTTGAGGGTGGTACTTATGAAGGAAGAACCGTTATCCTTGCCACAGGTACAACCCATAGACTTCTCGGACTTCCGGGAGAAGAAGAGCTTATCGGCAGTGGTATCAGCTTCTGTGCCGTATGTGACGGCGATTTCTACAGAGACAAGACTGTAGTTATGATAGGTGGAGGAAACTCTGCATTTGTAGAAGCAAATCTTCTCGCGGATATAGTTGATAATCTTATCATGCTTCAGGATATGCCGTATTTTACAGCAGATCAGAAGTCTCAGGAACAGCTGTTCTCACATGAAAATGTTGAGGCCCACGTTAATACAAAGGTTCTCGGCTATGTAACAGAGAATGGACGCCTTACAGGTGTAAGATATGAGGAATCAGGTGAGGAAAGACTGGCAGAATGTGATGGGGTATTTCTCGCAGTCGGACTGGTTCCATGCGGCGATGCCTTCAAGCATCTTGCGGAAACTGACTCTGCAGGATATTTTGTTTCTTCCGAGAATTGTGATACAATGACTCCGGGAGTATTTGTAGCAGGTGACTGCAGAGCCAAGTCTCTGAGACAGGTTGCTACAGCCTGCTCTGACGGTGCGCGTGCAGCAGTTGCAGCGTGTGAATTCCTTAGATAGGAATAGGGGTTAACGGACAGTTAGAAGCTTTATGACAGGAGGGTATTTATGTTAGCAGATAACAAAGTATGGGTTGCAGTGAATGATGCGGGGGAAAGAATCTATCTTGAACCTAAGTATGCCAACAGACA
>ONEC01000062.1 GCA_900316715.1 uncultured Eubacteriales bacterium
GCCTTTTCTAAAAGAGTATCCGCGCATCTTTCCTTAAGTTCACGCGGTGCATTTTCAGTATCACCCATATCGGAGACTGCCTTTAAAAACACCATCCTGTCTGCCGAAAAGAATCTCTCTCCTGCTGCATACACGCCGCTGCTTTCCATATCTGTCAATGCTCCTTCGACATATCCCGGAACTGTTACCGTACATAAAGCCTTTTCCGGAATGCCGGTTTTATAGATGATATCGGGATAATACTCTTTCTTCGTAACATCATCCGAAATCTTATTCACCAGAAATACATCTCCTGCAGTGACATCAGAATCTATGGATCCGCAGATACCCGCATTCAGCAGATAGTCACACGAAACAGGAGGTATGCGTGTGCATACCTCCGTAACAGCCATTGCAGCAGGCAGAACTCCCACTCCCGTTATGGTAAGAATCATGTCTGCATTTCCAAAAACCTGATAATGACTAAAAGACATGTCCCTTTCCAGCTCATATTTTTCTATAAATGGCTTTGCCTCACCGTACAAAGCACAGAAAACATATAACATTTATCTCACTACCTTTTCGAAGTCTGAAGCCGGGTGCTTGCACCATGGGCAGATGAAATCCTCCGGAAGGTCTTCACCCTCATATACATATCCGCACACCTTGCATACCCATACAGTCTTTCCCTCTTCAGTTTCACCCTTTTCCAGGGTTCCTACTGATTCACCGGTCTTAATAGCTTCCGGCTTTGGCTTGATATTTGACTGATAATATTCATAGGTTGCTGATGGAGCATCATCAAGAACTTCCATATCTGTTACATCTGCTATAAAGAGTGTATGTGTTCCCAGATCAACTGTTTCACATACCTCTCCGGAAATGTAAGCATTACAGCCCTTTGTTATATATGCAAGACCATTCTCCGAAACCTTATAATCCTCAAAGGTATCGAACTTATGAACCTCTCTTCCGGACTGGAATCCGAAATGCTTGAAGAGTTCAAAATCTGCCTTCTCACTGATAACTGAAAGATTAAATACTCTTGTCTCGATCAGCATATCATGTGTGAAATTTGCCTTATTCACAGCAAATGCTATCCTGTTAGGCTCAGATGTAACCTGAATAGCTGTATTAGTAATACATCCGTTATCCTTATATGTTTTTGCCGTAAGAACAAACAGTCCATAGGACAGCTTATACATTGCCTTCTTATCCATATCATACCCCCTGTAATATTATATATAATCGTTTAGAAACCAAGTTCCTCGTTAACAAGTATAACATGCATTCTGCCAGGATGATTCTCCAGCCTTGTTATAAGGAAATTGCAGCATATCGAGTCTGCTGACTTGCAGTTCGCACAGGAACCTGTCACCTTACATGGTGTATTAATAGGGAATCTCTGTGCATTTATAGGAGCTGCCTCATTTCTGACACGATAGATAGCAGCATCAACATCCTTAGCAATCTTATTCATGCCAACTATCATAAGTACATGCTCCGGTCCATAAGCTATGCATGCAACTCTGTTGGAATTACCGTCCAGATTCACAAGGATTCCATCCTCTGTAACAGCATTTGAACCTGCTATAAACCAGTCACATCCGAAGGCCTTCTGTATGATCAGCTTCTTCTCCTCTGCATCCTTAGCATCAGCTCTGTCATATACTGTATAGCTTCCATTCTTAACAGCATCAAGAAGCCCTATCTCTCCTGCAGACTTAGCACCGCCCCAGCTTACGCTCGCTCCTTCCGGTATAAGCTCCAGAGCCTTGGCAAGTGCTTCCTCCTTAGTCTCTGCATAATATCCGGTCATATGGCGGGATGCAAGTCCCTTTATAACTTTCTCTGCCAGAAGCCGGTTTCTGGTCTTTCTCATTTCGTCCATGTAATACTACCTCCCACATTGTTATGTAAACTAACATTCAAGTATTGCATCTTGTTTCCATTATATAATCTGATATCTATATTTTCCACTTATTTTCTCAATATTCACTTATTATCATTTCGATTTAATCTATTGACATATTTCTACTTTCATGATATATTCTTATTATCATAATGATTATATGTAACACAAAGGTTTGGCTTCTTATACGGAGGTATACCTATGAAAAAGAATCATAAAAAACTAAAGTATTTTCTTGTAAATCTGATAGTCGGAATAATACTCTGTGCTTTTGAACTGATGTCCGGTTTTGGAGCAGGCATCTTCCCATGTGGAAGCGGCGGAGAATGTAATACATATATCACCCTGGGTGGAAATGTTCTTTCAAAGTACTACCCTCTGCTGGGTCCGGGAGAAACCTTCACCGGAGATCCATATGATATATACGGAAATCCTATTACATTTGCAATAATGTTCTTACTTCGATTTATCATTATTATTCCTATTGTAAATTTCATTGATTCTAAAAGAGAAGACTCTGTTGACTTCACAGAATATTTTAAAGAAGATCAGCAGCATAATTAATCAGCCAGGTTATTGCATCCTCCCGATGCATTAAAAAAGGGCCCCTTGGGATAATTCCCAAGGGGCTCTTATATTTGCCTTAGTTATTCACAAGTACGTGGATTACTCAGCATCATTTGTATAAAGCTTTACAAGACCCTGAAGGTGATCGAAACGCTTCTTTGAGTTCTCTTCAGCCATAGCGAAGAGCTTATCTGCCTTCTCAGCGTTAACCTTTGACAGAGCTGTGTAACGAGCCTCACCACCGATGAATTCCTGATAAGGAACTGTAGCAGCCTTTGAATCAAGAGTGAACTTCTTGTCATCAAGTGCTGGGTTGAATCTGAAGAGGTTCCAGTAACCAGCATCAACTGCCTTCTTCTCCTCAGCCATAGCCTTGCTCATACCAGCCTTGATTCTGTGGTTGATACATGGAGCGTAAGCAATGATGAGTGATGGTCCGTTGTAGCTTTCAGCTTCCTTGATAGCCTTGCAGAGCTGGTTGTAGTTAGCACCCATAGATACCTGAGCAACATATACATAACCGTAGCTCATAGCGATACCTGCAAGATCCTTCTGCTTGATCTCCTTACCTGAAGCAGCGAACTGAGCAACTGCACCTGTAGGAGTAGCCTTAGAAGACTGTCCACCTGTATTTGAGTAAACCTCTGTATTGAATACGAAGATGTTTACATCCTCACCTGATGCAAGAACGTGGTCAACACCACCGAAACCGATATCGTATGACCATCCGTCACCACCGAAGATCCACTGTGACTTCTTGCCAAGGAAATCCTTGTTCTTAACGATCTCGATTGCATCCGGATCATTATTTCCTTCAAGAGCTGCAACGAGTGCGTCAGCAGCCTCAAGGTTTGTATTTGTATCATCAAATGTCTCGAAGTACTTATCTGCAAGATCCTTGATTGAAGCATCCTTCTCTACAAGAGCCTCTACCTTAGTCTTAAGGTTGTTACGAAGAGTCTTCTGAGCAAGATACATACCATAACCGAACTCTGCATTATCTTCGAAGAGTGAGTTATCCCAAGCTGGTCCACGTCCTGCCTTATTTGTTGTATAAGGTGTAGAAGGTGAAGAGTTACCCCAGATTGATGAACATCCTGTTGCGTTAGCAACATACATTCTATCACCATACATCTGAGTAATGAGCTTAGCGTAAGGTGTCTCACCACAACCAGCACAAGCGCCTGAGAACTCAAGCAGTGGCTGTCTGAACTGTGATCCCTTAACTGTAGCTGCACCAAACTTCTCGATAAGGTCATCCTTATCCGGAACTGATATAGCATAATCGAACTGAACCTGCTCAGCCTTAAGAGCATCATCAAGCGGCTTCATCTCGATTGACTTTGTAGGACATACATTTACACAAGATCCACATCCAAGACAGTCCATAGTAGAAACTGCAATGTTGAACTTGTAATCTGTATTAGCGATATCCTTTGACTTGAAGCCTGCAGGAGCTGCAGCAACTTCATCTGCTGTAAGAGCAACTGTTCTGATAGCAGCATGAGGACATACGAATGAGCAGAGACCACACTCTACACACTTGTCTTCTGTCCAAACAGGAACTGATACGGAAACACCTCTCTTCTCGTAAGCAGCTGTACCTGATGGTGTAGAACCATCTGTGTATCTAGCGACTACAGATACAGGGATTGTGTTACCTTCCTGAGCAGATACCTTGATCTGAACGTCGTTAACGAAATCGATCTGAGCCTGTGTACCCTTTGTAGCCTTTGGATAATCAAGGCCTTCATCTGCACCGCTCTTCCATGAATCAGGAACGTCAACCTTAACAACTGCGTTAGCACCAAGGTCGATAGCCTTCCAGTTCATCTGAACGATATCATCACCCTTCATACCGTAAGACTTCTTAGCAGCAGCCTTCATATGCTCGATAGCTTCTGCCTCAGGAATGATACCTGTAAGCTTGAAGAATGCTGACTGAAGGATAGTATTAATTCTTGTAGGTCCCATACCTGACTCGATACCAAGCTTAACACCGTCGATTGTGTAGAAGTTGATATTGTGATCAGCTATATACTTCTTAACCTGGCCTGGAAGATGCTTATCAAGCTCTTCACCCTGCCATGGGCAGTTAAGAAGGAATGTACCACCATCAACAAGCTCTTCAACCATGTGATACTTTCTTACGTAAGCTGCATTGTGGCAAGCTACGAAGTTAGCCTTATGGATGAGGTATGTTGACTTGATTGGCTTATCACCAAATCTAAGGTGTGACATTGTAATACCACCAGACTTCTTTGAATCATAATCGAAGTAAGCCTGAACATACTTATCTGTGTTATCACCAATGATCTTGATAGAGTTCTTGTTAGCACCTACAGTACCATCTGCACCAAGACCCCAGAACTTACAGCAAACTGTTCCTTCAGGAGTTGTAACAAGAGCATCACCTGAATCAAGTGAAAGATTTGTTACATCATCGAAGATGCTGAGTGTGAACTCTTCCTTCTCTGTATTATTAAATGCAGCAACGATCTCTGCAGGAGTTGTATCCTTAGAACCAAGTCCGTAACGACCTCTTGTGATAAGAGTATCCTTGAACTCTGTTCCACGAACTGCTGACATAACATCAAGAGCAAGTGGCTCTGCTGTAGCACCAGGCTCCTTTGTTCTGTCGAGAACGATGATCTGCTTAGCTGTCTTAGGAATAGCAGCGATAAACTTCTCATTAACGAATGGTCTGTAAAGACGAACCTTAACAACACCGACCTTCTCGCCCTTAGCTGTAAGGTAATCGATTGTCTCCTCAATTGTATCGCATACAGAACCCATAGCAACGATAACCTTCTCAGCATCAGCAGCTCCGTAGTAATTGAAGAGCTTGTAATCTGTACCGATCTTAGCGTTGATCTTGTTCATGTAATCTTCTACGATTGCAGGGAGATCATTGTATGCAGTATTGCATGACTCTCTTGTCTGGAAGAAAATGTCAGGATTCTGAGCAGATCCCATCTCACATGGATGATTTGGATTAAGTGCACCTGCTCTGAACTTGTCAAGTGCTTCATAATCAAGGATATCCTCGAAGTCTTCGTTTGACCAGCAATCGATCTTCTGGATCTCATGTGATGTACGGAAACCATCGAAGAAGTTAATGAAAGGAATTCTTCCTGTAAGTGCAGAAAGATAAGCAACAGGAGTAAGGTCCATTACTTCCTGTACTGATGACTCACAAAGCATAGCGCAACCTGTCTGACGACAAGCGTATACATCTGAGTGATCACCGAAAATATTAAGAGCGTGAGAAGCTACACAACGAGCTGATACGTTGAATACGCCCGGAAGTCTCTCACCTGCTACCTTGTAAAGGTTAGGGATCATAAGAAGAAGTCCCTGAGAAGCTGTGTAGGTAGATGTCATAGCACCTGCAACAAGTGAACCGTGAACTGTTCCTGCTGCACCAGCCTCAGACTCCATCTCTACAATCTTAACTGTGTTGCCGAAGATGTTCTTTCTTCCGGCAGAAGCCCACTCATCAGTATGTTCAGCCATAGGTGATGATGGTGTGATAGGATAGATAGCTGCGCAATCAGTAAAGATATACGATGCATGAGCAGCTGCTTCATTTCCATCCATGGTCTTTTTGAATCTTGCCATTTGTTCAATTCCTCCTGGTAAATTATTGAAGTACTCGTCAGCGCACACAAAAAACGCTGAACAAATACAAATGTTCACATATCCAAAATATTAACACAAGAGACCGAAAAAGTAAACAAAAGCACTGCTGTATTTCAACTCATTTTTGTTCTTATTATCTAATTTTGATTATCCATATTTAACTATCGGTAATTTTAAAAAGGCAGATATTCATCTGCCTTTTTAATCTTAACGTTATTTAGCGCAAATATTATCTATTTTGCTCTCTGATCCAGTCTTGAAAGTACCTCAAGAAGAACCGATACTTCCTTCTCTTTTGCGATGCTGAAGTACATCTTAAATCTGGATGCATCCTCAAGATTGCCATTAATGGAAATCTTGATAAGCAGGTTGCGGGCTGTCAGCATATTCTTAACAACCAGCTGATATGTATCAAGAAGATCCTGATCATAATTCAGGTATCCGTTAGCCATAAGATACTTGATTCTTTCATACATCAGAACCTTGTGATCATACATTACATGAAGTGCTCTGATATCGAAATCCGGCTCCTTCTTGGACATCTGCAGATTTATTCTGTCCAGAACTCTGTCGTAAACCTTTACTCCGAAAGTAGTATCGTTGAAGCGGTTTCTCATCATTCTGAAATGATTCTTGGTATCAGCTGAACTCAGGTACTCACGAAGAGTATCTCTGATAAGTGTGGTATCCACATTGTAGTAGCATGTATCCACATTCTTCTGTATAACGTAAAGGCCTCTGGTTCCCTTGTAATCATCCTTGAACATATGGTCTTCCGGTGCGGATATTACTTCATATCCTCTTCTTACATCCTCAAAGGAAACCTTGCTGTGAGAATAACGATCCTTGAATGTGAAGTCTCCTACATAGAACACTTCCTGATCCATATCATATCCGTAAATGAAAAGCTCATGAGGGAACTTATAATCTACTTCGAAATCACTGAGGATCCTTGCCTCATCGATAACACCATATACATATCCACCCAGATCGATGGTCTTAATGATGAAATCGATTATATTTCCGCAATAGCTCTCAATCTGCTCCTTTGTCAGAAGCGATGTGATGAGATAAGGACATTCCTGAAGGGAACTGCTTCCCGGCATGATATCCGTAAAGAGCATATCATCGCCTGTAAATATCTCAACTATATTGTAGCATCTGAGCTGGATATAATTACTGAATATCCATTTCTTTGCATTATCATTTGATGAAAGAATAGAAAATAGTGTTGCATGCCACTGCCATGAAGTGATCATCGGATATGTAACAGGCAACTTCTTCTTGTTCGACATATCAGGTGTCCTCCTTTACTCTTTATCCTCAAGTTTTTCCTGTATAAGAACCACCATGTCTTCAAATGTTCTATATCCATCAAGTGCAAGTTCATAATCAGAAAAACTTATCTCAAATCTCTCCTCAGCAGCAACTATAAGCTTTATGATAGAAACCGAATTCACCCCATATTCAGCAACTATATTTTTATTAAATGCGACGTCTTCAATCTCAGGCATAACGTCCGCAATGAGCTCTGTCATTACATCTCTAATCTCGTCTCTATCCATGTAATCAGCCCCCTTTCCCATACAATAAGTATAAAAAAATACCACAAAAAAAGCAACACAATTTGTATAATTGTCCCAAATTGCGTCGCTTTTTTCGTATCTATGTATGCCGAAAACCAGCCTGATTATTTAGCTGAACCGTCTCCACCAAACTTAGTTGTGTTAAGCTTGATTCCAGGGCCCATTGTTGAAGAGATAGTAACACTCTTGAGATACTGTCCCTTAGCACTTGCAGGCTTAGCTTTAATTACTGCATCCATTAAGGCTCTAAAGTTGTCCGCGATCTGCTCTGCTGAGAAAGATGCCTTTCCAACAGGAACGTGAATGATATTTGCCTTGTCAAGTCTGTACTCAATCTTACCGGCTTTAACATCTGCGATAGCCTTCTCAACATCAGGTGTAACTGTACCAGCCTTTGGGTTTGGCATGAGACCCTTAGGTCCGAGTACACGTCCGAGACGTCCAACAACGCCCATCATATCAGGTGTTGCAATAACAACATCGAAGTCAAGCCATCCTTCGTTCTGGATCTTTGGAACAAGCTCATCTCCACCAGCGTAATCTGCGCCAGCAGCAAGAGCCTGATCTACCTTATCGCCCTTTGCAAATACGAGAACCTTAACGTCCTTACCTGTTCCGTGAGGAAGAACAACGGCACCACGTACCTGCTGATCAGCGTGACGTCCATCAACACCGAGCTTAAGGTGAGCTTCGATTGTCTCGTCGAACTTTGCATTTGATGTCTGCTTAATAAGCTGAGCAGCCTCGTCAAGATCGTAAAGTTTTGTCTTCTCTACAAGCTTTGCAACTTCTAAATATCTTCTACCTTTTTTCATTACTATTATACCTCCTGTGGTATTATCGGAGGAGCGACCTCCTTCCACCTATTAGATTCTATTAAACATCTGATACCTGTTATTAGTCTACTACTTCAACGCCCATAGAACGTGCTGTTCCGGCGATCATGCTGCAAGCAGACTCGATTGATGCTGCATTAAGATCCTTCATCTTCAGTTCAGCGATTTCCTGAACCTGAGCCTTAGTAATCTTAGCAACCTTCTTCTTGTTTGGTTCACCTGACGCCTTCTGGATCTTGCAAGCCTTCTTTATAAGAACTGCTGCAGGAGGAGTCTTTGTGATGAATGAAAAGCTTCTGTCTGCATATACTGTAATAACTACAGGGATGATAAGATCTCCCTGATCTGCTGTACGAGCATTAAACTGCTTTGTGAACTCAACGATATTTACACCGTGCTGTCCAAGAGCTGGACCAACTGGTGGAGCAGGAGTTGCCTTTCCTGCAGGTATCTGTAATTTGATGTATCCTGTGACTTTCTTAGCCATTTTTAATTACCTCCTATGTGGTATTATCGGGGTTTTCCCTTCCACTAATCTAACTTCTGAATATCACCTAAACCGATTTCAACATCTGTTGAACGGCCAAAGATATCTATCTCGATCGTAACTGTTTCCTTAGTACGGCTGATAGACTTAATCTTTGCTATGGTACCTTCCCAAGCTCCTCTGATAACCTTGATGGTATCATCAACTTCTACATCTATAACGTAGTCGTCTATTCTTACACCAAGCTTTCTCATTTCTTCACTTGTAAGAGGTACAGGCTCAGATCCAGGTCCAACGAATCCTGTAACACCACGTGTATTTCTTACAACGTACCATGTTACATCATTCTTGATCATGTGAACCAGTACATATCCAGGGAATATCTTCTTGGATACGACCTTCTTGGAACCGTCCTTCTTTGTCTCCAGTACATCCTGGAGCGGCACCATTACCTCAAACATCTGATCCTCAAGTCTTCTGTTTTCGATGGTTTTCTCGATATCAGCTTTTACCTTATTCTCATAACCTGAATAGGTATGTACAACGTACCAATGTGGTTCGTTGTCACCGTTCTGCTTTACATTGGAAGAAACCGGACGCTTCGGCGCATCTGCATCTGCAGACTCCGCAGCAGTAACTTCAGCTTCTGCTTCTTCAGCAGCCTGTGCAGTAACTTCAGCTGTTTCTTCAATGTTTTCTTCATCAATGCCGATAGTCTTTTCTTCTGCCATATGATCACCGCCTTACCATAAATATGCAAGACCGGACTTAAGAAGTCCATCAACGATTGCTATGATACAACCAAGAAGAATTGCGATTACAAGAACAACTACTGTCTCTTTACCTAATTTCTTCCTTGTTGGCCATGTGATCTTGCCAAACTCTGACTTAAGTTCCTGAAACCAGCTTCTCTTAAGAGAAGGTGATGTCTGTTTCTTCTCTGACATACTTTCACCTCTTTGATCTACTGAATCCTCTTATTACTTGGTTTCCTTGTGCATTGTATGCTTCTTGCAGAACTTACAATACTTCTTTGTTTCCATCCTGTCCGGATGAAGCTTCTTGTCCTTTGTCAGATTGTAATTACGCTGTTTACAATCCTGACATGCGAGTGTTATCTTTACGCGCACAACTGTCACCTCCATTTTCGTCAACTTTAGCCTTATTACGTTTTAAGCACGATAAAAAAAGCGCTAAAAACGCAAGTGTTAGGATAACATACAAGATTCTATTCGTCAAGCATTATCTTATGCTTCCGAAGATTCTTTTGAAAGCAATACTATTTCTTCCTCTGATAGTATCTTCCACTGCCCTTCCTGAAGGTCCGGGTCCAGCTTTAATCCTCCCATGGAAAGTCTCTTCAGATATATAACATTCAGCCCGAAGGCTTCGAACATTCTCTTTATCTCATGATAACGACCTTCAGTAATTGTGATCTTCGCCTCAGATACACCGTCCGCAGCATGTTCGCCTGCAGCTGTCACATCAGCATCTTCTAAAAGCTTTATCTCACGGAGCTCTGCAGGTGCCGTGAGCTTCTCATCTCCGATATCTACGCCTTTTTCTATACCGGACTTTATCTCATCGGTAATAATACCATCCACTCTTACAAGATAAGTTTTCTTTACATGCTTTCCCGGAGCAAGAAGTCTGTGAGCCAGATCACCATCATTAGTAATAAGAAGAAGTCCTACTGTATCCTTATCCAGTCTTCCCACCGGAAACAGGTCTCTTCTCTTCTTATCTTTAATAAGGTCGATTACCGTAGTCTGTTTCTTATCCTCCGTAGCTGTTATCACTCCGGCAGGTTTGTTAAGCATATAATAAACCTTATCCCTGAAGTCGATAAGCTCTCCACGGACTATTATCTCATCCATGTCTGTATCAACTTTCTTACCCGGATCCTTCTCTGATATCCCATTAACTTTTACTGTCCCTGACTTAATAAGGTCCCGGACCGAGCTCCTCGTTCCGAGACCTGAATCTGCAAGGATCTTATCAAGACGTGCTTTCATCTTATATCCTTTTTATCTGATTATTTAACCGGCTATTGCCTTAATTCCAAATACGATGAGAACCAGCACACCAAGTGCGATTCTGTAGTAGCCAAATAATTTGAAGTTATGCTTCTTTATATAATCCATAAGGAACTTGATAACTGCAAGTGATACACAGAAAGCAACCACCATGCCAAGTATCAGTTCAAAGAATTCAAAGAATGTATAATGGAAGCCAAACTTTATAAGCTTTACAACGCTCCATCCAAACATTATCGGAATCCCCATGAAGAATGTATATTCAGCAGCAACTCTTCTGGAAAGTCCTGTCTCAAGACCTCCGATAATAGTTGCTCCGGATCTTGATGTTCCAGGTATGATTGAAAGGCACTGGAACAGACCCATCTTAAGAGCATCCAGATATGTAACCTTAAGGAGCTTTTTAACTCTTGGACGACGATGTCTGTTTCTCTCTTCTACCCAGATAAACCAGACACCATATAATATAAGGAATATAGCTATGATCCATGGCTTATGCATATGCTCATCCATCCAGTCATCCAGAAGAAGTCCGATGATAGCAGCCGGAACAGTTGCTATAATGACTCTTACCCAGAGACTTATGATCTTCTTATTAACAGTTATGGTTCCTTCCTTTCCTGGTTTCGTAGAACGCTTGAACGGCCACAGCTTATCCCAGAAGATAAATACAACTGCAAGTATCGCGCCAAGCTGTATTACTACAAAGAACATTTTTCGGAAATCCTCGCTCATCCTCATCTTGAGGAACTCATCCACGAGAAGCATATGTCCTGTGCTGCTTATAGGAAGCCATTCAGTAATTCCTTCAATAATTCCTACAAAAATAACCTTGAGTATCTCCAGAAAGTACATCCTTCACCCCTTGTCCTTTCATTAATGTTCCTGAACGGCCTTCTCATATAATGCAGAAACCCCCTCCGCATCTCCGAATTCTGTCAATTTACCGTTCTTCAGTATGATTGCCTTATTACAGAGCGTTCTGACCTGCTCAGTATTATGTGAAACAAAGAGTACCGTAACACCCTTATCAATAAGCTCCATAAGACGTTTCTCACTCTTCTTCCTGAACCTTGCATCTCCTACTGACAAAATCTCGTCCAGGATGAGTATATCAGGTTCAACTACTGTAGCAACTGAGAAGCCCAGTCTCGCCCTCATTCCTGATGAATAATTCTTCACAGGAACGTCTATAAACTCCTCAAGCTCTGAGAATTTAATTATATCATTAATTCTCTCATTGATAAAGCTTTTGCTGTATCCGAGACACGCTCCATAAAGAAAAATATTTTCTCTTCCGGTATACTGCGGATCAAAGCCCGCTCCGAGTTCTATCAAAGGAGCTATTACCCCTGTTTTCCAGACAGATCCCTCTGTCGGCTTAAACACTCCGGCTACAACCTTGAGCAGCGTAGACTTGCCGGCCCCGTTAAATCCAAGTATACCAAGTCTGTCGCCCTTTTCAAGTGTAAATGAAATATCCCTGAGAGCCCAGAATTCGTTATATTTCAATTCTCCCTTCATAAGTGCAATAAAGTATTCCTTCAGGGAGTCATGTTTTTCTTTGCTGAGGTTGAACTTCATTCCGACGTTTTCAACCTTAAGAACTGTATCACCCATACTCTCACTCTATATATTAAGTATAAACTTATCTTCGTTTTTCTTAAATGCAGCTATTCCTATTATACATGTTCCGATGCTGAACAGAAATGCATATATAAGAAGTTTCATTTCCATCGGTCTTCCAAACAGCGCATCTCTGAAACATGCAATGGTGCAGTACAGAGGATTGCCCTTAAGTATGAATCCCCATCCGCTCTTTAACAGCTTCTCCGGCATATAGAATATGGCACATGTATACATGATAAGCATGAGTACTACATTCCACAGATATTCCATATCCCTGAAGAATACACCTACGGTGGACATTATAAGTCCTACACCGAGACTCAGCATGAATAATACAATGAGTGGGAAAAATGCCTGCAGCAGATAAAGTGTCGGAT
>ONEC01000079.1 GCA_900316715.1 uncultured Eubacteriales bacterium
ATATAAAGGAGGTGCTCCTGTGGGTGATCCGATTGCTATTATCATCTGTGCTGTCATAGTTATTATAGCTGCGGTTGCTGCCTGGTTTGCCGGCATAGCTTATAGAAAGAATATTGCCGAAGCAAAGATTGGTAAAGCCGAGGACAAAGCTAGAGATATTATAGATGAAGCTCTTAAGGATGCCGAATCAAAGAAGCGCGATATACTCCTCACTGCCAAGGAAGAGGCCTTAAAGACCAAGAATGACATTGAGAAGGAAGTTAAAGATCGCCGTTCTGAGATCCAGCATATGGAGAAAAGAGTTCTGCAGCGTGAGGAGAATCTTGACAAGAAGAGTGACAGTCTCGAGAAGAAGGAACAGTCACTTGCTTCTAAAGAAGCAAATCTTGCTAAGAAAACAGCTGCTGTTGATGAACTTATGGCAAAGAGAGAACAGGAACTGGAGAGAATATCCGGACTCACCTCTGAACAGGCAAAGGAATATTTGCTTAAGTCTGTTGAAGACGACGTAAAACACGAAACAGCGATAATGATCAAGGAAATGGAATCCAGAGCGAAGGAAGAGGCTGATAAAAAGGCCAAGGAGTATGTTGTTAACGCGATACAGAAGTGTGCAGCTGATGTAGTCTCAGAATCAACAATATCACTCGTACAGCTTCCTTCAGATGAGATGAAAGGAAGGATTATCGGAAGAGAGGGTCGTAACATTCGTACTCTCGAGACTCTGACCGGTGTCGATCTTATAATAGATGATACGCCTGAAGCAGTCGTACTTTCGAGTTTCGATCCTGTAAGGCGTGAAGTTGCTCGTATAGCGCTTGAAAAACTCATCGTGGATGGACGTATCCATCCAGCCAGAATCGAAGAAATGGTTGAGAAGGCTAAGAAAGAAGTCGAGACCATGATGCGCGAGGAAGGTGAAGCAGCAGCCCTTGAGGTTGGTGTACACGGGCTTCATCCGGAGCTTATCAAGCTTCTTGGTAGAATGAAGTTCAGAACAAGCTATGGACAGAACGCTCTTAAGCATTCTGTAGAAGTAGCACAGCTCAGTGGTCTTATAGCCGGTGAGATTGGTGAAGACGTTAAGCTTGCAAAGCGTGCAGGTCTCCTGCATGATATCGGAAAATCTATTGATCACGAGATGGAAGGATCTCACGTTAGTATCGGTGTTGATCTTTGTAGAAAATACAAAGAGAATAGTGTTGTCATTAACTCAGTTGCATCACATCATGGTGATTGTGAAGCAGAAAGTCTTATAGCATGTATTGTACAGGCTGCAGATACTATTTCAGCTGCAAGACCTGGTGCAAGACGTGAAACCTTGGAAACATATTCAACAAGGCTTACAAAGCTTGAAGATATAGCTAATGGTTTTAACGGTGTAGATAAGTCCTTTGCAATTCAGGCAGGTAGAGAAATCAGGGTAATGGTAGTTCCTGATCAGGTGAATGATGCTGATATGGTTATTCTTGCTAGAGATATATCTAAGAAGATTGAGGACGAGCTTGAATATCCGGGACAGATTAAAGTCAGTCTTATCAGAGAGTCAAGAATCACTGATTATGCAAAGTAATACCAAGGCTGTCGCTTATGCGGCAGCCTTTTTTTTCATGATTTATACACCTCTTTCTTAAGAAAATATCAATATTTTAGATACATTTTATTTACAAAGTGATGTTATATTTGCATCAGAAAGATAAATAAGAGACGGATACGAGTATAAATACAGAAGAATATTGTTTACAGTTTACTGAAAAGAAAGAGGTGACTAGATGATGCATACTGAGAAGCAGGGGGGCAGTGACTGGAGAACACTAATGGAAGAACTTCCGAAGATTTACTATGACGTTGTGTTTTATCTTGTTATAAAGAATTGCTCTCCGAAAGAAACAGCAAAGATGCTGAACATTTCAGAGGAAAATGTACAGGTTAGATTTACACAGGCGCGACAACTATTGAGACAGCATGCAGAGGCATAATTTACAACATGCAGAGACATAATTTCAAATACATTACATACATTACAACACGGTAATACACATAATAAACCATCCCATTTAAACTTGATATGATAAGCACTTGAATATTAGCGCCTGTGATTACAATTGAGACGCTGAGACCGGCAGAATGAAAGCCGGCTCAGTGTCTCTTTTGTTTTACGGCTTACTATTGTATAATCTTAAAAACGAATTACGATTACAGAGGTGAATATCTTTGAGTGATAAGATCAGGAAAATAGAAAGAACTCTGAAATATACAGGCCACAGGGTCAAGGTGTATGAGGATACCATGATCACTCCCGAGGGAGAGAAGCTTTATTATGACTATGTGGAAAATCGTAATGGGGCGGGAATCCTTCTTGTGGACGAGGATGGAAAACTTGTGCTTGTAAGACAGTACAGACAGGTGCTGGATGGTGAATCAATAGAGATACCTGCGGGCTGTATGGAGCCTGATGATGTGGCAGGATCTTCGGCAGGGGATCAGGCTGCCGGGGCACCGGAGGATATCCTGACAAAGGGTGAGGCACCGGAGAACATGGAGGCTTTTCAGAAATGCGCCAGACGTGAGGCAGAGGAGGAGACCGGCCTTGTTCCGGGAAAGCTGCATTTTATAAATTATATAGTGGCGTCTGTCGGACTCTTCAGTGAGAGGACTGCGGTGTTCATAGGTACGGACTGCAAGCCGGGCGACATAAATCGGGACAGTGATGAATATATGGATGTTATACGCATTACACCGGATGAAGCTCTGAAATACGTAGAAACAGGCAAAATTCATGACAGCAAGACAATAATTGCAATTTATGCGTATTTGTTAAAATTTTGTTAAAAATTTTTTAACACAAGATATTGTGTAAACCCCGAAGCAGGAGGGCATCATTTTGCATAAACCCAATAAAATCAAGGCTCCGCGACAGATTTACATAAAAAATTTTGGTTGAAATTATGTTAATTAAACAGTATACTAATCCTACGCGACTTAATAAACTTGGAGAGGGTTAGTGAAAGTGATTACAGAAATTGACGGATATATTGAATATCTGCAGGGTTCAAAACATAGTAGTAATAACACTATTCAATCCTATAGGAGAGATCTGATTAAGCTGAAGGACTATCTTGCAGGCAAGGGAGTGACATCTGTTCAGGATATCAATTCCACATTGGTGCGTTCATACGTGCTCAGCCTCGAGAATGGTAGCTTTAGTTCTGCAACTGTTTCCAGAAACATTGCCAGCATCAGGTCTTTTTTCATATATCTTCTTGAAAGAGGAAAGATTAGTGGTAATCCTGCTGAGGGTATTCATCCGCCTAAGGTAGAGAAGAAGGTTCCTGATACACTTACTATTGAAGAGGTAAGTGCGCTTCTTGATCAGCCTGTTGGAGATTCTCCAAAGGAGATCAGGGATAAGGCTATGCTTGAGCTTCTCTATGCTACAGGCCTCAGGGTTACAGAGCTCATATCTCTTAAGGTTACAGATGTTAATCTTCAGATGGGCTTCATAGAGTGCCATGATGGCAATAAATCAAGAATGATTCCTATTGAAAATGCAGCTAAGTATGCACTTTCAAAATATCTTACAGATATAAGACCTGTTATGTGTGAAGATCAGGAGTATCTCTTTACAAATGTAAAGGGCGGCCAGATGTCAAGACAGGGCTTCTGGAAGCTTCTTAAAGCTTATGCAAAGAAGGCGGGAATTGATAAGGATATAACACCACATATGATAAGACACAGCTTTGCAACTCATATGGTAAATAATGGTGCTG
The DNA here is from genome assembly GCA_900316715.1 of uncultured Eubacteriales bacterium. Taxonomy (GTDB): domain Bacteria; phylum Bacillota; class Clostridia; order Lachnospirales; family Lachnospiraceae; genus Eubacterium_Q. Next base: position 3,771 of record ONEC01000079.1, read on the forward strand.
ACCTTAGAAGCCTTCAGGAAATGCTTGGTCACAGCGACATTTCAACTACTCAGGTTTATCTTAAGGGCAAATCAAGCAGACTTAAGGAAGTATATGATAAGGCTCATCCAAGAGCTGCCATGGCTTCCAGATAATATTTTTTACGAGGTTTTACAATGGCCGGATCAATATTTGGCGATATATTAAAGGTTTCGACATGGGGAGAGTCTCATGGTGCCGCTCTTGGTGCTGTTATAGACGGATGCCCTGCCGGACTTGATATTTCAGAGGAATACGTTCAGAGCTTCCTGGACAGAAGACGTCCCGGACAGTCTGAGTTTACAACTAAAAGATCAGAAGCCGATGCGGTTTCTATATTATCGGGTGTTTTCGAAGGCAAAACTTTGGGAACACCGATTTCAATGTTAGTGCATAATACATCACAGCTTTCAAAGGATTACAGTGATCTGGAGAATGTCTACAGACCTGGACATGCAGATTATGGTTTCGATGTGAAGTTCGGTATCCGCGATCATAGAGGCGGTGGAAGATCTTCAGGAAGAGAGACCATAGGACGTGTTATGGCAGGTGCCGTGGCAGAGAAACTTCTCTCAGAGCTGGGAGTAAAGGTTCTGGCATACGTCAGAAAGATAGGTGACATTGAAATCGATTATAATAACTTTGATGAGAAAGAGATTGGAAGAAACAGTCTCTATATGCCGGATGCCGTGGCGGCAGCCACAGCAGAGGGATATCTTAAGAAGCTTATAGAAGAGAAGAACTCTTCAGGTGCTGAAGTAGAGTGCATCGTAAGTGGACTTAAGGCAGGAATAGGTGAGCCGGTATTCGATAAACTGGATGCAAGAATTGCTCAGGGCGTTATGTCCATCGGAGCAGTTAAGGCAGTAGAGATAGGAGACGGAACCTTAGTCAGCTCATCAATAGGTTCAGAAAACAACGATGTCTTTGTTATAAAAGATGGTAAGGTTGCTAAGGAGACAAACCATTCAGGCGGTATTCTGGGCGGTATGAGTGATGGAAGCGACATAATCGTAAGAGCAGCCATCAAGCCGACACCATCCATCTACAGACCACAGAGAACAGTAAACAGATCAGGCGAAGAAACAGAGATTGAGATAAAAGGAAGACATGATCCTATAATCGCCCCACGCGCCGTGGTAGTAGTAGAATCCATGATAGCCTTCAGCATAGCTGATCTTCTCCTGAAGGGTAACCTCAGTAAATATAGTGATGTTGCAAAGGTTTATAATGAAAAGTAATGAATAAATCATTACTCAATTAATCCAAAGTCAAGCTCGTGCTGTCGGTGCGTGCTGCAGAGGCGATGTTCGCCGGTTGCAGCGCGACATCCGAAGCACGAGCTGTCCGTTTTTTTATCCGATTGGTAAGGAAGAATTTCCTCTTGACACATACGCAACATCTGTGTAGAATAACACTGACCTCGAGCAGAGGCATCATTCCATCGCTTAGTCGAAGGACGACTCCGACCTTGACCCGGCGAATGGAGCATTATCAATATAGGAGGTAGAAACCATGATTACTAAGGAAATGAAGGAAGAGCTTGTTGCTAAGTACGGTCTCAAGGAAGGAGACACAGGTTCACCTGAAGTACAGGTAGCTATTCTTACAGCAAGAATCAACGACCTTAACGAGCATTTCAAGTCTCATCCAAATGACTATCATTCAAGAAGAGGTCTTCTTAAGATGGTAGGTCAGAGAAGAAATATGCTTGCATATCTTAAGTCAAAGGATATTGAGCGTTACAGAGCAATCATCCAGAAGCTTGGTCTTCGTAAATAATTTAACGAGATTCAGGGCATGCACAATTTATGTGCATGCCTTTTATCGTTTAATTACACCGCATCTATGTAAAGTTACTGAGTAAGAGGTACAGCCATGATCCAGAATATTAACGGTAAGACAAAGGTAATAGGAATAATCGGTCATCCGATCGAGCATACACTTTCACCGGTGATCCATAATACTATAAATAAGGAAACAGAATGCGACGCAGTATATGTGCCTTTCCATGTATATGGAGAAGATGAGAGTGCACCTGCTGATACTACGGATGTAGAGCGTGTTGTCCGCGGGGCATACAAGCTTAACATACAGGGCTTTAATGTTACTGTTCCTTATAAGTCTGATGTGATCCCATATCTTTCTGATATTGATCCATTAGTTGAGAAGATAGGTGCTGTTAATACTCTTGTAAGAACCAATGCAGGTTATAAGGGATATAACACGGATATGCCGGGACTCTATACGGCTCTTCAGAAAAGAGGAGTAACCGTTGAAGGCTCGACAGCTGTAGTTCTCGGTGCAGGCGGCGCAGCAAGAGCAGTTCTTGCCATGCTTATTAATTATGGCACTGAGAAAATCTATCTGGTTAACCGTTCATATGGTAAGGCTGAAGCCCTTGCAGATGAAATGAATGGTATATTTACAGCTGATAATGAGAAGAAGATATATCCGGTAAGTGTTGACGCTGTGGCAGAGATAAAGCAGTCTTTAAAGAAAGGGGATAACAACCTTTTCTTTCAGTGCACATCCCTTGGGCTTAAAGCAGGAGATGGACTCCTGGTGGATGACGACGAGCTCTATAGTCTCGCTGCTTATGGATTTGATCTTGTATATAATCCGGCGGAGACACCATTTACAAAGAAGATGGATGAGCTGGGTATTGCAAATGATAACGGCCTTATGATGCTTCTCTATCAGGGAATTATAGCTTATGAACTCTGGATGGATACAAAGCTTTCAGATGCTGTTATTAATCGTGCACGTATCAATCTCTGCAGAGCTATATATGGAGACAATATTGTTCTGACAGGATATATGGGCGCAGGAAAAAGTACTGTCGGAAAGAGCCTTGCTGAAACCCTCGGAATGGACTTTATAGATACAGATGAATATATCGTTGAAAAAGAGAATATGACTATCCCGGAAATCTTTGCAGAGAAGGGTGAGTCCGGCTTCAGAGACATTGAGACTGAGGCTGTAAGATATTTAAGGGAGAACTGCTACAATACCGTAATCTCAACAGGCGGCGGAGCAGTACTTCGTGATGAAAATGCTATGCTTCTTAAAGAAACAGGAAAGGTATTTTATCTTTATGCAACGCCTGAAGAAACCTTTAACAGAGTTAAGGGAGATACAGGCCGCCCGCTTCTTGATTCAGAATCAGAAGAGAAACTGAAGGAAAAGATAGTGAAAATGCTTGAAGTAAGATACCATGCCTACATGCGTACAGCTGACCATCGCATAGATACAGATGGAAGGACTGTGGATGAGCTGGTTGACATAATCACACACGAGGCTGTAAATGCCCGTTAACGATTTATCACAAATGGGCATTGAAACAAGTATGGCATTATGCTAAAATAATTGGGATTGCGCGAGGCTGAATCGAGACTACTGAAAACTGCCTTTTGCCAAATAGGTAAAGGACCGCTTTCAGTTGTTTCGCTTTAGCATGATCTGTTCTTTTTGATCACGCGCAGTCTACAAAATATATATGCGTGAGACACGCGGAAAGGAACAAACATGTTTAAACAGTATGAAATGGAACTTGCCGGACGTACTCTCAGAGTTGACATCGACAGAGTAGGTAAGCAGGCAAACGGAGCAGCACTTGTACACTATGGTGATACAGTAGTGCTTTCAACAGTTACGGCTTCTAAGGAGCCAAGAGAAGGAATCGACTTCTTCCCTCTTTCAGTAGAGTACGAAGAGAAGATGTATTCAGTAGGAAAGATTCCTGGAGGATTCAATAAGAGAGAGGGTAAGGCAAGCGAGAACGCTGTTCTTACATCAAGAGTTATTGACCGTCCTATGAGACCACTTTTCCCTAAGGATCTTCGTAATGATGTTACACTTGATAACCTTGTACTTTCAGTTGATCCATGCGCAAGACCAGAGCTTGTTGCTATGATCGGTTCAGCACTTGTAACATCTATCTCAGATATCCCATTCGATGGACCATGTGCAACAACACAGATGGGTCTTATCAATGGCGAGTTCATCGTAAACCCAACACAGGAGCAGAACGCTGTATCTGATCTTCAGCTTACAGTTGCTTCTACACGTGAGAAGGTTATCATGATCGAAGCAGGAGCTAACATCGTTCCTGAAGACAAGATGCTTGAAGCAATCTTCAAGTGCCATGAGATCAATCAGACAGTTATCGCATTTATAGATAAGATCGTAGCTGAGTGCGGAAAGCCTAAGTTCGAGTATCAGAGCTGTGCAGTTCCTGAAGCTATGTTCGAAGATATGAAGACAGTTGTTACTCCTGAGCAGATGGAAGTAGCTGTATTCACAGATGACAAGCAGACAAGAGAGAAGGCTATCGACGAGATCAAGGCTCAGTTCAAGGAAAGATATGCTGAGAACGAAGAGTGGCTTGGATACGTTGATGACGCTGTATATCAGTATCAGAAGAAGACAGTTCGTAAGATGATCCTCAAGGATCACAAGAGACCTGACGGACGTGCTATCGACCAGATCAGACCACTTGCAGCTGAGGTTGATATCATTCCTAGAGTTCATGGTTCTGCTATGTTCACAAGAGGACAGACACAGATCTGTGATATCGTAACTCTTGCACCTCTTTCAGAGGCTCAGAAGGTTGATGGACTTGATCCATTCGTAACAGAGAAGAGATACATCCATCACTATAACTTCCCTGCTTACTCAGTAGGTGAGACAAAGGTATCACGTGGTCCTGGACGTAGAGAGATCGGACATGGTGCACTTGCAGAGAGAGCACTTGTTCCAGTTCTTCCTTCACCAGAGGACTTCCCATATGCAATCCGTGCAGTATCCGAGACATTTGAGTCAAACGGTTCTACATCACAGGCTTCAGTATGTGCTTCATGTATGGCACTTATGGCAGCCGGTGTTCCTATCAAGGCTCCTGTAGCTGGTATCTCATGTGGTCTTGTTACAGGCGAGACAGATGATGATTACATCGTTCTTACAGATATTCAGGGTCTTGAGGACTTCTTCGGAGATATGGACTTCAAGGTAGCAGGTACACCTGAAGGAATCACAGCTATCCAGATGGATATCAAGATTCATGGTCTTACTCCAGAAATCATCAAGGAAGCAATCGCTAAGACTCGTGCAGCTCGTATGTACATCCTTAACGAAGTTATGCTTAAGGCTATCGAGGGACCAAGACCTCAGGTTAATGAGTATGCTCCTAAGATCACAAGCCTTCAGATAGATCCTGAGAAGATCGGTGAAGTTATCGGTCAGAGAGGAAAGACTATCAACCAGATTATCGAGGATACAGGCGTTAAGATCGACATTACAGATGACGGACGTGTTGATATCTGTGGTACAGATAAGGATGGTATCGACCAGGCTATCAAGACTATCAAGCTCATCGTAGAGCCTGTTGAAGTTGGTAAGACATACGAGGGTGAAGTCGTAAGAATCATGAGCTTCGGTGCATTTGTACAGATAGCTCCTAACAAGGATGGAATGATCCATATATCAAAGCTGTCTAAGGACAGAGTTGAGAAGGTTGAAGATGTTGTAAACATCGGAGACAAGGTAAGTGTAAAGGTTCTTGATATACGTGAGGGTAAGATCAGCCTTGCACTTAAGGAGATACTTGGTTAGTTCTCAAAATTTAATACATTAATAATTCCGCGTAATGTTTAGGGTTGGAGGGTTTACACTATGCAATACGGATATTTTGATGAAGAACACAAAGAATATGTGATCACTAAGCCGGATACTCCGGAACCATGGGCCAATTATCTTGGCTCACCGGAGTATGGTGCTATTATTTCCAATAACGCCGGAGGATACAGCTTTGTAAAGTCCGGTGCTAACGGAAGAATACTCAGATATGTATTCAACAGTTTTGATCAGCCTGGTCGTTATATCTATTTAAGAGATAACGAGACAGGAGATTACTGGTCAAACTCATGGATGCCTGTTGGCAAGCCTCTTGATACTTTCAAGAGTACAGTTCGACATGGTACTGCTTATACAAAGATCATGTCAGAGTATTCAGGCATTGATACTGAGGCTGTATACTACGTTCCGCTTGATAAGACTCATGAGGTTTGGAAGGTAAAGGTAACCAATAATTCAGATAAGCCACGTAAGCTTACTGTTACAGGTTTTGCCGAATTCACCAACGAGGGTAATTATGAGCAGGATCAGGTAAATCTGCAGTATACGCTTTTCATAACACGTACCTTCTTTGAAGGCAATCGTATTATGCAGTATATTAATGAAAATGTTATCGCTTCCTCAGTTAACGGAAGCAAGGCCCAGAGCCGTTTCTTCGGACTCGCAGGTTCTGACGTTGCATCTTACTGCGGCGATAAGGCAGAATTCCTTGGCGGATATAGAAATTATTCTAATCCGGTTGGAGTTGAGTCAGGAGATCTTGGCGGTCATCTGAATTATAATAAGAATTCATGTGGTGCACTTTCTACAGTTATAGAGCTTGCACCTGGTGAATCAAAGAGCTTTGCATATCTTCTTGGACTTAAGTCTTCAGAAGAGGCTGATGCTATCATTAAGGGATATGAGAATACAGAAGCAGCAGTAACTGCTGAAGTAGATGAACTTATCAGTCATTGGCATGGCAAGCTTTCGCATTTCCAGATCAATACTCCGAGCGAAGAGTTCAACGAGATGATCAACACATGGAATGCATTTAACTGTTTTATGACATTCATCTGGTCAAGAGCTGCATCCTTTGTATACTGTGGTCTCAGAAATGGATACGGATACAGAGATACGGTTCAGGATATTCAGGGTGTTATCCATCTTGATCCTGAAGCAGCAGGAGACAAGATCAGATTCATGCTGTCAGCTCAGGTTGATAATGGTGGTGGACTTCCACTTGTCAAGTTCACTCATAACGCAGGTCATGAGAACACACCTGATGATCCTGAGTATGTAAAGGAGACAGGACATCCTGCTTACAGAGCAGACGATGCACTCTGGCTCTTCCCAACAGTATATAAGTATGTTTCAGAATCAGGTAACCTTGATTTCATCGATGAGGTTATCACATATGCTAATAAGGACGAGGGTACTGTATATGACCATCTGAAGAGAGCAATTGACTTCTCTATGAACAGACTTGGTAATCACGGTATGCCTGCAGGACTTCATGCTGACTGGAATGACTGTCTCAGACTTGGTGCAGAGGGTGAGTCTACATTCGTAGCATTCCAGCTGTACTACGCCTTCACTATAATCAAGAAGTTTGCTGATTATAAGAAGGATACTGATTACATCGCATATGCTGATGAGCAGCAGAAGAAGCTGGGTGATATTCTTCAGAATCTCTGCTGGGATGAGGACCGCTTCATAAGAGGCTTCAAGGATGATGGACTTGTAATAGGTGCTAAGAAGGATCCGGAAGCTAACATGTGGCTCAATCCTCAGAGCTGGTCAGTTATCTCAGGCTTTGCTTCAGATGAGCAGGCTGAGAAGGCACTTGAATCAGTACA
>ONEC01000052.1 GCA_900316715.1 uncultured Eubacteriales bacterium
TACAGCGGAAGATGTCTGCTCAGTTCTCTTGCAGGCGGAAGAAGCGGTAACAGAGGAAGATGTGCACAGCCATGCAGAAAGTTGTATACACATGAGAAGAATTCGGGTTATATCATGTCCATGAAGGATATGTGTACCCTTACGGATATCCCTGCCCTTATTGAGGCAGGAGTTGATTCCCTTAAGATTGAGGGAAGAATGAAGAACGAATATTATGTAGCTGCAGTAGTTGCTGCATATAAGGAATTGGTAGATGACTATATGGAGGGATGCTTCTCCTATGAGAAGGCAGAAGCCCTTCGTGACAGGCTTAAAGAGGTGTTCAGCAGAGGAGAGTTTACGGAAGGTTATCTCAGACTTTCCTCCCGTGAATCTTCGGAGATAGCAAAAGCCGGACTTATTTCTGCCGGAAAGCAGGGGCATGCAGGAGTAAAACTGGGAACTGTATCCCGTGTAGGAAAAGGAAATATCGTTATATCTCTGGACAGAGATCTTAATGTGGGCGATGAGCTTCTGATAGTGCATAAAGGAAGTGAGATTAAGCTTACTTCAAATGTGGCGGCCGGTGCGAAAAACCGAAGCGGAAGCTCCGGCGGCACAGTCACTCTCAATTGTCCTAAGACCAGAGAACTGATTTCAGGAATAGAAGTAAGAAGGCTTAAGAATGCCCGTATCACAGCAGAAACAGAGGTGCTTTTAAATACACGTCCGAAGCTTATGGTAGAAGCAGAGGTATGCCTTAAAACAGGAGAACCGGTCACACTCAGATATAATAATGTAACTGTTACAGGACCGGTGGCAGAGCCGGCCTCTAAGAATCCGGTAACGGATGAAACTCTTAAGAAGGCGGCGGGACGTCTGGGAGATACAGACTTCGTGCTCGGAGACTTTAAGGCAGTTAATGACGGACAGAGTTTTATACCTGTTTCTGTTCTTAATGATATGAGAAGAGAGGCAGTGGAGAAGCTGATAAGCAGTATTACGGAGAACTATAGAAGGACAGCGCATTCAGATGATTCAGAAGTGGTGGATCATCAGACGGATAACCCTGAAGAGGCGGCTCCACTGACAGAAAACTCAGAAGAAACATCTCCTATAGGACTTTCAGAGAATAACCTCTTTATATCCGTAAGCACTAAGGAACAGCTGGATGCTGTACTTGGAACCGGCGTGTCTCAGGATGCAGTGATCATGCTGGATCTTGGCCTGGGCCTCTGTCCGGAGGAGGCGGAGGAAATTATCAGTAAGTCTTCGGAAACCGGCAAAAAGACTATGGGAATCATGCTCCCATATAATCATAGCCTTATGGAGGGCTCGCCATACTTGAAGCTTCTTGATCTGGCAGATATCATCTATCTCAGAAATATAGATGATTACTATGTTATCCGAAGTCGGATGACTGCGGGAGAGAGAGATGTGGAAGCATCACGCGGTAAGCAGATCATTCTCGGAGCATCTCTATATGCCTATAATGATGGGGCAGTGAAGCATTTCATAGGAGAGATGGGAAGAGTCCTGTTTGAGTCGCCATACGAGCTGAATAAGCAGGAACTGGAAGGTATAGATTATGCAGGAAGTGCGGGATATATAAAGCATATCTACGGCAGACTTCCGGCTATGGTAACCGCAGCCCTTGCCACGAAGAAGAGGGCTTTAGAAATTAAGGATGATAAGTTTAATTACTTTTTCATAATTCCAAATGACAAATTATATTATAATGTAGTTCTGAACGGGCTTCCGGAATGCCTCTTCGCTGAGAAGAATCAATTTGAGAGATGCCTTATAGCCTTTACCAATGAGACCGCATCTGAGGTAAGGAAGGTTATTAAGGAATATGAGGCAGGCAGTGAGAAGCCGGATTTCAAATATACACACGGAAACTTTTACAGGGGAATTGAGTGATGGTTAATATCATAAGAATCGTTTCCAAATATTTAATACTGGTCTTTATGGCACTCTATGTTTGGAAATGCTTTTCTTACTTTACAACATCAGACAGGCATAAGAGACGATCTAACCTGAACCGACAGGCTTTCCTGATATTCGCGATTCATGGTCTGTGTCATATATGCATGTATCTTAATACACAGGATGTAAAGCTATTCCTATACTATGGCATTGAGATTCTGATCGCCACGCTTTACATGAGCGTATTCCATCTGGCATATAAGCATGCATCGAGGCTGCTTACGAATAACATTGTATTTCTTATGCTGATCGGATACACCATGATATACAGGCTGTCGCCGAAGCTGGCAGAGAGGCAGTTTGTTCTTGCTACGGTGGGACTCTTTCTGACAAGCTTTATTCCTTTTATCATGATGAAGCTGCCGGACATGAGAAAGTGGTATAAGATTTATGCCATTATCGGTATCGCCATGCTTCTTCTTGTTTTTGTTCCACATGTCGGAAAAGAAGTTTATGGTTCGAGAAACTGGATAAACATAGGAGGACTCAGTCTTCAGCCGATGGAGTTTGTAAAGATAATCTACATTCTCTATGTGGCCAGTGCACTGGTTAAGCTGGATACCTTCAAAGAGCTGTTTTTAAATGCATGTACCGCCGCGGTGTTCTGCGGTATCCTGGTCATCGAAAAGGACTTCGGTGCCATGCTGATATTCTATATCTGCTACATCCTGATGGTATATCTTGCTACATCGAGACCGATATTCCTGATAGGCGGTATAGCGCTGATAGTTGGCGGAATAGCGGGAATGTATGTCTTGTTCAAAGATACTTCCTTCTTCTCCCATATACTTATCAGAGTTCAGGCCTGGAAGGATCCGTTCTCTTTCAGAGAGTCCGGAGGATATCAGGTCAGCGAATCGCTGTTTGCTATCGGAACCGGAGGAATGACAGGTACAGGACTTGGAAAGGGAATGCCTTATCTTATCCCGGTTGCAGAGAGTGACTTCATCTTCTCGGCAATCTGTGAGGAGATGGGTGTTATCTTCGGACTGGCACTTATACTTATATATCTCAGCAGTTTTATATCAATCATCAATATTGCTATGAAGTGCAGAGAACCGTTTTATAAGTACTCAACCTTCGGTTTTGCAATGTGCTATATATTCCAGATTCTCCTGAATATAGGAGGAGCTGTAAAGTTTATTCCATCCACCGGTGTAACGCTTCCGCTGGTAAGCTACGGTGTGAGCAGTATCTTCAGTACACTTATCATGTTTTCCATGATTCAGTACACATATATACTTGTAAGTAAAGAGGCTTTAGATGTCGAAAATGAAAAGGAAAGCATCCTCGACTACTACGAACGAAAAGCTGCCGAAAAGGCTGGCCGAGTTTCTGGAGAGGGAGCACAATAAAGAAGAAAAGAATAAAAGAAAAAACAGACCGATAGTCTTTGTCACCTATATCATGGTTCTGGTATTCATGGGACTGTTCAGCTATATCATCTACTATGTGGTTCATGATTCAGAGACGATCATATCCCATACGGCAAACCGCAGACAGGACAGTATGTCTGAGTTTGTAACCAGAGGTGATATTGTAACGGCAGACGGAGAGGTTATTGCAACGACTCAGGTTGATGAGGAAGGCAACGAGACAAGAGTTTATCCCTATGGCTCGGCCTTCGCCCATGTTGTAGGCTATAACTCCTATGGTAGAGCAGGCCTCGAGCTGGAGCAGAACTTCAATCTGCTCAGATCTCATGTAAATATCATGAATAAGCTCGGTAACGAGATGGGAGCAAAGAAGAATCCGGGAGATACAGTTGTAACAAGTCTGAGATATGATCTTCAGACCACAGCTATCAATTCCCTCGGTGGTGCCAGAGGCGCAGTTGTGGTTATGGAGCCTTCTACAGGAAGGATACTTGCCATGGTTTCAAGCCCGGCCTTTGATCCGAATGATATTGATAATGTCTGGGAGCATGTTCATTCAGAAGAGGGTGTGGAAAGTACCCTGCTGCTTAACAGAGCGACTCAGGGACTCTATGCTCCGGGCTCTACATTTAAGATAGTAACTGCTATTGAATATATGAGAGAGAATCCGAACTATGAGGATTATTCTTATACCTGCGAGGGAAGGGATATCTTTAATTCCGTAAGCATCAGGTGCAGCGGCGGTAATGCCCATGGAACGGTTAACCTGGAAGAGTCAATAGCTTATTCCTGCAATACAAGTTTTGCAAATATGGGAATCGGTCTTAATATGGATAAAATGCGTTCCTTAACGGATGAGCTTCTCTTTAACAAGAAGCTTCCGTATCCGGGAGACCACTCAGTATCAAAGTTTATGCTGAGCGGAAGCAGTGATCCGGGAGAGATTCCTCAGACAGTATTTGGACAGGGCGATACGCTTATATCCCCACTGCATAACTGCCTTATCATGAGTGCCATTGCCAATGGCGGTGTCCTTATGAGGCCTTATATGGTTGATGAGATAGATAATGCGGATGGAGCACTGGTAAAGTCTTATTCACCTAAGACTTACGGAACGCTTCTTCCTTCAGAAGATGTGAAGAGGATAATACCTCCGCTTGAGGCTGTATGTGAATACGGAACTGCAGCTCCATGGCTCTCAGGACTTTCCTACAGCTGTGCAGGAAAAACAGGAACAGCCGAGGTGGATGATGAAGGCAGGATGAACTCATGGTTTGTAGGCTACGCAGGGCGTGATATAGATCATCCTGAGATAGTAATAAGTGTCGTTGTTGAAGACTACAGTGAGAATGGCATAACCGGTGCATCCGTTGCCAGAAACGTTTTCGACGAGTTTTTCAACTAAAGTTATGTATTTTTCATGTATAGTTTGATTTATCTCAAACAGGAATGTATAATTATATTTGATTTGTAACTGAAGTGAAGTTACGATAATTAAATATCTCCGCCAGAGATAAAGGAGGGATTGCGATGACAGAAGCAACCAGCTGTGGTGGTGTAGTAATATACAGGGGAAAGATACTTCTGCTATACAAGAACTATAAGAACCGTTATGAGGGATGGGTTCTTCCGAAGGGTACTGTAGAAAAGGGAGAGGAGTTTAACGAGACAGCTCTCAGAGAGGTACGCGAGGAGTCAGGAGTAAAGGCAACTATCATAAAGTATGTAGGAAAGAGTAATTATACTTTTTCAACATATAATGATGTTATAAATAAGGATGTTCATTGGTATCTTATGATGGCTGACAGCTTTTTCAGCAAGCCTCAGAGAGAAGAATATTTCTGTGATTCCGGTTATTATAAATACCACGAGGCATATCACTTATTAAAATTCCCTAATGAAAAACAGATACTTGAACTTGCATATGAAGAGTATCTAAATATTAAGAAAGCGAATCTTTGGGGGAGCGGAAAGTATTTCTGATCCCCCAATAGTTTTTTGTGAAGGTGAGTAATGAAAAAGAAGAAAACAGTAAAAGATCATATACTTAATATACTGCTGGTATTTTTTATTTTAGTATTCGTAGGATCAGGGGGCTATCTGGGATACTATTACTGGCAGATAAATAAGAGTGAATCAAGGGCAGATGAACTTGAGCAGAAAATAGAAAACGATGATGAATTCGCCACAGAGGAGTTCTATTATGCTACAGCAGGTGATGCTGAGATGGGTAAAGAAGCTCTGTCCATGTATGTTGAAGTGGATGGAAAGATGATTCTCAGAAAATATTCCCAGCTGTATGCGGATAATACGGATTTTATCGGCTGGCTCTATATTCCGGGAACCAAGGTCGGTTATCCTGTAATGTATACTCCTGAGGATGAAGAGTTTTATCTCAGGAAGAACTATGATAAGGAATACAGCACAGCAGGCTCCCTTTTCATAAGCAAGTACAGCGATGTGGTAAAGCCTACAGATAATGTGGTCATATACGGACATAATATGAAGGCAGGAACAATGTTCCATGATCTTCTTAATTATCAGGATGAGTCCTATTATCAGGAACATAAGACGGTTGTATTTAATACGATATATGGAAATGCGGAGTACGAGGTTATAGCTGCATTTCAGACTAACATAAAAGAGGTTGAAGATACAAGCTTTAAGTACTATCAGTTTTTTGATGCTGATACGGCAGCTGAGTTTGATGAGTATGTAAATAACTGCAAGGCGCTTACACCATATGATATTCCTGTTACAGCAAAGTATGGTGATAAACTTATAACACTTTCAACCTGTTCATATCATACTGATGAAGGAAGATATGTAGTTGTTGCGAAGAGAGTAAAATAACAGCAGAATAAGACAAAGAAAAAAGAAGCCGAAAGGCTTCTTTTTTGAAACAATTAATTAACAATTAACAAAATGAGAAACTAAGCTCTCTCAACCTTGCCTGATCTCAGGCATGATGTACATACATAGATAGTCTTTGGTGTACCATTAACCTTTGCCTTAACTCTCTTGATGTTTGAGTTCCAGATCTTGTTTGATCTTCTATGAGAATGGCTCACCTGATTTCCGAAGTGAACTGACTTATCACAAAAATAACACTTTGCCACGGCTTAACACCTCCTTCAACCATATAAAGTTAGCCCTTAGGGCTCGACAACAGTTGGTATTGTATCAGAAAATATTTTGTATTGCAAGACCTTTTTAAAACATTTGTCATTTTGTTAGTTTATGTATATAATTACATAAGTATTTTTAGAAATTATATAGTTTATATATAAAGGAGGAGCCGCTATGACAGGAAATGTTGAGAATGCGAACGGTATCATCGCAGTTGATACAGAAGTAATATCTCAGTTTGCAGGACACGCAGCCCTGGACTGCTTTGGTATAGTAGGTATGGCTACACTCAGCATGAGAGACGGCCTTGCTAAGCTTCTTAAAGGCGACAGCGTCAGCAAGGGTGTAAATGTAAGAATAGATGATAAGAATAATCTTACAGTGGATTTCCATATAATTATCGCCTATGGCGTAAATATCATGACAGTAGTAAATAATCTGAAAAGTACAGTTAAATACCAGATAGAGGATTATACCTCTATGAAAGTTGAGGCCATTAACGTTTACGTTGAAGGCGTCAGAGTCATTGACTGATGCAGGAGGAAAGGATACCAATGTCTTTAACCAGTGTAAATGCTGAGAATATTAGAGCTGCATTTATAGCAGGAGCTCACAACCTCAGTAATAATAAAGAGTATATAAATGAACTTAACGTGTTCCCTGTTCCGGATGGTGATACAGGAACAAATATGACGCTTACTATAATGTCAGCTGCTTCTGAGATCGAAGCAGTTGCTAACCCTACAATGGACCTTCTGTCCAAGGCTATTTCAGGTGGTTCTCTCCGAGGCGCGAGAGGTAACTCAGGTGTTATCCTTTCACAGCTTTTCAGAGGATTCTGCAGGGATATTAAGGGCAAAGAAACTCTTGATGTGAACGACCTGACGGCTGCATTTGCAAGAGCTGTTGAAACAGCTTATAAGGCGGTTATGAAGCCTAAGGAAGGAACTATCCTTACTGTTGCAAAGGGTATCTATGACAAGGCAGCAGAGCTGTGTGATTATGAAGATGATGTGATCAGCTTTAGTGAACAGATCATAGAGCATGGAGATAATGTACTTGCTCATACACCTGAACTTCTTCCGGTTCTTAAAGAAGCCGGAGTTGTGGATTCAGGCGGACAGGGACTCATGGAATTCCTCCGTGGAGCTCTTGCAGGACTGAAGGGGGAGACAATTGAACTTGCAGAAGGTATACCTAGTCAGCCGGCCCGTGGAGCAGGTCTCTTAGAGGAGATACCTAAGAAGCCTTCAGGAAGCGGCAATGACAATATCTCAACTGCAGATATCAAGTTCGGTTATTGTACCGAATTCATCATATTACTTGATAAGGAACTTACAGATAAGCAGGTAAGTGAATTCAAGGCTTACCTTACATCTATAGGCGATTCTATAGTATGTGTTGCGGATGAGGAACTTGTAAAGGTACATGTACATACCAATCATCCGGGCCTTGCATTTGAGAAGGCTCTTACCTACGGCGGACTCACAAGAATGAAGATCGACAATATGCGCGAGGAGCATTCTGAGAGAGTCTCAATGGAAGAGGAGAAGAGAAGGGCTGAGGAGCAGGAAGCTGCTTTCCAGGAGATGAAGTATCGTAATAAGCCTGCAGCAGAAGAGACTCCGGCAGAACCTGTTGAGCTTAAGAAGTATGGATTCATAGCTGTATCAGTTGGAGACGCTATGGAGGAAACTGAGAAGAGCCTTGGAATAGACTATGTTATCTCAGGCGGACAGACCATGAATCCAAGTACAGAGGATATCCTCTCTGCAGTAGAGAAGGTAAATGCAGAGAATGTCTTTGTATTCCCTAATAATAAGAATATTATTCTTGCTGCAAATCAGGCAGCAGCTATATGTGAAGATAAGAAGATCCATGTTATTCCGACAAAGTCAGTTCCTCAGGGAATCAGTGCAGTACTGAGCTTCGCAGAGGATATGTCACCGGAAGAAAATATAGAGGCCATGACAGAAGCCATATCAGCTGTCAAGTCCGGTGAGGTTACTTACGCTGTAAGAGATACCTCCGTTGACGGCAAAGAGATTAAGAATGGCGATATCATGGGTATAAGCGATAAGGGAATCGACGTGGTCGGTACTTCTGTAGATGAAGTAACAACATCCCTTATTGAAGGCATGGTAGATGAAGACAGTGGACTTATCACACTTTACTATGGTTCAGATGTATCAAAGGAAGATGCTGAGAAGCTCTGCGATGCTCTGACAGAGAAGTTTGATGAGCTGGAAGTAGAATTACATGAAGGCGGACAGCCTATATATTATTATATAGTTTCGGTTGAGTGATTATGAACCTTTCGGACAGCGTAATAGAGTTAAAAGGAATAGGCGATAAAACTGCGGCAGTTTTTCATAAGGCTGGCGTGGATACAGTTGATGACCTTATTCACTACTATCCGAGAAACTATAAGCTTTATGAGCAGCCTGTTTCCGTCAGCAGTTTGGCTGAGGGAGACAGAGCTGCTGTCTTTTGTAGAATAGTAAGCGGCGTGGCAGTGTCGAGAGGAAGAAGATATACCATAGTAACTCTTTCGGCTGCTGATGATACAGGCTCCATAAAAATGCTCTGGTACAATATGCCTTTCCTCAGAAATGTACTCCATAAGGGCGAGAGTTTTGTCTTTGTAGGCTCCATCAGAGTAAAGGGTGCACAGAGAGTTATGGAGATGCCTGAGTATTATACTCAGTTTAATTATCAGAAGATGCTTTCAACTATGCAGCCGGTATATCCTCTGGTCAGCGGACTTACCAATAACATGGTCACAAAGTCCATGAAAGCAGTTGTACCGCTTATAAATCAGGAACCTGACTGGGTTAAGCCTGAGATAATAGATAGATACGGACTTATCCCATTATCTAAAGCGATGTATACGGTGCATTTCCCTGAGAATAAAGAAGATCTGGCAAGGGCACTGGAGAGACTGGCCTTCGATGAATTCCTTCATTTCATCCTGGATGTAAGGAAGATGAAGGAGACCAATGTAAAGCTGGTAAACAGCCATGTGGTGACAGATGAAGCAGAGTCCCGGCTGGGAGGCTTTATCGCAGGACTTGGCTTTGAACTGACAAAGGGACAGAAGGATGCCGTTGATGATATAATGAGCGACATGCGGTCCGGACATGTTATGAGCCGTCTTATTCAGGGTGATGTTGGTTCTGGAAAGACTGTTGTTGCAGCTGCAGCCCTATATATGAATGCAGTTTCAGGCTATCAGGGAGCACTGATGGTTCCGACGGAAGTTCTGGCTCAGCAGCATTTTAAAGAACTGACAAGACTCTTTACTCCATATAAGTTAAAGGTGGGACTTCTTACCGGCTCCCTTGGAGCAAAGGAGAGACGCCTGGTATATGAGCGTCTTAAAAATGGTGAGATAGATATAATAGTCGGAACCCATGCGCTTATAATGGACAGTGTGGAATATAAGAATCTGGGACTTGTAATAACTGACGAACAGCACAGGTTCGGAGTTAAACAGCGTGAGAAGCTGGGACTTAAGGGCGATGCACCTCATGTACTTATCATGAGTGCAACTCCTATACCGAGAACTCTGGCTATCATCCTTTATGCAGATCTTGATATATCAGTAATAAAGGAACTTCCGGCAGGAAGAAAGAAGATAAAGAACTGTGTTGTAGGTACGGATTACAGACCATCAGCCTATAGATTTATACAATCGGAAGTACGGGCGGGCCATCAGGCGTATGTAATATGTCCTATGGTTGAAGAAAGTGAGACTGTGGATGCCGAAAATGTGGTAAATTATACAGATGAGCTGGAGCGCGAGCTTGGCTATGGCATCAGAGTAGAGTATCTGCACGGCAGGATGAAGGAACAGGAGAAGACGGAAATCATGAACCGCTTTGCGGCGCATGAGATAGATGTCCTTGTTTCCACAACCGTTATAGAAGTAGGAATTAATAATCCAAATGCAACGGTTATGATGATAGAAAATGCAGAGCGATTCGGACTGGCTCAGCTGCATCAGCTGAGAGGCCGCGTGGGCAGAGGTGATGCCCAGAGCTACTGTATATTTATAAATGTAAAAAAGACCGACGACTCCATGGCTAGACTTAAAGTTCTTGAAGATTCCAATGATGGTTTCCATATTGCTTCAGAAGACCTGAAGCTCAGAGGACCTGGAGAATTCTTCGGAATAAGACAGAGCGGTGATATGAACTTTCGTGTTGCTGATATCTACAGACATGTGGATATTCTGAGAATGGCTCAGGAAGCAGCACTGGAAATGTAAATATATTATAAAGGGTGGAGAATGTAATGAGTGAGAATTCTAAGAAGATTCAGATAATACTCTGGCTGGCACTTGCGGCAGTGGTTATCGGAATCGGAGGCTATGTTATCGGTCTCAGGAAGGGTCAGAACAGTAATGAGACGACTGAGGCAGCTACGGAAGCGGTAGTTACTACGGAAGAACAGACAGAAGAAGTGGTAACTGAAGCAGAAACGGAAGCAGCAACAGAAGCTGCTACTGAAGAGAAGAAAACCGATAAGGCATCAGAGGGTGATGCAGAGCTTCTCTATGCTACTGTTTCAAGCGGAGCTTCATGGCCGGTAGATAAGGGATATGAATTCCAGTATGACATTAAGATTCAGAATAATTCTGATGAAGAATATGAAAACTGGAAGGTTGAAGTAGAAGGATTTAAGGACGCAAAGATAGACAACAGCTGGAATGCAAAGTATGAGATAAAGGATGGAGTTCTGATAATCACACCGGAATCTCATAACGGCAAGATAGGAGCTCATTCAGCTGTAGGCGATCTGGGAGTTCAGGTTATATTTGATTCTGAGGATGCAGGTAAGAAGGTTTCCAAGGGAGCAGAGCTTTTCATAGATGATAAGCTCGCAGCAGACGCAGGAGCTGCAGAAAGAGCAGCAGAAGAAGGAGCAAAGAAGGTAGTGAATTCAGATACTAATTCTAAGTCTACTGTAAAAACTGAATCAGGAACACCATATGCAAATCACGGAAAAATATCTGTTAAGGGTACAGATATAGTAGATAAGAACGGTGAGAAGTATCAGCTCAGAGGCGTAAGTACCCATGGACTGGCATGGTTCCCGGAGTATGTTAACAAAGAGGCATTTCAGACTCTTAGAGATGACTGGGGCGCAAACCTTATCAGACTTGCCATGTATACTGACGAAGGCGGTGGATACTGCACAGATGGTGACAAGACTAAGCTTAAGAAGCTGGTTTCTGACGGAGTGGACTACGCGACAGAACTTGGAATGTATGTTATAATCGACTGGCATGTGCTTCATGATCTTAATCCTCTTAAGAACATGGATGACGCTAAAGAGTTCTTTGATGAAATGTCATCCAAATACAGAGACAACGACAATATCATCTATGAGATTTGCAACGAGCCAAATGGCGGTACTGAGTGGGAGGATATAAAGGAATATGCAGAGGTTATCATCCCGATTATCAGAAAGAATGATAAGGATGCCATAATTGTTGTCGGTACACCAACCTGGTCACAGGATGTGGATATGGCAGCAAAGGATCCTATCGATGCCGAGAATGTTATGTATGCAGTGCATTTCTATGCAGCTACTCATAAGGATAATATAAGAAGCAAGGTGACAACAGCTCTTGATGCAGGTCTTCCGGTATTCATATCTGAGTTCAGTATATGTGATGCTTCGGGTAATGGCGGAATCGATTATGATTCTGCAGCTGAGTGGATGGATCTTATCAATGGACACAACATGTCCTATGCAAGCTGGAGTCTCTGCAACAAGAATGAGACATCAGCACTTATAAGCTCTGACTGCAATAAAACATCCGGATGGGATGTCTCTGAACTTTCAGAAGCAGGAAAGTGGCTTAGAATGACAATATCAGGTGAGGAATAATATGAGAGTAATCGCAGGTACGAGAAGAAGTCTGCCGCTCAAATCCATTGAGGGAATGGAGACGAGACCGACAGCTGACAGATATAAGGAAACAGTGTTTAACTGCCTTCAGAATGATGTGCCGGGTTCCAGATTCCTGGATCTCTTTGCAGGAAGCGGCGGAATCGGAATAGAGGCCCTTTCAAGAGGCGCAAAACACGCTACATTTGTTGAAAATGGAAGAGAAGCACTTCAGTGCATAAAGGAAAACATTCATTTCACTAAGTTTGAAAATGAATCTGATATACTCCGCTATGATGCGGTAAGCTTCGTAAGAGGACTTAAGAAAGTTGATTATGATGTGATCTTTATCGATCCTCCATACAGCAAGGGACTTGAGAAAGAGGTTCTTCTTGCTCTTAATACAAAGGAATTTAAGAGTGTGGATACTATTATCGTAGTTGAAGCTATTCTGGATGAAGACTTTGAATATCTGGAAGATACAAAGTTTTACATGTATAAAGAGAAGAGATATAAGACAAATAAGCATATTTTCTTGAAATTAAAGGAAAGTTTGGAGGATTAGTCATGGCGAAGGCTATATATCCGGGTAGTTTTGACCCGATTACATTAGGCCATCTTGACCTTATAAAGAGGTCTTCAATGGTATTTGATGAGGTTATTGTATGTATACTTAATAACGCTTCTAAAAAATGTCCATTGTTTTCTATCGAAGAACGTGTTAAGATGTTAGGTGATGTTACTGCGGAATTCTCTAATGTAAAGGTAGCAAGTTCGGAGGGTTTACTTGTCGATTTCGCTAGAGAAAACGGAGTTAACTTTATTGTACGTGGTCTCAGAGGAACCACGGATTTTGATTTTGAGCTTCAGATGGCTCAGGCTAATAAAACTATTTCCTCGGACATAGAGACGGTATTTTTGGCAACAGATCCGAGGTATTCTTTCATCAGTTCAAGTATGGTTAAGGAATTTGCCAGTTATGGAAAATCGGTTTCCGGTTTTGTTCCTGAACAGGTGCTTCGGCAGATAGAGGGAAAGTATAATATTATGTGATTCGAATGACAGGAGGATTTTCAAAATGGGTAAAAAGGGCGTAGAAGATATGATCGATGAGATCGAGGTTTTTATCGGCAATTGCAAATATCAGCCTCTGTCTTCTAATAAGATTATTGTTCCTAAGGATGAGCTTGAGAGAATGCTCAGCGAGCTTAAGCTTAAGCTTCCTAGCGAGATCGAAAGATGTAAGAAGATCATGAGGAACAAAGAAGCGATCCTTGCTTCCGCAAGAACCCGTTCAGACGCTATTATTTCAGAATCAGTAAATGAGGCAAATCGTCTTGTTGATTCAAACCATATTACAGAGCTTGCAAACATCCGTGCAGATGAGATTGTAACAGCAGCACGTGATCAGGCACAGCAGATATTAGATGATGCTACAGCAGAAGCTAAAGAGGTTCGTCTCGGTGCAATGTCTTATACAAAGCAGAAGCTTACAGAGATGAAGAACTTCCTTGCAGCTACTCTTGAAGCAGAGAATGAGAATTATAAGAATCTTTGTGATAGTCTTGAGAGCAATCTCTATACACTTGATAACAATCTTGGAGAACTTGATACAAGTATCGATCTCATCAATGGTAATGACATGCCTATGAGCAGCCAGCCTGCTATGGCACCTCAGCCTGAATATGCACCAGCTCCTACAGCTGCATATGATGACGATGATGATGAAGATTACGATGATTATGATGACGAAGACGAAGAAGATGACGACTTCGACGATGATGATTACGATGATGAGGATGATGACGACGATTTCCTCGATGAGTAAGTAAGATAAACGCCGGTGGTTTACCACCGGCGCTTTTTATATTATCTGTATATTGCTTGTAAGTTCTGACGGGAGACAAACTCCTGTACATGTATAGAACATCTGGTTATATATATCTGTGGTTCTGATATCTGTCTTCCAGGACATATCAGATAAAGCATCCTCCGTTCTGTAGGAGGATTTTTTATTTATGACGGTGACAGAACCTATGTCCTGTATTAGCTTTATTATCCGTGAGGCATCTCGTCTCATGGCCAGGAGATTTATATATTCCGGTGAGGATATACGTCCCGGCTGAATAAGGTCGGTCTGTTCTATTCCGAGAGCAAGGGAGAGAAGCAGTCTTCTGATCCTTGTCATAGTTACATTTCTTGTTTTCATATAATCTGATAGCTCTGCGAAGGAACATGGAACAGGAGCTTTCTCGAGTCTGTCCAGCAGGTCACTGTTGATGCCGCTGGCAGTGAGCAGTTCTGATTCGCTCTTTGTCCTTAGAGCAGAGATTATATATGGCATAAGATATTCATCCGTAAGAACAGGATGAGTAAGATATTTCTCTATAACGGAAAGTGCTTCCTGCGGCATATACCCATCCAGTCTGGTACCCCTGTTCATGGCTTCTCTGATGGCGGTGGCAGATGAAAACTCACCGGTAAGTTCTGCATCGTTATAGTCTGAACCCATACGTGGAATGAATATAGGTTTAAGTCTGCTTCCTGTCTTCTTAATGGCTGTCAGATACTCCAGGGCAAGTATGTTGTTGGAAGTGGACAGTGTATCCTGATTTATATCTGACAATTGAAGCAGAGCCTTCATACGTGCTGCAGGATATGACTGACCTGAAGAGAGTCCTTCCTTAAGCATTTCCTTAAATTCAGAAGGCTCATCGGCCAGAATATCTGACGCTTTCTGCAGTCCTGATATGACTGAGTCTGCTGTATCCGGTTCAGCTTCTATACCGAAAGCAAGATAGTCGATGCAGTTCATCTTATTGAAGAGCTCGACACCGCATCCTGCGAAATGTCCTGCGTCCGAGGCGGCCCATAGAGTTGGCAGCTCGAAGATAATATCGGCATCAGTAAGAGCAGCTCTGGCGCGGGTGTATTTATCAAAAACAGCCGCAGAGCCACGCTGTACGAAGTTACCGCTCATAAGAACAACAACACCGGCCCCGGCCTCATCAGCACCTGAGTCTGATGCGTCAGCCGCTGCATTTACAAGTCTCCTGGCTTCTCTTATCAGATAGGCATGTCCGTTATGATATGGATTAAATTCTGCTATAATTCCTATATTCGTCATATTCAAAACCTCACTTTAAAAGAATAGCATTTTTTGAGGCCTTATGCTATACTATTTTCTGTCTTGCAGAGATATAAAAACGTTACTTTAAGAAGAATAATTACTCAATAAGAGGAGAAGGAAATGGCTAACGAAGAAAAGATTAAAGCATTAGATGCCGCTCTTGCCCAGATTGAAAAACAGTATGGCAAGGGTTCGGTTATGAAGCTTGGTGACAACACCAAGAATATGAATATAGAAGTTGTTCCTACCGGCTCACTCAGCCTGGATATAGCTCTGGGTGTTGGTGGTATGCCACGTGGAAGAATCATAGAGATTTATGGACCTGAATCAAGTGGTAAGACAACTGTTGCTCTTCATGTAGTAGCTGAGGTTCAGAAGATGGGCGGTATCGCAGGTTTCATCGATGCCGAACATGCACTTGATCCTGTATATGCAAAGAATATCGGCGTTGATATAGATAACCTTTATATATCACAGCCGGATAACGGTGAGCAGGCCCTTGAGATCACAGAAACTATGGTCCGTTCAGGTGCAGTTGATGTTATCATCGTTGACTCAGTTGCTGCTCTTGTACCAAAGGCAGAGATTGATGGTGAGATGGGAGACAGCCACGTAGGTCTTCATGCAAGACTTATGTCACAGGCTCTTCGTAAGCTCACAGCTGTTATCAGTAAGACTAACTGTGTTGTTATCTTCATCAACCAGCTTCGTGAGAAGGTTGGTGTTATGTTCGGTAATCCTGAGACAACAACAGGTGGACGTGCGGGTGAGGTTATCGGTAACAGAACAAGAGTTAAGGTTGTTAAGAATAAGGTGGCTCCTCCATTTAAGGAAGCAGAATTCGATATTATGTTCGG
Source organism: uncultured Eubacteriales bacterium (assembly GCA_900316715.1). Lineage (GTDB taxonomy): Bacteria > Bacillota > Clostridia > Lachnospirales > Lachnospiraceae > Eubacterium_Q. The sequence continues at coordinate 16,359 of ONEC01000052.1, forward strand.
TAAGGGAATATCAAAGGTGGGTGACATCGTTGATCTTGCCGCAGCAAGTGACATTATTGTTAAGTCCGGCGCATGGTATTCATACAACGGCAACAAGATCGGTCAGGGACGTGAGAATACCAAGGCTTATCTTCAGGAGAATCCAGAGATCATGGAAGAGATAGATAAGCTTGTAAGGGCACATTACGGGATAGGAGCCGAAAGTGAAGCAGCTGAGACTGGAGAAGAAAAATAATAATCGAATCAGAGCATTCAGGGCCTATATAGACGAGGTTTATATAGGCCCTGTCTATACAGTGGACCTGAAGAAAGCGGAGATAGAACTGGATGGAGTTACTCCTACAGAAGAGGGCTCGGAGATCCGCTATGAAACAGAGATAGAAGATGTGGTAGGGGAGAGACTCTACAGTGTGATCTATGAGAAAGCATTTTCTAAGTATGCATCGCTTCTTGCGGGAGCCGAATACTGCTCGATGGGGATAAGACGCAAGATGAAGGAGAAGGATTATCCGGAGGATATTATCGACTCTGTTATCGATGCACTGTATAAGGAACGTTACCTGGATGATAAGAGATTCGCAGAAAGCTACATCAGGTCTTATGCAAGAACAAAGAGCAGAGAACTTATAGTCAGGGAATTGGAATTTAAGAATATAGGCGGAGACTGGCTCTACGATATTCTGGATGAAGTTTATGATGATGAATCCCTAAGTAAGGATGATGTCATTAAAAGCCTTCTGGAGAAAAAGTTCCGTAATCAGGACCTTTCCGATCCAAAGGTGAAAATGAGAGCCGCAAATTT
>ONEC01000027.1 GCA_900316715.1 uncultured Eubacteriales bacterium
TTGGACAAAATTGTTGCTGATTTCCCTGAAATCTGGCATCTGAGCGGACGAAAAAGCAACACAATCGCCGAAATTAGCCAGAATTGTTGCCGACGCCCCTGGAATTCACCGTCTGAGCGGACGAAAAAGCAACACAATCGCTGAAATTAGCCAGAATTGTTGCCGACACCCCTGAATTCACCTAAATTGCTGCCAACAGCGCCGGATGTAGGTAAGCTTTAATTTATATCAAATATTAACGATCCATCCATCGCATTTATTATATATCTTTCTTCTTGACTTCTTATAACCCATGTAGGTATGAGTTCATATTCCTCTTCTTCGGAATCGTTATCGAGCTTCAGCGGAAAATAAACAAGATCTATATCGATAAAATCGACATTTGAATATAAATCTTCCATATTTACATTATCATAAAAGTGATTTAATTCCGTTACAGCCGATTCGATATTGATGAGAGGCGTATCATCATATATTACATCTTCAATAGTGAAAGCATATTCAAGATTGAATCCAAAAACTCCATTGTTATCTATAAGTACTACTCCACCTTTAAATTCCTTGGAATAATCACCTATATCATCCGGGGTGTTTGGTTTATATATCGGTATACCGTTAACAGTATTTCCAACAGAAACTGCATAACCGTTTCTCACAGCTCCGTCAAAGTTTTCACTTTGCATGGACTTATCTGTATAAAATACACATTCACATTTTACCGGAAGTGAATCTCCTTTTATATCAAATGTTTTACCTTCATATATATTTTCATATAAGTCTATCTGATCTTCCGGAATCAGCATTCCCGGTACATCCTTAAATGTTTCGTATATTGTTCTGGAGATATCTTTATCACTTAAATCTGCCTTATTACTTCTGTCAGACATAGTGCCGTTTAAATCTATGATTCTGGAATTATCCCAATTACCTATAAGCAGAGAACCGCTGATATCCGAACAGCCCATTTGTGTAATGGACGTATCACCTATAAACTCCCCTATATTCTTAGGATACAGTGATACATACAGTCTTTTAGCATATTCACTGTAGAATATAAGAAGGCGGCAGGTATTGCCATTATATTCTCCTTCATAAATATGGGAATAATATGTAGTTTTATCTATCCATGAAGATAAGGTGTCCAGATCAGCATAATGTACATCTTCAGGTTCTAACCACCAATTATCTGACATTCTTTTCTGTAATTCCGCAAATAAGAAGTTACCGTAATCTTCTTCATAGTGATATTCAAATGCATTCGAATCCTTCATAGGTACGGCTGTGTCACCGAATAAAGCCGATACTATATCAGCTTCCAAAGCTTCATTATCACTGACCACATTCACCTTATATGTAGGTACTCTATCCACTTCTTCCGGAATCGTATAGGAAAGATCATATGTAATCTTCATTCCGTCTATAGTTAATTCTTTATTATAGGAAAGCGTTCCTTCTTTTTGATATTCTGATATATAGGCCAGAGTTCCTGCAGCTTCGCCGTAATCTTCTGAATCATACTCAGAATTATCCTCCACGGAAGTCTTCTCTGCCTCAGTTTTTACCGTTTCTCCAACAGGATACTCTACCACTTCGTCTGCCGGTTTCTGCCCGCATCCTGCCATTAACATCATTGCGCATACAGCCCCCGCAACTTGCGCTGTTCTTCTAGTATTCATACTTTTAACCATACACCCCCATTTTTTTGTTTTATAATAAGAAAAAAACCACCTAAAAGCAATTAACTTTTAGATGGTAATTTTCTTACTATTTTATTAATTCCGCTTAGATTATGCAATTGCCTTCTTAGCAACGTCTACAAGACTAGCGAAACCTTCTGCATCATTAACAGCCATCTCAGCGAGCATCTTTCTGTTGATGTCTACGCCTGCTACCTTAAGACCATGCATAAGGTTGCTGTATGAGATATCATTCTGTCTAGCTGCAGCGTTGATACGAGCGATCCAAAGCTTACGGAAATCTCTCTTTCTCTCTCTTCTACCAGCAAATGCTGTAGCATCAGCTCTCATTACAGACTGCTTAGCAACTCTGTACTGCTTTGATCTTGCTCCGATATATCCCTTTGCTGCCTTTAATGTCTTATTATGCTTCTTCTTGGCATTAGCGCCACCTTTAATTCTTGCCATTACTATATCCTCCTAATCAAATCATCCTTAGATGTAAGGTAAAATCTTCTTCATGTTCTTGACATTTGTCTTGTCAGTCATGGTTGCTTTTCTCAGGTTTCTCTTTCTCTTTGTTGTCTTCTTAGTAAGGATATGGCTCTTATAAGCCTTATTTCTCTTAAGCTTACCTGTACCTGTAGCCTTAAAACGCTTTGCTGCTGCCCTCTTTGTCTTTAACTTTGGCATTGTTTTTTCCTCCTTATAAACTACTTGGTTGTTTTTGCTGCAAGGAACATGAACATGCTCCTGCCTTCGAACTTAGCCTGCTTATCAACAGTAGAAATGTCCGAAAGAAGCTCAGCAAAATTATCAAGTATTACTTTGCTTTGATTAACATATGCAAGCTCACGTCCTCTGAATCTGAGAGTAACCTTAACTCTGTTACCCTTCTGAAGAAACTTACGAGCCTGATTTACCTTAGTATTAAGGTCGTTCTCTTCAATGTTTGGAGATAATCTCACTTCCTTGATCTCAACAACCTTCTGCTTCTTTTTGGCATCCTTTTCCTTACGAGCGAGCTCATAACGGAACTTTCCAAAATCAATGATCTTACAAACCGGTGGATTTGCATTTGGCGAAACTCTTACAAGGTCAAGTCCTGCCTCGTCGGCCTTCTCTCTTGCTTCTGCTATGGACATCACACCAAGCTGTCCACCCTCAGCGCCGATAACACGCACCTCTTTGTCTTTGATCTGTTCGTTAATTAAATAGTCTATTGCTTTGCCCTCCGAAAAATAAAACATAAAAAAAGTGGATACCCAAGACATGAGTATCCACACAAAGAACAGCCGTAGCTGTTTTTTATAAGTTTAAACCCGGCCGCGCATTTGCAGCTCTAGGTGAGAGCGGATACTCTGCTTAATTCTGAAGAGACCTATAGCTCTTCAATTCACACTTGACATAGATTATCACATTGAGTAACCCTTGTCAATAAATATTTTAATTAATTCCTGTGCCCTGTCAGTATCATAATCTTCTATAGCTTCTATGACCTGAGACATTGTTTCTTTAAGAGGTTTTCTTCTGAAGCTGCAGCCTGAAAGTTCTTTCATAACCTTCTCTGCTTCAAGTACTTCTGAGGTATTAAGCAGTCTGGTTATATTTACAAGCATCTGTCTCAGCACAGGCTCATTTATCTCTTTATCATCGTCATCATCACTATCGCCATCATCGATAGCTTTCTGGATCCGCATTGCTGTTTCAGCATAAACACTCAGAAGATTATCAATCCCCTCATCGATGACCGGCATATCATCTTCGATAGCTGCCATCTCCTGCTCAAAGGCAAGAGCACTGAGTTGATCGGCACCGATAGTCTTCGCTGCACTCTTCAGTCCATGCACCCGGATCTGATAATCCTTCATATCCTTATTAACATATGCCGCTTTTATACCGGCAGCTCTCTCATATTCATTCTTCGCAAAATCGCTGACGATCTCTATGTAGAACTCCTTATCTCCGGCAATATACTCCATAGCAGCAGCTATGTTAAATCCCTGTTCCTTAAGCCTTGATATCTTCTCATCTTCCATACGCTGTCCACCCCATATTTTGTAATGCTTCGGAATCTACTATCTACTTAAAATGTTCCCAATAGGTTCATCTCTCTGGCTTCTGCATGAATCTCTCCAAGCGCTTTACGTACATTTTTATCTGTAAGCTTTCCCTCAAAACTTACATAGAACACATACTCCCATTTCTTTCTGAGAGAAGGTCTCGACTCTATGCTGGTCATGTTGACACCATTTTCATTGATGCGTCCCAGAATCTCATAGAGAGAACCAACCTTATGCTGGAGAGTAAATGATATGCTTATCTTATCTGATGTTGATAAGAATATCTTCTTTGCTGTTACGATAACAAACTTCGTGGAATTATCATTCTGGAAGTTTATTCTTCTTGCAAGTATCTTAAGTCCATAGAGTTCAGCCGCACGCTCACTGGCGATGGCTGCCTCCCTGATATCTCCCTTATCCTTAACACGTCTTGCAGCAAGGGCTGTATTGCTGAGACTCTCAGCCTGAAATCCATGTTCATCTATAAAGTCCTTACACTGCATAAGCCCCTGTGGATGGGAGTAAACTTTTCTTATATCGGAAATGTGTGCATCCGGCAGACCAAGAAGCGCATGCTCTATATCAAGTACTACCTGACCTACAATCTGAACACCACTGTTTCTGATTATATCATATATTCCGGCTACAAATCCTGCTGAACTGTTCTCAATAGGAAGAACACCAAACTCCGCCTTGCCGGAAACGGTCTCACTGACAACATCATCAAAGCTCTTTACATTATATACATCTGCATCTTCGCCAAAATACTTCTTGGCAGCAGACTCTGCATAAGCTCCCGGGACACCGCAGTATACTATCCTGCTCTTCTCCGTTGCCAGTTCTTCTACTTCTGAATATTCATCTGTATCATAAGGCTCTGCCTCATGCTCCAGCTTACGTATGAGCCTTGCATAAAGCTCCTCAACCGTCTTTCTGTATATCGGATGATATGCATAAGGAGCTATCTCATTAAGAGGCTTTAATACGAATTCCCTGTTGGTCATCTCAGGATGAGGTATCTTCAGCTTCTCATCAGCTGTGATAACATCATCAAAGAGAAGTATATCTATATCAAGAGTTCTCGGTCCCCAATGAACGATTCTCTCTCTTCCTGCTTCATTCTCTATATCATTTATTACATGAAGAAGCTGATGAGGAGAATAAATAGTACTGATCTCAACTACTCCGTTCAGGAAGTCCGGCTGTTCCACAAGTCCCACCGGCTCAGTGTTTATGAACTCTGATACTCTCTCTACGCTTATCAGTTCATCTCTTCCCAGCTGCTCTATAGCAAAGTCCAGATAGTTCTCTCTGTCGCCGAGATTTGAACCTATTCCCAGATATGCTGTATGTCTTGATCTGGATATCTCTACTGAAACATCAGAAAACTCAAGCTCTATCGGTGCTTCAGGCTTACTGATCTTTACATCGACTGTTTTTATGACCGGGAACTTAAGAAGTATCTCTGTTGCAACAGTTTCAGCTACTGTCTCTATAAGATCATACTTCTCACTTCTCACAGTATCATCTATAAGATGAGCTACCGAATCATAGTTTACTGTCTTTGAAAGGTCGTCATTCCTTGAGGCTTTTCTTACATCAAGGTGAAGCCTTGCTGATACATAGAAAACCTGACCTTCCTTCTTCTCTTCTTCAAATACGCCGTGATAAGCGTATACTTTAAGTTTTTCGATTGTAATGATATCCATTTAGACCCTCTGTATACCTGCAATCATATCAAGTGCTCTTCTGTGAGCCTTTACATCATGTACTCTGAATATGCGGCATCCTGCAAGATAGCCCGCTACATTTACTGCTATTGTTCCTTCAAGTCTCTCATCAACCGGGAGGTTCAGTGTAAGTCCTATCATGGACTTTCTTGAAACTCCAAGCAGCATTGGGAGCTTAAATTCATCTATTATCTCACCCAGGTGCTTCATAACACCCAGATTATCTTCCAAGGTTTTACCAAAGCCGATACCCGGATCAAGTATTAATCTGTCTTCAGGTATTCCTGCATTTCTTGCAAGAACAATGCACTCTCTTAAGTCTGATTCCACATCCTCTATAAGGTTTGTATAGTCTGCTTCTTTACGGTTATGCATAAGGATAACGCCCGGCTTATCAGACGCAGCGATAACTCCTGCCAGACGAGGATCAGCCTTCAGTCCCCAGATATCGTTGATCATATCTGCGCCGGCCTTCAGTCCAGCTTCTGCAACATCTGCTTTATACGTATCCAGTGTTATCGGAATGTCAAAACGTGCCTTAATAGCTTCGATTACAGGAGCTGTACGTTCTATCTCTTCCGGTACTGGAACAACAGTATAACCCGGTCTTGTCGACTCTCCGCCGATATCTATGATATCTGCGCCCTCGCCTATCATTTCCTCTGTATGCTGCAGTGCCTTATCTATTGTATTAAAGGAACCTCCATCTGAGAAGGAATCCGGTGTAACATTCAGGATTCCCATCACATATGGTGTATAGCCTTCCAGTTCAAATTCTCTGTTTCCTATTTTCACTTCAAGTCACCTCATCAAGTTAAGTTTAGTCTAGTACAGAAGCCCCTTGTTCTTAAGAGCCTCATCCCAGAAGCACTCCGGCTCTGCCTCACATCTGAAGCAGTTTCTCGAAAGCTTATCAGCTCTGAAGAGAAGTTTTGCCAGCGTTCCGTCAGGAGCTGTATCTTCGCCATGAAGCTTTATGGCTTCTAAGATTACCTTCACTTCTGTATCACTGTATCCCACACGGTGCAGGATATCTTCAGCTATTATAACGCCCGCATCAGCGTGGCTCATATTCTTATCCTTAGTGTATTCAGAACATCTTCCTATATCATGAAGAAGTGCCGCTGCGTATATCACATCTCTGTCTATATCCAGTCCTTCATCTGAAGCTATAAGTGCTCCGATCCTTGCAACGCTTACCAGATGCTCTATCCCATGTCTGCAGAACCTTCTGGTGCTTTCCTCTTCTTCTATCTTGTTAAGTCTCTCCTGAAACACCTTATCCTTCAGGATAAGATTATGTCTTTCACTTTTCATGATATTTATGATCTCTCCGGCAAATGTAAGAGTTCCGCACGCTATTATAACGTCCGTCTCTTCTATGTCAGACAAAGCGATCCTTACTGCGTCCCTGCAGTTTTCAGCATACTCGCCTTCTATGCCCCGGGCCTGAACTTCCTTAAGAAGCTTTTCTCCATCCAGAGCTCTCGGACTTACTGTGGTTACAGTAACTGCCTTCTTCATATATGGACACAGGCTGTCCAGCATACGGGTATATTCCTTGTCTGCCAACACTCCCATTATAAAGATGAATCTCTTGTTTGTAAAACATTTACTGAGCGTATCTGCAAGTCTTACCCAGGCATCTCTGTTATGAGCACCGTCCACTACAAAAAGAGGCTCACGGCTTACAATGGTCATTCGGCCCTGCCACTCAGTCTCTTCCAGTCCTGTCTGTATATCACTGTCACTTAGTTTGAGTCCGCCCTCTGATTCAGGAATCTCGCTGAGAAGGTGCAGCACTTCAATCGCTGTACATGCATTTAATACCTGATAATCACCGCTTAAGTTTATCTTATAATCTGTTCCCTTATAGGAAAATGCACTTCCACTGATATCTCTCGACTTTATATCCAGTTCATCCCGGTCCGGATATACCACTTTATAATCTCTTTCCTCGGAATCCTTATCTATTACAGCTTTCACTGAATCTGTCTGAGGATAGGAAACCAATCTTCCTCCGGTTCTTACTATGCCGAGTTTCTCCTCGCATATCACTTCAGGAGTATTTCCAAGGAACTGCATATGGTCAAGGCTGACCGATGCCAGAACATCTATCACGGCACCTTCTATAACATTGGTTGCGTCGCCCTTGCCGCCCATGCCGCACTCGATCAGCATGTAATCGCAGCCTTCTTCTGCAAAATAAAGGAATGCCAGAGCAGTCTCAATCTCAAAGGAGGTCGGTGATCTGAAACCATCAGCTATCATTTCCTCCACAACGAAAGCTATACGGGTCATGAGCGATGCGCATTTTTCTTTCCCGATATACTGCTTGTTGATCTGCCAGCGTTCTCTATAATCAAAAATAGCAGGGGATATATATCGCCCTACCTTAAGATTCTTGAGAATAAGGGTCTCTTCCACATAAGCCATTATGCTTCCCTTACCATTAGTCCCTGCAATATGAAGAGCTTTTACGCGATTCTCAGGTGAACCGAGTCTCTTTAAAAGCTCCATAATAGCGGAAATGCCCGGCATACTGCCGAGCTTATTCTTCTCCGTTATATAGTTTAAAACTTCTGTATAATTCATCTGTACACTATTCCTCTGTACTTTCTTCAGCCTTATGCTGTACAGGTTTTGTTGTATCGTCTATAGGAAGGATCTCATATCCCTCACTTTTAAGCGTATCAATAAGACCTGGCAGTGCTTCAACTGTTGCATAATGATTTCCAAGATCATGCAGAAGTACTGTTGAGTTACCAGGATTGTTATGAACATAGCCCATAACATTTGTATTCAGCTCATCTGCTGTATAGTCTACATACTCTGCATCACCGTTAAGTGCATTCCAGTCAAAGTATGTGATGCCTCTCTCATTCAGATAATTGATGCACTCATCTATAGATACATCAGCTACTGTATTGGAACTTCCACCCGGGAATCTGTAATACTTGCAGTCAACACCTGTCATATAGTACAGCAGGTCATGAAGTCCGTTAACATCCTGCTTGAAGGAATCAATGTCCTTATATATTACGTCATACTTATGTGACATAGAATGCATAGCCAGTGTATGTCCCTCAGCAACTATACGATTCATCTCATCAGCATAAGTAAAATCATCAGCAACTACGAAGAATGTAGCTTTAACACCCTTCTCCTTCAGGATGTCAAGAATCTCATTGGTATATGGTCCAGGACCATCATCAAAGGTAAGATATACCTTGTGACCGTTATATACAGCATCTGTATCTGTAGCCTTGGTCTTAAGAAGGAGCTCTGATGAATCATCTACCTGCTTATCCAGGTCATTGATCGCATCTGCATCTTCCTTAGCCATCTGCTGCTTAGGTGATGGAACGTCTGCGACCTCCGTCGTCTGCCATATACGGGCCTCCGCAAGAGCAGCATCATTCTCTGTTGCTACCTCAACCTCTGACTGTGAGTTGTTTTTGAGATATTCATCAAACTTCTTCTCCAGCCGGCCAATTCTGATCATCAGCACTATACACAGTATGATAGGCACAAAGATCAGTATACAAATGGTTGCTATGATCATCTTCTTTATTCTGTTAACACTTGCTCTGTTGCCTTCTTCCATAGCTTATCCTTAATACTTCTATATCATTAGCGGGTAAGAAGTATTATAGCCTTTCAGAAAAGGCTTTGTCAACGCCTTCTTTCTTCTTTCTCATCTCATCATACTGTCTGTACATATACTGGACTGAATTCTCCAGCAGATAATAGTGCATGCAGTAAGGAATAAGCAGCACAAAAAGCATGACGATAAGCGGCAGAATGACTATCTTTTCTGAAACAACAAGTGCGAGAATCGATATAACCGTGCATATGGCAACCAGTATAAAAACTAAGAGATGCACCAGTCTTTCATGCATGAAGAATCCTATCTGATTCAGATGCTTCTCTATCTCCAGATCCCAGTCTCTTTCTTCATCACTCTTCAGGAGTTCATCTATATATGCCGTGTAGGCCTTTATTCTCTTTTTCATAACCCTCTAGCCTCCCCATATAACAGCAGCATCTCTATATCACTCTTCCTTATTACTTCTCGAGAGTCCTCCTCATAGGCTTACGCTGCTTTATAAGCTCTTTCCTTACAAAAAGCGCTGCATCCGGCTTATCAGTGATAAGACCATCCACACCCATTTTGAGATATCTCTTCATGGTCCTCTTCTTGTTTACTGTCCATACATATACAGGAATCTTATGGAAATGCATTCTTTCCACGAATCCGAATCTCATAAGCCACTCATTTGGAGATACGAAATCACATCTGCAGCGATGAACCCTTCCGTATGGAAAGATCTCACTGAGTCTTCTCAGCGGACTCATGGTCCTCATACCGAGCAGCAGTCCTGTGGTGATATTCTTATCCAGCTTCTTAACCTTATATACTATCTTCTCAAAGAATGATTTGATCGTATACTCATCATAATCCAGATATTTCTGGCATATCTTAACAAGCTTACTCTCGAAGCCGGATTCCTTGATCTCTATATCCATTCTGATCTTACCGTGACAGAGTTCAAGTACCTCTTCAAAGGTCGGGATATGGAATCCTCTTGCCTCAGCCTCTTTCTCCAGATTATCAAAAGTAAGCCATGATATCGGCGAATCCGCAAATGTACTGTCATGAAAAGCCACCAGTACATTATCTCTTGTACTTCTAACATCAAATTCAACCATATCTGCTCCCAGCTCTATAGCCAGGCGGAAGCTTTCCAAAGTGTTATCTCTTCCGGCCAGATATGAAGCGCCCCTGTGGGCTACAATCTTAGTCATATCAGTCTATTCCTCCTACCCGCGTATCTTATCACTAACGGACGTTCATTTCAATATTGTAAAGTCTAACAGAGTTTTGTTATAATCTATGACATAAGTGTAAATTTTTAACAACTGTCCTGTGGGTATACAGGACCAATCGGAGGAACTAAATATATGCCAGACAACAACGGAAACAACGATCAGAATAATAATGATGATGAATATGAAAAGTACTGTTATATGTGTAAGCGTCCCGAGTCACAGGCCGGAAAGCTTATCACTCTTTCAAAGGGAGTAAATGTTTGTGCAGACTGCATCAACAAGACTCTTAACCAGATCAATAACAGTCCTTTCTCCATCCTCGGAAATATTCCGGGAATAGATAACATGAACATGATATTCCCTAACATGGATATTCCGAACTCACAGAAAGTTAAGAAGAGAAAGACCGAGTCAAAGAGCTCTGACCCTATGGGAGCTTCTCCGGACAGCAAGACTGATTCAACCGGAAAGATCAAGTCTCTCAAGGATCTTCCTGCTCCACATGATATCAAGAAACTCCTTGATCTCGATGTAGTCGGTCAGGAATATGCTAAGAAGGTTATATCAGTTGCTGTATATAACCACTATAAGAGAGTTTTCTCAGAGAAAGCCGGTTCAAAGAATGCTCCGGACGATCTCGATAATGTAGAGATCGAAAAGTCCAACATGCTTATGATAGGACCTACAGGATGTGGTAAGACTTATCTTGTTAAGACTATTGCTAAGATACTTGATGTACCTCTTGCCATCACAGATGCAACCTCTCTTACTGAGGCAGGCTACATCGGCGATGATGTTGAAAGCGTACTTTCTAAGCTTCTTGCAGCTGCAGATAACGATGTAGATCGCGCAGAGCACGGAATCGTCTTCATCGATGAGATTGATAAGATAGCTAAGAAACAGGAACAGCGTTCAAGGGACGTAAGCGGTGAAGCAGTTCAGCAGGGACTCCTGAAGCTTCTTGAAGGATCTGAGGTTGAAGTACCTGTAGGATCAGGAAGTAAGAACGCTATGACTCCGACCACTATGATGGATACAACCAATATCCTCTTCATCTGTGGTGGTGCTTTCCCTGATATTGAAGACATCATCAAGGAACGTCTTGCAGCCAAGTCTTCTATGGGCTTCGGTGCATCACTTCGTTCAGAACTTGATAACGATAAAAAGCTTCTGTCTCACGTTACAACAGATGACCTTAGAAGCTTTGGTATGATTCCTGAGTTTATAGGACGTCTTCCTGTAATCTTCACTCTCGACGCTCTCGATAAGGATATGTATGAAAGAATCCTTAAGGAGCCAAGAAATGCAATCGTTAAGCAGTATCAGAAGCTGCTCCGTCTCGATGAAGTAAAGCTGGAATTCGACGATTCAGCTTACGCTGCTATCGCAGAGAAGGCTGCCGAGAGAAAGACAGGTGCAAGAGCTCTCCGTTCCATCATGGAAGACTTCATGCTGGATATCATGTACATGGTACCACGTGATGACACCATCGGATCAGTTACAATTACCGGTGACTACATAAACGGCAAGGGTTCACCTATCATAAAACTCCGCGGACAGGACGATTAAATCAACTAAACAAAACGGCCGGGTTCAGCCCGGCCGATAAAAAAAGCGACAGGCAAAAACCTGTCGCTTTATTATTTTATTTAAAAAAGCAAATCTTAGTAGTTGAAAGAACCGTTCTCACCATCTGCTGTGAAGTAAACGATGTTGTTCTCTGGCTGATAATATACATTAAGCTCCTTAACTGTCTTCTTTCCGGAAACTTCAAGAGCCTTCTTTACGATATCATCTGTAGAAACATTTCCGCCCTGATACTGAACGAAAAGGTTAACTGTAGACTTCTTTGCTGCAGGCTTCTTAGCTGCTGCTGCCTTTGGAGCTGCCTTCTTAGCTGGAGCTGCCTTAGCTGCTGTCTTTGCAGGTGCCTTCTTTGCTGGCTCAGCCTTGCCTTCTTAGCTTCTTCCTTCTTTGCCGGCTCTGCCTTCGTTGCTGCTGCCTTTGGAGCTGCCTTCTTAGCTGGCTCTGCCTTCTTTGCAGGTGCCTTCTTAGCTGCTTCCTTCTTTGCCGGCTCTGCCTTCTTTGCTGCTGCTGCCTTAGGAGCTGCTGCCTTCTTAGCTGGCTCTGCCTTCTTTGCTGGTGCCTTCTTTGCTGGTGCCTTCTTAGCTGCTTCCTTCTTTGCCGGCTCTGCTGCCTTAGGAGCTTCTGCCTTAGCTGGCTCTGCCTTAGGAGCTTCTACCTTAGCTTCTACCTTCTTAGCCTCTTCCTTAACCTCAACCTTAGCCTCAGCCTTCTTTGCTGCTGCTGCCTTCTCAGCGAGATCCTTAACGCTTGCCTTCTTAACTGCCATTTTGATTTCCTCCGTTTTAACTAAACATAATTAATACGTTATTAAAAATACTGAAGTTTACGTGCTAAATTGTAATATTTTTTTAACATTTTTTCAATATATACTAAAATTTTCTCCGTTTTTGATAGTTTTGACAAATTTTAGCCATATCTTTTGTACAATTTAACATACGTTAAACGGTTCAGGCCCATCAAAATTCTCCCTTTTCCCATTCATCAAGAAATTCCGTAAGAGCCTTACGCTCCTTCTCGATCATTCTCTTATCCTGGGACGCAAGTGCAAGCTCAAACTTTCTGACCTGCTCTTCGATATATTCTCTGTCCATTCCGAGGCTCTCTTCATAGAGTCTTTCACATCTCAGAAGAACGAGTTTGTTCTCTTCCTGATCACGCGGATGAATCTTCAGATATGACAGTTCCTGGAATCTCTTCTCAATCTCCTCATCTGTCATCTCTGTATACTGACCCTTGATGATCTTTCTTACCTTCTTACCTGTAGCAACGACTGTAACCTCAACCTCAAGGATAGAGTTAATGTCGTAGGTATATGTAACATCAACTGCCTGGTCTCCCGCCTTGCCCTTCGGAACCTCAAGTTCAAGAGTTCCAAGAAGCAGGTTGTTGCGTGCCATACGGCTCTCACCCTGAAGAACCTCTATATCTATCTTGGTCTGATCATCCCTTACCGTGTAGAATCTTTCTGTACGGCTGGCAGGAATAACTGTATTTCTCTCAATGATCGGGAAGAAATGTCCCGACTCTCTGTGATTTCCGCCAAGATCAACTGATACGTCTGTTCCCAGAGTAAACGGACATACATCAGTAAGTACCACTTCCTTGATGGATTCACGTCTCTCCTTCATAGCTCCCTGGATAGCCGCTCCAAGAGCAACTGCCTCATCAGGATTAACTGTAGTGTCAGGGAATGTCTTAAAAAGTTTGCTGACAAAGCTTCTTACTCCCGGAAGACGGGTAGCTCCACCGACAAGTACGATCTTATCGATGTCACTGAGCTTAAGCTTTGCATCTGCAAGAGCTCTCTTTACAGGACCTCTAATCTTCTCGTAGAGATCCTCGCACTCTTTATCATATTCCTTCTCGGAAATCTCTGTTTCTATTATCTCTTCGCCGATCTTACACTTCATCACTGCAGTGCCTGACTCAGAGAAACTCTTCTTTGCCAGCTCTGCCTGTCTGTGGATCATCTTAAGTTCACGATAGTCCAGCGCTTCCTTGCGTACCTTCTCGTTCTTCTCAAAGAACATTCTCTCAAGAACCTCTGTGAAGTCCTCTCCTCCAAGGAAGTTATCTCCTGCTACCGCCCTTACCTCAAGTATCGGTGGGAAGTAGTCAAGGATAGATACATCGAAGGTACCGCCGCCCAGATCGAATACCAGATTCTTTGCAGGCTTTGTATCGTTATAAAGTCCGTAAGCAATGGCTGCAGCTGTCGGCTCACTTATGATTCTCTCAACCTTAAGTCCTGCCAGCTCTCCTGCCCTCTTTGTGGACTTTCTTCTCATATCGTTAAAGTAAGCCGGTACGGATATAACCGCCTCAGTTACTTCTTCTCCAAGAAATGTCTCGGCATCTTCCTTAAGAGATCTGAGTACGAAGCTTGAAAGTTCCTCTGCTGTAAAAGACTTTGAACCAAGCTCAAACTTCTTATCAGAACCCATGCTTCTCTTAAATACTGCCGCACTGGTTTCAGGGTAAAGCTGCATTCTTTCGATAGCTGTCTTACCTACAAATATATTGTCATTTTCATCTATACTTACAACTGATGGTGTAAGCACTTCACCAAATCTATTCGGTATTACCTTTGGTCCCTCATCGGTATAGTAAGCAACGAGGCTGTTGGTGGTACCGAGATCAATTCCAATAATCAATTTCTACCTCCTGTGAATGCAATCATCGCGCTGATTACCTCACTGTCATCACGTCCAATTTCGTTTGCTTTTCTATAATACTCCAAAGCACCCGCTTTGTCATTCTTAAATTCACATATCTTAGCCAGCGAGAGGTATGCCTCATAACATGAGCCGTGTCTGCAGAAAGAGCATCTCGGAGCATCCACAGCACTCTCAGCCATTGCCACCGCTTCATCCCACTTACCGGCAAATGCCAGAAGCAAGGCATAATCCTTCTTGCGGTAGGTTGAATTCCTATGATAATTAAGATAGTTCTCAACCGATCCCGACATCTTCTTTATGGTAAGGATAGCTGCTTCAGCAAGTCTCATTGAAACACCGTACTTACCGAGTCTCCAGGCCGCTCCTCCCATCTCGACACATATATCTATCAGAGTCGATCTCATGTTGTTATCGGTCACAGACGAAACCGGCAGGAGAAGATTATAGGCTTTATCATAAATCTTATAAGCTTTCGCATAATCTCTCGCATCATAATATTCAATCGATGCAACCTTCTGAAGAATACTACAGGATACGTTATTATTCTTTATAGCTCTTTTACCGGTTAAAAGACGGTTATCATTAACCATCTTATAGATTCGCTCATCTTTTATGAACTGAGCCTTTCGATAATCACCCTTGC
The DNA here is from genome assembly GCA_900316715.1 of uncultured Eubacteriales bacterium. Classification (GTDB taxonomy): domain Bacteria; phylum Bacillota; class Clostridia; order Lachnospirales; family Lachnospiraceae; genus Eubacterium_Q. The sequence goes on from ONEC01000027.1 coordinate 15,211, forward strand.
TCAGGCATACAGTGAACATCTGATCATAATCTTCCATTATGTATTCAAGATACCATTCATTTCCCGTCTCTTGAAACTTCTCCTGATGGTACTTGAGCATCGTCTCACATTCATTTAAAGCTTCATCATATCTTCCGGCCCTTCGGAGAGATTTTGCTATCCTGCTGTGAACGTTTATATTTTCGCCGAAGGTAATGATGATATTTCTCAAAACCGTGATCGACTCATTGAATTTCTCCTGCATCTCGTAGCATCTTGCCAGGTTATGATACAGATTGGACAGCTTGTCGTTCACGTCCACATCCTTCATAAGTCTGATTCCGGTCATAAAGCTTTCTTCAGCATGCTTATAGTCCTTAAGCATCATGTACGCATAGCCTCTGGCATTAAATGCATAGTAGTTGGTCTCGTCCTTCTCTATTGCCTTATCGCAGTCAGCTATAACCTTTTCAAATTCATAGCCTGATGAATAAAGGAGCGCCCTCTCTACATAGTAGTAATCATCATCATTGTTATCCAGCTGCTTAGTGGCATGAACTACTGCCAGATCATACTTTGCCGGATCCTCTGAATCATCATAGATGTCAGAATAGATACGGGACAGCTTGTTGTTGGCTGCATGATGTCTAGGATTATATTCAAGAGTCTTCTTAAAGAACGTTTCCGCCTCTGCATATTTATCATGCTCATAAAGATAGAGACCGTATGCATAGTTAAGCGGTGCGTCCTGTGGGTACTTGGCAAGTCCTGCCTTATAATACTCCTCCGGAGATTCATCCTTGATATTCTTAAAATGTCCGGCTGACAGATAGTAATCTCTCAGGGCTTCGCAGTCCTCGAGGTCTCCCTCACCCTTTGCCAGCTCATCATCCAGTTCCTTATATATCTTCTCTGCGGCTTCAAGATTACTCTGCTCTTTATAGTAATCTGCCTTTACAAGCTGCAGTGCTGAGCTGTGAATGCCGTTCTCCTCTGCCCTTTTAAATACATCCTTCAGATCCTCGTTATGATCGTAGATATAAAATATCTTAGCTGCAAAGAAGTAGGACTTCGGATACTGCGGTGCATGCTGTATCAGCACATTATAATCATCGATTACAAGCTGTGCATCTCTCATCTTATAGGCTGTCTCCTGCCTGTGGATATAGGTGGATGCGTTATACTTGTTAAGTTCCAGCATATGATTCCAAACTTCCATTGCTGCAGCATAGTCAGCTCTCTGATGATAAAGAAGTCCGAGAGTCTCAAGATAATAAGGTATATCAACCTCGTCCTTTTCTTTCTCTACAGACAGCTTTATATACTTCTCTGCATCCTCCAGCTTATCAAGCCTGAAGTTTGCAGCCCCAAGAAGATAGTAGCTGTAGCCTATCCTCTTAAGACGCTTTGCATCTTCCTCGTTAACACTGTCCGGATCTTTATTATATCTTTCCTCAATAAGCGTCAGTCTGCGGAGCCACTCTGCAAGGAACGGCTCAGCCTTCTCAAAGTCATCGATCCTGCTGTAACATCTTCCGATAAGATTACAATAATCTATATAAAGCTCGTCATCTTTGTCTATATATGACAGTGCCTCCAGCTCTTCAATTGCTTCTTCCTTTCTGTCGCATCTGAAGAGGCTCCAGCACTTATCGATCTTATGCCTCATATTGTCCGGTTCTGCGGCCACTCTGTCAGCATAGAAATCTACAAGTTTATTGTTGATGTATGGAAGAAGGATTGATGCATCAGAGTTCTGATTATCCACCTCAAACAGCTTAAGCAGCACTTCATTTGCATCCTCGTACTCTCCCTTAAGGCAGAGCAGCATGATCTTTGCACGAAGGCCAAGATTAAATCTCTCCCTTTCAGCCAGAACCTGTTCCAGAGTTTCCTCGATAACCTTCATATCCTCATCTGTGATAAGCGGATGATTCTTTCTCTCAGGTTCTATCTCCGGATTAATGCTGTTAATAAGCGCATGGTTCACTATTACATAGCAGGCACTGGTCCTGCCATAGATATCCATAAACTCGCCCAGACGGGTATTAAGGATAGCTCTTGCCATAGCATGTGCATCCTCGTAACGTCCCTCATCATCCAGGAGTCTCATCATTCCTGTATATTCCATCGGATGCCATATTTCGGCTGTAAGGAACATACGAACTGATCCATAAAGCTTATTTAAAGCATCAGGCTCTGCATTTGCAGGAATAAGCTCAGGATTCTCGCTCTTTCTGACTGCGTTGATATCTTCCACCGGCTGGATCACCACAGCTGCCTCTCTGATATAGTTATCATAGTGGCATAAATATTCTGCCAGCTTATAATCGCACTCTCTCTTATGAAGTTCAGGAATGGTAACATCAGCTTCTCTGATGATCTCCTTGAAGCTTTCTCTCGGCATCAGATAGCTGTACTCAAAGAAGTCCTCATTCTGGATATGAAATGCAATGTAATCCATAAAGTCCGGAGGAAATACTTCTTTAAGATTCTTCAGCTCCATCATAATGGAAAAGGTATCATCTGCCAGCTTCCATACCTCATGAGGCAGATAGAATCTGTCCAGTGCGAGCTTCAGGAATTCTTCCCTTGCCTGATCTGCTGTATCCAGATCGTTGCAGAGCGGATCGCTGAATATCTCTTTCCATACATCTAAGTCTATTCTTAATTCAATATCATCGTAGGTCTCAACCATTCTGTCTACTAATGGCTGAAATCTTGGATCAGCAGCTTCTCTTGAGTCGGTCTCCCCCTCTGATTCCTGACTTCGTCTCATAGCTTCCTCAAATGCTTCTCTAAGGCGCTTAAAGCCCTCCGGATCATCCTCCGGATTGACGCTTACAACCTTTGCACGATAGGCAGCTATGATGCTGTCCTGATCCTTCGTTTCTTCAATTCCTAAAACACTCCAAACTTCACCAATGTCCATATATTAGATTCCCTTCATGGATAAACCTATTCTGTTCTTCTGTGTATCGATATTTATGATCTTAACATCAACTACATCTCCGACACTTACTACGTCCAGAGGATGCTTTACAAATTTCTTATCAGTAAGCTGTGATATATGAACCAGTCCATCCTGATGTACTCCGATATCTACAAATGCACCGAAGTCGATTACATTTCTAACAGTTCCCTTAAGAACCATTCCGACTTCAAGATCCTTGATATCAAGGACATCGCTTCTGAGGATTGGCTTCGGCATATCAAGACGTGGATCACGGCTTGGCTTCATAAGCTCCTTGATCATATCATCAAGAGTGATATCTCCGATTCCGAGTTCTTCTGAAAGCTTCTTCTTCTCAGCCTTATCAAGCTTTCCGAGAGCAGCTGTATCATCATCCACTGACTTAAGAAGCTTTCCTGCTGCTTCGTAGCTTTCAGGGTGAACTGCTGTATCATCAAGAGGATTGCTTCCTCCATGGATTCTGAGGAATCCGGCACACTGCTCATAAGCCTTTGCACCAAGCTTCGGAACCTTAAGGAGTTCCTTCCTGTTATCGAATCTTCCGTTCTCTTCTCTATATGAAACAATGTTCTTTGCAACGTTCTTGTTAATACCTGAAATGTATGTCAGAAGAGATACTGATGCAGTATTAAGATCTACACCTACGCTGTTAACGCAGTCCTCAACTACATTTGAGAGAGACTCTCCAAGCTTCTTCTGGTTCATATCATGCTGATACTGTCCTACACCGATGGACTTAGGATCTATCTTAACAAGCTCTGCAAGCGGATCCTGTACACGGCGTGCTATAGAAGTTGCTGATCTTTGTCCAACATCGAACTCAGGAAACTCTTCTGTTGCAAGAGCACTTGCTGAATATACAGAAGCACCTGCTTCGTTGGTGATAACATATTCAACCTTCTCAGGTATTTCCTTCAGCATCTCAACGATGATCTGCTCTGATTCACGGGATGCTGTTCCGTTACCTACTGATATAAGTGATATATTGTATTTCTTTATAAGGCGCTTTACTGTTTCCTTTGCAGCACGGATCTTCTCAGGTGTTGTAGGCGCTGTAGGATATACAACAGTTGTATCAAGTACCTTTCCTGTCTCATCTACAACAGCCAGCTTACATCCTGTTCTAAATGCAGGATCCCAGCCGAGAACTGTACGTCCGCTGATTGGAGGCTGCATAAGAAGCTGTGTAAGGTTCTTGCCGAATACCTTGATGGCTCCATCTTCTGCGTCCTCTGTAAGGGCACTTCTTATCTCTCTTTCGATAGAAGGTGCGATGAGTCTCTCATAAGCATCAGCTGCTGCTGCCTTAAGGATATCTGCTGTATCACAGTCATCCTTTCCGACAACCTTCTTCTCAAGATATTTAAGAATATCCTCTTCAGGAGCTTCTATTACTACAGAAAGTATCTTCTCCTTCTCTCCTCTGTTAACAGCAAGAGTCTTATATCCGGACATCTTTGCTACAGGTTCATGGAAGTCATAATAGTTCTCATATACAGACTTTTCTTCCGGATCCTTGGCTGTACTTACGAGAATACCCTTCTTTACAGTTATATCTCTTATCCAGGTTCTGTAATCCGCATCATCTGAAATGTTCTCAGCTATAATGTCTGAAGCACCGGCAAGAGCTGCCTCTGCAGACTCAACGCCCTTCTCCTCAGAAATGTATGCCTCAGCTTCAACTGCTATAGGCTTCTTATTCAGCTGCATATATATGAGATTTGCAAGAGGCTCAAGACCTGCCTCCTTAGCGATAGTTGCTCTGGTTCTTCTCTTTGGCTTATAAGGTCTGTAAATATCTTCAAGAGCTACCATGGTCTCTGCTTCCTCGATAGCTTTCATAAGCTCAGGAGTCATCTTTTCCTGCTCTTCAATAGTTGATATAACAGTAGCCTTTCTTTCCTCGAGATTTCTGAGGAAGTTAAGTCTGTCATACAGAGTTCTAAGCTGCTCATCATTCAGAGCACCTGTCTTCTCCTTACGATAACGTGCTATAAAAGGAACTGTGCATCCGTCATCCAGGAGCTCAACTGCCGCCTTTACCTGTCCCTCCTTTACTTCAAGTTCACCTGCAATCTTCTTAATAATGTCCATTGTGTCAAAATCCTCTATTATATCTTTATTTTGTCAAAAACTCATCTACAAAAAGAATGAGGCAGAGGTTTTTACCTCTGCCCCTCTTAATTACTTGTAACATTCAGCTTAACTGAATTACTTCTTCTTTGCTGACTTCTTTGGCTTTGTATTAACAAGCTCCTTGAGAGCTGCACCAGCCTTGAACTTAGGAACTGCTGCTGCCTTGATCTTGATAGCCTCACCAGTCTGTGGGTTACGAGCTGTTCTAGCCTTTCTCTCACCAACTTCGAATGTACCGAAACCGATAAGCTGTACCTTGCCCTTGTTCTGGAGCTCTGTAGATACAACGTTTACGAATGACTTTACTGCAGCCTCAGCATCCTTCTTAGAAAGACCTGTCTCTGCTGCAATAGCTGTTACAAGTTCTGTCTTGTTCATAGTGTTTTACCTCTCAATACATATGATATTGTGTCGTTTTTGCGACTACAATGATTATACTTGTTTATAGGCGTTAAATCAATCTATTTCTTACAATTTTGCGTATTTTTTTTATAAAAATGTAACAAATCTGCCACATTTTTACGATTTATTTAAACATTTTTACATATCTATGTTAGCATCGCGGCTATTTTCCTCAATATAGGCACGTCTAGGGGCAACTTCAGTACCCATAAGAGTCTTTGTAATAGAGCTTGCTTCGGCTACGCTGGCTATTGAAACCTGCTTCAGTACACGACTTTCAGGATCCATTGTCGTCTCAAAAAGCTGACTCGCATCCATCTCTCCGAGACCCTTGTATCTCTGGATTGTAAACTTACCTTTATGGTTATTTCTGTACTTGGTAAGTTCATCATCCGAGTAGAGATATTTCATATTCTTTCCCTCTCCTACTCTGTAAAGTGGAGGGATAGCTATATAGATATGACCTTCATTGATAAGATCCGGATAGAATCTATAGAAGAATGTGAGGAGCAGTGTTGCAATATGGGCTCCATCCACATCGGCATCTGTCATGATTATGATCTTATCGTAGTTGAGCTTGCTGATATCAAAGTCATTACCGAAGCCCTGGGAGAAACCGCATCCGAAGGCATTGATCATAGCCTTGATCTCTGCGTTCTCAAGTACCTTTGTTACAGGCACCTTCTCAACATTGAGGATCTTACCTCTAAGTGGAAGTATGGCCTGATATTTTCTGTTACGGGCTGTCTTGGCAGAGCCGCCGGCGGAATCACCCTCGACTATAAAGATCTCGCACTTCTCTGCATCGTTGCTTTCCTGACGTACCAGCTTTCCGTTGCCTTCGAAGGAGAACTTGCTGAGGTTAACCTTAGCCTTGGACTTAGCCTTCTCCTTAGCTGTCTCAACTGCCTTATCTACTATATCTCTCAGTACATCGTAGTTTCTGTCGAAGTATACTGTGAGCTGCTCACGCATGATAGCATCTACTGCGTTAGTTACATCTGTATTGGACAGTCTGGTCTTGGTCTGTCCTTCAAACTGTGGATCCGGATGCTTTACGGATATGATAGTCTGCATACCCTGTCTTATATCAGCACCTGAAAGGTTCGGATCCTTATCCTTAAGAACTCCAAGTTCGTTTCTTGCATAGTTATTGATGATCTTTGCAAATGCAGACTTAAAGCCTGTTACATGAGTACCGCCTTCAGGGTTGGTGATGTTATTGGTGAATCCGATAACATTCTCATCACCGTCCTCTGTTGCAACAAATACTATGTCTGCTGCGATACCGTTCTTCTCTCCTGATATGGATACTACAGGTGAAGTCTTGGTGAGATCCTGGGATATATCCTCCACAAAGCTTACCAGACCTCCCGGCTGATGGAAGGTTTCCGGTGGATATCCATCACGTCTGTTCTCATAGGTTATAGACAGATCCGGGTTAAGATATGCAGTTTCCTTAAGTCTCTGTCTTATGGCAGCTGACTTAAATCTTACTGTCTCAAATATCGTGTCATCCGGATAAAGAGTTACGCTTGTACCTGTCCTCTTACCTCTTATCGGTTCTGAAGGAAGCAGGCCGTCTATAAGCTTTGTGGTCGGCTTGCCGTACTCATAGGTGTCGTGATATACATTTCCTTCTCTGTAAACGTCTACGATAAGCTTCTTGGAAAGGGCATTAACAACCGCAGAACCAACGCCGTGAAGACCACCGCTTATCTTATATATGGAATCGTTGAACTTACCTCCGGAGTGAAGGACTGTGAAGACTACTCGCTCCGCAGACTTCTTCTCAGTCGGATGCATATCAACAGGTATACCTCTTCCATCATCCTCAACTGTGGCAGAACCATCTTCGTTGAGAATAACCTTTATATTCTTGCAGAAGCCGGCCAGGTGCTCATCAACTGCGTTATCTATAAGCTCCTGTACCAGGTGATTAAGACCTGTACGTCCCGTGCTTCCGATATACATACCCGGTCTCAGACGGACCGGCTCAAGGCCCTTAAGGACCTTTATCGCTTCTGAATTATAATCCTGATTTGCTGCCATCTTTATCTCCCCTTCTTATTTCCCTTGCCGCCTCGTTTTACGGCCTTCATGTCAGACAGGCTGATATCATTAAAGCTGTCGGCGTTGCTTCCGCTCATGGCTCTGACAACCTTATCGCCCTTTCTGAGAGATATAAGAGTTACTCCTCCTGCTCCCTTACCCTGAACAGGAAGCTCGCTGGACTTAACCTTGATCGAATAGCCGTCAGCAGTCTCAGCAACTACATAGTCATCTTCAAAACCGACAAATACAGGCTTTGCCTTGAGTGCCTGTGCAGTCTTGCGGGCTGTATCAAAGAGCGCTGCATTTACCCTCTTTGCCTTACCCTCTTCTGTTACGAAGATGAGGTTTCTGCCGATATTCATACCGCCTACATCGGTATCGGTAAAATCAGTCTCAGCATCATAGCTTGCCGGTGCAGTGAAATCCGCACCCATATCTATCTCTTCAAGACTTCCGCCGGACAGGCTTCCGTCTACCATATCATCAAAGAACATCTCTTCAGGAGCTGCTTCAACCGGAGCCGGCGCTGTCTGTGCCACACTCTCCTCTGCAATGGTTCCTGCAGGGTTCAGTTCTGATACTGCCATCATGGCAACCACATCTGCATCTGAACTCATTCCGCAGAAGTCAAATATCTGTATACCCTTATCAGTTATCCTGAACTTCTTATCCTTCTTTGTCTGCTTCTTCAGAATATCCGAAACCTTGATGATGTGAACCATACCTTCGCTGTCAAAGAGTGCAACCCTGTCATCACTCATACAGTTAACAGCAAACTTATATGGCGTTTCCTGGTTCTTCATGAATACTGCTCTCGGAGCTGACTTGATATAGAAGAATCTGTCAAGAAGTACTGTCTCTTCTGTAGCCACAGCCTTCTCCTTGGCAACTATAACCTCACCGAGGTTCTCGATAACTGTTCTTCTGGGAATGGCATACTTCTTCTTAAGTTCTTCAATATCAGAGATCATCTGCTTCTTCATCTCACGGTCAGACTCAAGAAGTCTTGTGTATCTTGCAAGAAGTCTCTCAGTCTCAGCAAGTTCCTTTCTTAAGACATCAACCTCCAGACCGATGAGCTTCTGAAGTCTCATGGCAAGGATAGCCTCTGTCTGTCTCTCTGTGAAATGCAGTTCTTTGGCATCAGCTTCCGAACCCTTATATCTGAACTTGATATTATCTGTCTTACCGTACATCAGGCAGTCCTTGGCGTCCTTAGTGTTCTGGGAGCCGCGGAGAACTTCAATGATAAGATCGATAACGTCAACTGCCTCAAGAAGACCGGTCTTAACTTCTCTTACGTCTTCCTGCTCAGCCTTAAGTGCCTGATACTTATCCTTATAAACCTGCCACTTATATTCTGTATAAGTCTGAAGTACGCGGCGCAGGCCCATTACCTCAGGCTTCTTGTTATAGATACAGTTAATGTTAACACTATAGGTGTCCTCGAGTCCTGCCTTCTTATAAAGAATGTTGATGATCTTCTGGATCTCTTCCTCTGTGGTGCCCTTCTTAACATCGATACACAGACACTCACCTTCCTTATCACCTCTGTCGGCAATATCAACAACAGCCGGAAGGGTTCCCTTACGGACTAACTCGGCAACTGTATTAAGAAACTTCTCTGTGGAATTGATCATGGTAACAGGTATCTCGGTAACGCAAATGGACTTACGTCCCTTTCCGATATCTCTGACCTCTACCTTTCCTCTGACTCTCAGCTTTCCAAGACCGGTTTCATATATCTGAAGAAGAGATTCCTCATCGATATTGATGATTCCTCCCGTAGCAAAGTCCGGTCCCTTCACGATTCTGAGAAGAGCTTCTGTTGAAATGTCAGGATCCTGCAGATAGGCAATCTCTGCGTCTGCAACCTCCTGAAGATTATGAGTTGGTATATTTGTTGCCATACCAACGGCAATGCCCGTAGCGCCGCTGGTAAGCATGTTCGGAATAAGGAAAGGAATATGTACGGGCTCCTTCTCCGTTCCGTCAAAATTCGGTATGAAATCGCAGTATTTAAGATCCTTGAGACCTTCCTCTGCGTACTTTGATATACGAGCCTCGGTATAACGCATGGCAGCCGCTCCCGAACCTGACACGTCACCGAAGTTTCCGTGAGGGTCTACAAGCGGTATAGGCAGCTTCCAGTTCTGCGCAAGGTTAACAAGACCTTCGTAGATAGAGCTGTCTCCATGAGGATGGTACTTACCCATGGTATCGCCGACTATTCTCGCACATTTTCTATGAGGGCTGTCAGAACGCGTGAGCTCCGACAGTGAATAGAGGATTCTTCTCTGAACAGGCTTGAGTCCGTCCTTAACGTCCGGAAGTGCACGCTCGGTAATAACCGACATGGCATAATCCACGTAGTCCTGTCCCATCTCCTCTTCATAATTTACACTTTGAATCTTTTCCATTTGAAACCCCTTTACATTTCAAGATATGGTGTTGCAATCCTTAATACTTTACCATATCTTGTTGTGGGTGTCAAAAGGACAATCTTATATCAGATTTTACTTCTTTGCCTCTTCTTCAGGCTCACGTCCGGTCATCTTCTCGAGTATTATCATTACTACAAGCAGAATGACGATTCCTGCCGGAAGGCTTATAACAGGACTCTTAGTGAATCCGGCTATGATATATGTTACACAGGATACTGCCGCGCAGGTAAGGGCATATGGCAGCTGTGTAGATACATGATTTATATGATTACTCTGAGCACCTGCTGATGCCATGATGGTCGTATCTGATATAGGTGAGCAGTGATCTCCGCATACAGCGCCTGCAAGACAGGAAGCTATAGAGATAACCATCATCTCTCCGCTTGGGAAAACTCCCATAACGATCGGAATAAGGATTCCGAAGGTTCCCCATGAAGTACCTGTAGCAAAGGCAAGACCAAGAGCTACAAGGAAGATAACAGCAGGAAGCAGAGACTGAAGGGATGCCGCATGGCCTGCTACCTTGGCTGCTACGAAGAACTTAGCTCCAAGAAGGCCTGTCATACCTGAAAGTGTCCATGCAAGTGTCAGGACAAGGATAGGAGCAACCATGGCCTTAAAGCCCTCAGGAATACATTTCATAAAATCATCAAAGGTGATGATATCTCTAAGGAGATAGAAGAAAAATGTAAATACTATGGTGATTATTCCGCCAAGTACAAGGGCAGCTGATGCATCAGCATCACCAAAGGCTGTTACAAAGTCAACTCCACTGAAGAAGCCGCCTGTGTAAACCATTGTAAAGATACAGATGACGATAAGGAATGCAACCGGAACAACAAGGTCAACAACCTTACCCTTCTTACTAACCTGCTCTTCGATCATACGGTCAGCTGACTCCTGGCCTGATGTAAAGAGATCGCCCTTATATGCATTTAACTCATGCTTCTTCATAGGTCCGAAGTCCACTCTTCTGAAGATCATGTAGAACATCATGATAAGAGTGAGTATCGCATAGAAGTTGTAAGGAATTGTCTGAATGAATACCTGGAAACCGTTAACTCCTGATTCAGGCGGAACAGATGATGAAACTGCTGCTGCCCAGGAGCTGATAGGTGCGATGATACATATAGGTGCTGCTGTGGCATCGATGATGTATGCCAGCTTTGCGCGGGATACCTTATGTGTATCTGTAACAGGTCTCATAACGCTTCCGACTGTAAGACAGTTGAAATAGTCATCTATAAAGATCAGCATACCGAGTATAACGGTTGCAACCTGTGCACCGATACGGGTCTTTATATGCCTGGTTGCCCATTTACCGAAAGCTGCTGAACCACCGGCCTTATTCATAAGTGCGACGAGAATTCCAAGAAGTACGAGGAATATCAGGATACCTGCATTAAAGCTGTCAGATATCTTTGAAAGCATACCGCCTTCTTCGTTAAAGAACAGTGTATTAAGTGCAAGTTCAAGATTAAATTCTGAATAAATAAGCGCACCGCTTATAGCACCTATAAAGAGTGATGAATACACTTCCTTTGTTATAAGCGCAAGCACAATCGCTATAACCGGTGGAAGAAGTCCTACCCAGGTTGCATACGCAGCAGGTACATATTCCTCCAGTGCCCCCATATCTACCGGATTCATAATGGTGTATCCGATAAGTACAAGAACTATAACCAGAAACACTCCAACAACTACTCGTTTTAACATTGATGTCCCTCCTTCTATCTCATCACTTTGTATAGGCCCTGTAAAGTGATATATGATCAAAGATCGTTCTCCAGTTTCCATCAGAATTAGCTGTCACACATATGTAGTGATGTCCCGTGTAGGTTTCAAGATAACTTACACAGCAGAAACCTGCTTCTGATATGAAACCGGTCTTAGCAGCCACGACCTTGCCGTTGCATTCATATGTGCCTATACGTCTCAGGAACCAGTTGGACAGGTCCACACCCTCTTCGTCTTTCTGGGTCGGAACTGTCTTGTACTGCTCCGTGGACATGGCGTCCAGTATAAGCGGATTCTGAATTGCGGTTGACATAATGACTGCTATATCATTAACGGTGCAGTGATGTTCGGGATCGTATGCACCGATAACATTTGTGAAATGCGCCGTATCGGATATACCCATATCGTAGGCTCTTTTGTTAAGCAGCTCCACCATATTGGCTTCCGTACCTGCCAGATAATGAGTAAGTGCATAGTCGGCATCCGCTCCCGAGCAGACCATCATTCCATAGAACAGGTCCTTGGCTGGAAGTATGTCTCCTGCCGTAGTTCCAACTGCACTGAATCTCTCATAATAGGTTTTAAGGATTTCCTCTTCCTTCATGACATATTCGCCCTCCAGCCTTCTGGCAGACAGGTAATCCGCCATACAGATTGCTGTAAGGACCTTTGACATGGAAGCCGGGTATATGACCTCTTCTGAAGCTCTTGATACCACCACTTCATCCTTGTCCAGATCTACAAGTATTATATTAGTACTGTATACGCTGTTCATCTTGAGAGGGTCACTGGCAGCCTCTGCTATCTCCTTCCTGGTCTTTGGATCAGGATTATTGATAGTTTCCGGATCGATCACAGTCCCCGGTATAAATGGCGTTCCTGCGTCAGGAAGGGACTCCAGCGGGAGCGGGTTATATATCGTAAGATTCGGCTCTATAACCTCTCCATCCTCGCTGGTGGTCTCCTCTGTGCGGATTTCCTCGCCTCTCTCTATCATTCCTGCCTTAACTTCCTCGTAAACCTCCTGGTAAGGCTTCAGTTCTATAGTATTCTCCGTATACTTAAAGGAATGGTATTTATAATCAAACTCTGCATCCGTTGATGTTGCTACCGGATTCTCCCATTCAGCCCAGTATCTTGCTTCTATCTCTTCAGGGCTTTCTGTGGCTGTAGCTGCTTCTGCCGCAAGCCTCTCTTCTTCCTTGCGTCTTTCCTCTTCTTCCCTTTTCTTCTCTTCTTCCCGGGAAGCCTCTTCCTGTCTGAAATACTCTGCTCTCTTCTCGTCCTCTTTACGCTCATATTCATCAGAAAGAAGTTTGATGGAAAGAATGATAACTGCTATAACGCCTACCATAGCGATCAGCATTGTCAGTACTAAAAGACATTTCTTAAGCATGACTAGCTCCTCTGCATTTTCCTTAAGTAATCAGCATCCGGCTTTACAGTTCCGTATCGTACTGCTTCATAAAGTGTTGTAAGTTCTTCGATGCTTCCGCCTTCTTTTTGCAGTTCCTCCTGCGCCCTCGTGAAATGCTCTGCTATATCTGACGGAGTATCCAGCTGTGTCGGAACATACTTCTTCTTAACGGCTTCAACACGTTTCTTATATATCTTACGAGCTCTCTGCTCCATGGAGAAACGGCTGTCGTCCTTCTCTTTTACTATCTTTTCCTTCTTGGTATTCTTCATATCCGGCTTCTTGATCCTTGTAAAACTGTCAGAATCAAAGCGTGCCCTTTTCTCAAGTATTGTGTCATATATCTTCTTAAAGAGCTTTATTACCAGGAATACTGCGAGGCCTATAAGGAACAGCTTAAGGGTGAACATGAATATGATCTCGATTACATTTGTTCCCTTAACCTCTTCCTGAATAAGTACCACATCCCTCTCATATCCACTGCCTGAAGAGCTTGGGCTGATCAGGCCGGCCACGATCTTATAAAGGATAACAAAGACTCTGAATATAACCCTGAGTCCTACTACCAGAGCTCTTCCCAAAGCTCTCAGTGCATCATTAAATCCAAGAAGATTTGCAAGTACTATTACTACGACCATGATGACAAAGATACCGCATACCACTATGGTATTCATCGGAATTATCTTGTCTACAGGCATGGCCGATACATTTTTCATCATGAATATATAATTCTCAAGGTTCTGAAGATAAACCATGAGGATATATACGAGGTAGATAAAGACAGCTATAACAAAGCACATCTTTACCAGGTCCATGGAATGGTTATAAAGTCCGAATCCTACCACTGCAAGGAACAGCAGGAAGGATGGCCATGGAACATCAAATACCGTAGGAAGTCTGTAGCCCTGCTGCATATATCTGGCAGCCATGAAGCACTCCACCATGATTATGCATATAAGTGTCCATTTCGGAATTCCCGGCTGAATAATATAGAATATTCCCACCGAAAGCGCCACATGAACAATGATTATTCCTATTATCCTGGTAAGCCTCTCTCTCATAAAGTAGGATATCATCATACATGCCGCAAGCACCGCTATCTCCTTGAAGCCCACCATCGGCTGTTCCAATGCCACTACACAGAAATCCATAATGAGGACATAGTGCAGCATAACATAAACATATCTTATTATTCTTGAGACTATACCTATCTTACTGTTATGAGGCATGCAGATTCACCTCCCATCCTGAGATATAATCCGCATCCGGCTGATATGGATAAGTATGATAGAAAGGAACAATCATATTTACTCCTGCACCGGCAGATTTAAGAAGCTCTATCTTCTCCATAAGGTCTTCCTTGTGATATGGAGATATGATGAGATAATGTGTATTTTCAGAAGCTGACTTAATCTCTGATTCAATCTTCTGTATAAATATGTCTGAACCACGGGAGGTCTTAACCTCTGTAAGAACCTTGTCTATTGTAATTCCGTGGGATATATCCTGTCCTGATCCAGTCTCATGGATGATATTTCCGTTTCGGTCCAGCGCATTTACATAGAGTGATACAGCCATCTTGCTGAGAAGGATACGTCTTGTAAAGCTGCTTGCAAGAGACAGGGTCTCTTCAAATACTCTGTCCACCTCTATCATGGAATCCGTATCAAGATTCACAAGGATCTTAACCTCTGAATCCATGGAATATCCTCTGACATTGACCATAAGGTCTCCGGACTTGGCAGACTGCTTCCAGTTGATGCTTCTCATACCGTCAAAGGGCTGATACTCCCTTATTCCACGAAAAGTAAGCCTGTCTTCTATCAGGCTTCTTCTTGTCTCGATATTTCCGACTATTCCACGGAAAAACATATCGAATCTCATATCCACCATTTTTCTTGGGAATACATAGATTGTGTCACTGTCTCCTATGGTAGCAGCAAATGCACTGCTCATCAGGAAATCGTGAACTATCATGCTCATATCACTTATGGTCACTACACCTCTGGCTGCACCGATAAAGGAAAGCTTTCTCGTCACCCTCTGATTACTCATAAGAGCGAAAACCTCACTCTTATAATACTTATCGGTGATGGCAGCATTTACCATATCTTCGAATTCAAGAGATTTCTCAACCGAGAACTTCAGCTGAAAGATGGGGAGCGGCAGATACTTTGCATTTTCTACCACAAGCCTGAGTTCTGCTGATTCTCCGCAATCTATAAAATCCCTGGAAAAACGGCATGATGCGCCAAGGCCTTTAGACCAGGTCTTAGCATAAATAACCTTTTGCAATACATATATTAAAACGACTACGATAGTCGCGGTGATAAGCGGCATACATTACCCCCTAGTTTTTCCAGTCCTCTACCGGTACCTCAACTGTGCCGGCAACTTCTGCAACAATCTTGCGTGTCTCCAGGACATTTGAGCTTCCTGATGCCGGAATGATCCTGTGTGCAAAAACATAAGGTGCCAGGAATCTTACATCATCCGGTGTAACATAGTCTCTTCCTGAGATAGCCGCAAAGGCCTGAGCCACTCTCATAAGTGAAAGAGATGCTCTAGGGCTTACTCCGTGGTATATCTTTGAAGAATTTCTTGTTGCATCAGCAATCGCTGTAATGTACTTCATTATCAGCTTCTTTACCGTAACTGTCTTAATGGCAGCTGCAGCCTCAACTATATCAGAGGCCTCTGCTACCGGCTGGATAGCCTTAAGGGGTTCATCATGTATAAAACGCTCGAGGATACTTGTCTCTTCTTCAAGACTCAGCTCTCCCATGGTGAGCTTCATCGTGAATCTGTCGAGCTGTGCTTCAGGCAGCGGGAAGGTTCCCGTTGTCTCGATAGGATTTTCTGTAGCTATAACTATAAATGGAGCGATAAGTGTCATATCTTCTCCATCGATTGTAACCATACGCTCTTCCATAGCCTGAAGAAGCGCACTCTGTGTACGTGGTGTAGCTCTGTTTATCTCATCTGCGAGAAGGATATTGGTGAAGACAGGTCCCTTAACAAGATGGAACTCGTCGTCCTTCTGACTGAATATATTCAGTCCTGTAATATCCTGAGGCATAAGATCGGGTGTAAACTGAATTCTTCTGAACTCTCCATTTATACTCTCTGCTATAACCTTTGCCATGGTTGTCTTTCCCGTTCCGGGATTATCCTCCAGAAGTACATGTCCTCCGGCAAGCATAGATGAAAATATAAGTGAGGATACTTCCTCGCTTCCGATCATTACGCTCTTGATGTTGCCAAGCACCTTAAGATACAGTGCTCTTATATCGTTTACTTCCATTAACCTTCTCCTTCTTTGTAACCTTATTGCTAAATTATGTAAACTAATATTATGTTTATGATATAACACTAAACGGCAGCTGTGATATGATATCCCTTTCCTTATCGATTCCGGGATATACCTCTATCAGCTTAAGTCCGTCCTTAGTCAGTTCAAATACACATCTTTCAGTAACATAGAGAACCTTCTGTCCGTTTTGGATAGCTCTCTTTCCTGAAAAGCTTATGCTGTGAACCTTTTCTACAAACTTAGGTATTCTTCCTTCCTGAACTATCTCGATCTTTCCGTTTTCCTCTTCTACGAAAAGTCCCTTAGCCGTAAATGAAAGGCAGAACACTACTATCGGCGTTTTAGCCGTGATGTTTGCGAATCCCCCAATGCCCGCATAGGCACCTTCGCCCCTGTGTGCATTTACATTTCCATACTGATCTACTTCAAGGCCCCCCATGAAGCAGATGTCCAGTCCGCCGTTATTATAAAGGTCAAACTGGTTTGCCATATCGTATACGGATGCCGCACCGATCATGGCTCCAAACACCGGTCCTGATGCCGGGAATCCACCTACACCGCCGGACTCAACCGTAAGTGTAACCTTATCCAGTATTCCCTCTTCTTTTGCATATTTGGACACAGTCTCCGGAATACCTATTCCGATATTTACGATATCTCCCTCTGAAAGCTCCTTTGTTGCTCTTCGTCCGATGATATCTGCAACTACGCTGTTTTGACGATGGGAGGATGAGAGACGCTCTATGATCTCTACCCACATGTCCCACTGTCCTGACGGAATCTCAAAGCTACCTGTAAGAGCTTCGTAGCCGCTTCCCAGAGGCTCCTGCTCAACTACAACTATGGCATCTACGAGACATCCCGGAATAATAGCGTTACGCGGACGTGAAGGCTTTCTGACAAGCTTATCCACCTGTACGATGACCTTTCCTCCGTTAGCCTTGGCTGCCTGACATATGGAGAGTGCATCTCCTGACATATACATATCATCAAAGGATATGTTGCCTCGTCTGTCGGCCGCTGTACCCTTTATAAGGGCTATATCGATCTTTGGAAGCTTGTAGTAGAGGAATTCCTCTCCGTCTACATCCACAAGCTTTACAAGCTCTTTATCATTGGAAATGTTATTAATACCGGGACCTTCTATTCTCGGATCTACGAAGATATCAAGACCAACCTTGGATAATGCTCCGGGAATACCGCCTGCCTGTGCACGGATAGCGTGGGATATGCATCCCAGCGGCAGGTTATAGGCTTCAAATCTATCCTCAAGAACCAGCTTCTTTGTACTAAGCATTGCTCCGAAATGACCACATATAAGCTTATCTACAGCACCTTCTCTGATATAGCTCTCAGCATTTCTGTTCTCATCCCAGAGACCGAAACCGGCGCTGGATACTATGGTCAGATTCTTAGGAGAACCTGTCTCCTTAAATCTTTCATAGATTGCTTCATGAAGTTCTACCGGATTCTCTATACCTACGAAGGAATTAACGCAGATACAGTCTCCGTCCTTTATAATACCGACCGCTTCAGCCGGAGTCATAATCTGATACATGACCTACCTCCCATTCGACAGGAACCATGCAAGCATATGTACCGCCTGCTGAAAATTTCCCGATGAGATAAGCTCTTCTATCTCATCCGCCGAATATTTTTTTACATTCAGGAATTCCATATCATCCAGATCCTGGCCTGAAACCTTCCTGCAGTTTCTGGCTCTGTAGATATGCGCGAAATTATCTGATATGGTGGCATAAGACGGAATGGTCTGAATATGCTCCCATTCATCGGATTCGTAACCTGTTTCCTCCCTCAGTTCACGTTTTGCCGTCTCAAGGGCATCAGTCTCTCCGTTTTCTATACAGCCAGCTGTAAACTCAGTGGTAACCTGTCTTATACCCTGTCTGAACTGTCGTACACAGAGGTACTTTCCCTCGGTATCCGATGCGACTATCACCACATAGTCTTTGCGTGTAAAGCTGTAATAGGGTTCATATACGCTTCCGTCCGGAAACCTGAAAGCGGACCTTCTGAAGTCTATCCATTGGTCCTGAACTATATGTTCGGTGGAAAGTTCTTCCCACACCAGTTCTTTATCTTCGTCAGATAAAATCTTCTTCTCTTCCATCATCTATAACCATTTCTTTTTCTTAAAGTAAATAAGACTCAGCACCACAATAAGAACACTGACTATAAATACCACCGGATATGACCAGTGCCATTCCAGCTCCGGCATGAACTTGAAGTTCATTCCATACCATCCAACGATAAGGGTCAGCGGCATGAAGATTGTTGTAACCACTGTAAGCAGTGTCATTATACGGTTCTGTTTGATATCAAGCTGCGTATGCTGAAGATCTCGAACCTGCATGGTGTATTCATGAAGACCACGGGCCTCATCTCTGAGTCGGTCCATTCTGTTAAGGAACAGACGGAAGTAACGGAGATTGTCCTCTTTGAAGAAATCATTCTCATTCTCTTCCAGCTCCTGACCAAGGTCGGTAAGCTGCTCATAATGGATACGAAGATCTCGGATATCACTTCTGATATCACTTATTCTGTTAAGATCCACATCTTCCACATCCTTAAGAATGGCATCTTCTATCTTATCCAGCTCCAGTTCATATTGCTCCATAAGCTGCTGGTCTCTATATATGATCTGTTCAAGAAAGTCATATATAAAGCGCTCCAGACTAGGCATACGCCATCTTTTCTGACGGCATACCCGGCGTATCATTTTCTTTACACGGCCGGAATCATCAATAAAGATAATTCCCTTTTCATCAAGTACGAAGGTAAACTTGTAGTACTGTTCGGTAATGTTATTTCTGTCAGGAATCATAAATGTTCCTGTAAGAGAGTCATAGTTCACTACCGCTTTCGTACTGTGGATCTCGTTCAGATCCAGTTCCATATCGATTCCGAGATCAAAACAGTCCTTATATTTTATCCACTCTTCTTTAGTAAGTACAGAAACATACTGAAACTCAGTATTCTTAAGCTCAGAAATATCACATTCGATAAGAGTATCCTTGATATGATAAAACATGTTCCTGCCCCCCTTTCATCAGTATGTCATATTATCTTTATCTGAACTGAACAGTTCTCTTTCCGTCGACGTCAGCTTCTGAGTCTCCATGGAAGGAGTATGTTCGTTATCCTTCATCCATTCATCAAAATCGTCCTTCACTACAGTTCCTGTCGGTACCGTATTCTTCTTAGATGACGCAGTGATAAACTTAAAATAAATGATCATAAGAATAATCACCAGTAATACCAGTCCTTTAATGACTGAACTCTTGCCCATATAAAATGGGTGCTTATAGGACTTCTCTGCTATACGTACATTAAAGTTAGCATTATTATATCCGCCGGATCTTGTATGATTCGGAAAGTCCTTATCACTCTTCAGAAAGTAATCATAACTCTTTGGCATATTGCCTCTGTCATCCCAGGTAACATCCAGGTTATACCATTCGTCTCCCAGTTTTACCAGGTTCCACATATGAGGGCCGCCACCGCCATCTCCGGTTAATATTCTTGTTTCAACTCCGGCTTCATTCAGAAGATAATATGTGGCAAGTCCATATCCGGAACATACCATTACTCCATCTTTGAAACCATCTATATCTGTATGATTCTCCATAGAAGATCTATGGTCGTATTCGTAGTTATCGATCAGATAATCATGAACATTGACAATGGTGTCATAGTCCGTCTCACCCTTAAGGCTCTGGGCCAGTCTGGCCATCATCTCAAAATGTTCATCCATGTTTCCCTTCGGATAAGGAAAGTTGATCATTACTTTTAAAGTCTGATTCTGATATGTGGTATAGATAGTATCCACATAGTAGATCAGATAACAACCACTGAGCAGTGGTTCCTCTGCATTATAATGGCAGGAAAAGGCTTCCATATCCAGATGATACAGCGAGTCCATAAGCGTACTGTCTGTAACCGTATAATATCCGAGCGCTTCCCTGTCATATATCTGCTGAGCCAACAGATCATAAAACTCTTCTTTTGTGTTTACTTCATTTTTGGCAGCCGAAACGGTTACGGCCGAAGCCGTAACCACTGCAGCTGTTATAGCTATAAAAATAGCAAAATATATGATAAATCTAGTCCATCTTTTCATTACAGTAATATTCTTCCCCGTG
>ONEC01000077.1 GCA_900316715.1 uncultured Eubacteriales bacterium
GGTTTTATATCACTGATGCCGGCGGAAACCTTTATGGGACACGGCCTTAGAAAGGACCTGGCAGAGAAACTCCGTGATATGAATCCGGCATTTCTCAGATTCCCGGGAGGATGTATAGTAGAAGGCTTCTCCATGGAGACAGTATGGTACTTCAGAAACACCATCGGACCTGTATGGGAGCGTCCGTCTCACTGGCTGCTGTGGCATTACCGAGCAACCAACGGTCTGGGATATCATGAGTATCTCCAGCTCTGTGAGGATCTGGGTGTTGCACCACTTTACGTAGTAAACTGCGGAATGACCTGTCAGGGCCGCTGCCCAAGATATTTTAACGAAGAAGAGCAGGCAGATATGCTGGAAGATATTCTGGCGGCTCTGGAATATGCTCTTGGAGATTCAAGTACCAAGTGGGGAGCAGTTCGTGCAGCAAATGGACACGAGGCTCCATTCAGACTGGATTATCTTGAAATTGGAAATGAGAATTCCGGACCGGAATATGACTGGAGATTTGATGCCATAAGAGATGTGGTACTGGAGCGTTATCCGGATCTTATCATCGTGGCTAACGACAGAGGAAAGACTAAGAAGCTTAAGACAGATATTGCAGATGATCATTATTACAACATGCCTGAGTTCTTTGCTGAGGGCATTCACATGTATGATGATTATGACAGATCTGAGCCGGATGTATTCGTTGGAGAGTTTTCAGTTAATCAGACCTATGAAGGTCAGCTCCGTGCAGCCATCGGTGAAGCAATGTTCATGCTTGGTATGGAGCGCAATCAGGACAAGGTAAAGCTCTCAGCTTATGCTCCGCTTTTCCAGCATGTAAATTACAGCTCCTGGTTCCCAAACCTTATAATATATGATAACAGCAGAAGCTTTGTTATTCCTTCATACTACAGCTTCAGGATATTTGGCGGAAACCGTGGTGAAAATGTAGTCAGCTCCGAAGAGGATGTAAAGAAGGTTTATTACGATCTTCACGGCCTTCCTGCACTGTCCGGTGATGATGGAGTAAAATATAAGAATCCTGTATGGAATGGACAGGCTATGGAAGTATCCAGAAATATCATGGCCCGTTCAGAAGTGGATGCGGAGAATGGAATTACAGTATATAGAGAACTTCCTGATGATCTTCCTGATTTCCCGTTTAAGATATATCCTCTGGTAACTCTGGGGGATGATCTGGAAGCAAGAGGCGGCGTATTCGAGGTTGATGCATACTATGAAGCAGGAAAGGATATTGCTCTTGGAGTGCTTGCATCTCCAAAACCGCTTTCCTATTATGACAGGACGAATCCTAATCCGACAGATCCATGGAGCATGAGATTCCTTGAAGTATCCCGATGGATATTGTCAGACGGAAAGAGTTATGTGGCACGTGACAGCTTCCCGGCAAAGGCTATTTCAGAAGCGAAAGAAGTACGTCTTAAAGAGGGAGAGTTCAACCATCTGAAGTATACAGTATCAGGCCACGAGATCACATTGGAAGTAAACGGTGAAGTGATCGATACAGTAGAGCTTCCTTACTATCCGGCCATGGGTACCGTAGTTACAGATACAGATGATGAGGTTATCGTAAAGATAGTTAATTTCGCCGATGAAAAAGAAAAGGTTGAAATTACACTGGACGTGGATGTAGAATCACACTATACTGTAAACATTCTGACAGGAGCAGCGGAGGATGAGAACAGTCTGGATGCTCCGGAAAGAGTCTGTGATAAGATTCTTCAGGCTGAAGGAGCTTCCCGCAGCTTTACATATGAGGCTCCGGCATTGTCAGTCAATGCCCTGAGATTAAAGAAAATAAAGTAACAGTAAACAATGGCGTTTCATCTGATTTAGATGGAACGCCTTTTTGTTTTATTTGAGAGGAGACTGTGCATGGTTACCTGTAGAGATATTGTAAATTTAAAACTTGATGGAGTTGAACTGATAGCCGGAGAGAGTGGTCTGTCGAAAGTTGTATCGTGGGTTTATCATGTGCAGACGAAGCCCTATGATGAACACATGAACCAGGGTAATTTTGCACTTCTGGTGGTGGACTATGTCCGCTTTGATTTTGATGAGGTCGAGCAGGCGATGGAGGAACTGGTAAAGCTGGGAATCTCCGGGCTTGCCATATCCGTGGTTGATGACAGAGAACCTATCCCTCAAAAGATTATAGACAGAGCTGAGGAACTCAGTCTGCCCCTGTTCTATGTGAGATGGAAGGGTGCGTCTTTTGTTGACATTTCTCAGAGTGTAGGAAATCTTATTACGGAAACAGATATAATTAATAAAAGAACCGGGGACTATCTATATAATCTGTTGTTTGGTTATGATGTAAATGACAGGTATGTTGAGAAGATATCCGGCCAGTTCGGACTGGACTTCAGCAAGCCCCACAGAGTTGGAATTATAGCTGTTGATAGGAAGTATGGAATCAACCTTGAACAGGATGAACATATGTATGAGTATTATGCGAACTGCCTGAATCAGGAAGTTCTGAATATGAAGGGACATCCCATGTTTATGAAGTTCCTGAATAAGTTTGTTCTGCTGTTTGAAGCCAGAGAGGATAAGGAAATCGAGCATGAGCTGGAAGCTATGCTTAGAAAACTGGACGATAATCCGTCCTTCAAAGGTATTATTCAGAGTACGTGTATCTTAGGTGCGGCATATACGGATCCGGGAAAATATGGTCAGAGTTATCAGGAGGCAAAGAGTCTTATTCCAAAGAAAGATCTTCTGCCTAACCCATCCCATAAGAAGGTTCTCAGTGTCAGTACTATGGGCATATATAAATATATGTTTCATGGTGATAACCAGAGAGAGATACTGGACTACTGCAACAATAAGCTGGATAAGATCATAAAGTATGATAATGCCAACGGTACATTTCTGGAAGAAACCCTGCTTATGTATTACATGAATGGGTTTAATACGGTAAGGACAGCAGAGGCTCTTTATATCCATAGAAACTCTCTTCTGCACAGGCTGGAAAAGATAGAAGAACTGCTCGAAATAAAGCTTACGGACTACATGGAATACCTTGATCTGGTCAACTCCATTCTGGTAAAAAGATTTATGTTTTTATAAAGGAGTGTGCAGAATGTCCAATAACATCGTGCACATTGTACGTTGTAAAAAAACATATAGATGCTTAAAATGCGGACTATGCAAAGGCGCTGGAAAAAACCTTCAGGTTTTAACCGGCGCCTTTTCAATTAATAA
This sequence comes from uncultured Eubacteriales bacterium, assembly GCA_900316715.1. Lineage (GTDB taxonomy): Bacteria > Bacillota > Clostridia > Lachnospirales > Lachnospiraceae > Eubacterium_Q. Next base: position 3,220 of record ONEC01000077.1, read on the forward strand.
ACAGCCATCATCCGGATGGCAAGAGGAGGAAATTATGAAGAGAAAAAATTTGATCGCTGTATTACTTACAGCAGCTATGACGATGACAATGCTAGGTGGATGCGGAAGCACAGGAGATAAGACAGTAAAGGCAGAGACAACAGAGGCAACCGAGGGAACAGAAAGCGCGGATACGGAAGCCGGCACAGAAAAAGAGGGAGGAAAGCTCAGGGTTGGAATGGAATGCGCTTACGCTCCATTTAACTGGACACAGGATGAGCCTACTACACCAAATGGAAGCAAGGCAGTTCCAATCTATGGCACAGATTATTATGCGTATGGCTACGATGTAGCAGTTGCTCAGAAGCTGGCAGATGAGATGGGAATGGAGCTGGAGATTCACAAGGTTGAGTGGTCATCAATCGGTATCTCAATGGATGCCGGAGATTATGACTGTATCATCGCAGGAATGGGACGTACAGCTGAAAGAGAAATGTCCTATTCATTTACAGATCCATATTACTACAGAGATAACTGTATCGTAGTTAAGAAGGATGGTCCTTACGCATCAGTAAAGGGACTTTCAGAACTGGCAGGTACAGGATGCAAGGTTACAACACAGCTTGGAACAGGATGGATTCCACTTCTTGATCAGATTGAAGGTGCTGAGACAGGAAGCAACTATGAGACAACTTCTGAGTGTTTCATGGCAGTATCAAATGGTGTTGCAGACTTATGTATCATTGATGTTCCTACAGCAGAATCAGCACTGCTTACTAATACAGATCTTGCAATCATTAAGTTTGATGAGAACGACACTTTTACAGGTGATGAAGAGATGGTAAATGTATGTATCGCAACCAGAAAGGACGATACAGAACTTAGAGATAAGCTGCAGGATGCCATGACAGCAATCGGATGGAATGACAAGACAGTCATGGACGAACTTATGAATGAAGTGATCGGAGAACAGCCGGCAGCAAATTAATGAATCAGAAAAGGGTTGAGATAAGAAATGAGAATAGGCTTATTTGATATAGATAATCCTGTTAATTCATTTGAATGGATGATATTTCTGACGAAAAAATATCTGAGCATGTTTCTCGAAGGTACCTGGCTTACACTGTACATCGCAGTTCTCGGTACACTTCTGGGATTCGTGCTTGGATATGTAATAGGAATCATACAGGATGTAAAGATTAATCAGGGTGATCTGTTTATAAAGAAGGTATTAATCAGAATATTAAAAATGATTTCACATATCTATGTTGAAATCTTTCGTGATACTCCTATGATCGTTCAGGCGATGATCATCTATTACGGAATAAGGCAGATGGGAGTTGATCTGACACCTATAGTTGCCGGTGTACTTGTAACAGTTCTTAATACCGGTGCATACATGGCAGAAACAGTAAGAGCAGGTATAGGTTCTATAGACATAGGTCAGAGAGAGGGTGCCTGGTCTATGGGAATGTCACCGATGAAGACGATGTTATACATTGTACTGCCGCAGGCGTTTAAAAATATCATCCCTGAGATGGCGAATACATTTCTTACCAATCTGAAGATGACGTCTGTACTTAATGTTATTGCTGTTCAGGAACTGTTTATGGCAGCAAAGACTGTGGGCGGAAATTATTATAAATACTTTGAGAGTTATCTTGTAATAGCAGTTATATATTTTGTGCTCTGCTTCTTCTTTAATAAGATTTTTGGACTTCTGGAGAAGAAGATGAACGGAAAGAAAGATTATGCACTGGCTGTTGAATATCTGGATAATCAGTAAGGAGGCACGTTATGAAGGATGCGGTCATATCTGTTCAGAATCTCAGCAAATCCTTTGGTGACCATGAGGTTTTAAGAAAAATAGATATAGAGGTAAAACCCGGAGAGATCATATGTATAGTCGGTTCATCCGGTTCCGGTAAATCCACGCTGCTTCGCTGCATCAACAAGCTGGAACGTCAGACCACAGGAAAGATTATGTATCATGGAAAAGAAGTTCGTGATGTTCAGCGTGAGATAAATGATTATCGTTCAAAGGTAGGCATGGTATTTCAGTCCTTTAATCTTTTTAATAACATGACTGTTCTGCAGAACTGCATGATATGTACGAGAAAGGTTCTGCATATCAGTAAGGAAGAAGCCTTTGACAGAGCCATCACACATTTAAAAGAAGTCGGAATGGCTCCATATATAAATGCATTTCCAACGCAGCTTTCCGGTGGACAGAAGCAGAGAGTTGCGATTGCGAGATCTCTATGTATGAATCCGGAGGTTCTCTTATTTGATGAACCAACGTCGGCGCTGGATCCTGAGATGGTAGGAGAAGTGCTGAATGTTATGAAGCAGCTGGCCACAACGGGACTTACTATGATCATCGTAACTCATGAGATGGCATTTGCAAGGGATGTATCGACCAGAACAATCTTCATGGACAGAGGTTATGTGGCGGAGGACGCAGCTCCTTCAGAGCTGTTCACTAATCCGAAGAATCCTAGAACGAGAGAGTTCTTAAGCCGATATCTGGCCGGATAGGATAGAAATAAGAGATCTTTAATGGAGGCGGTTGTAGTGGAAAGATTTGTTGTAACATTTGCCCGCGGCTTCGGATCGGGCGGTAAGGAGATTGCATCTATACTGGCTAAGGACCTTGGAATACATTGTTATGAAAATCGAATATTAACCCTGGCCAGTCAGATGAGCGGACTTGATGAGAAGCTTTTCCAGGAAGTAAACGAGAAAATCAGGACGAACGGTGGATTTTCAAGTTTTATGAAAGGGCTTCCGAGGACAAGAAGCTATATTGCAAGAAATGAGAAGTTTGTATCTGATGACAAACTGTTTGAATATCAGTGTGAGATCATAAGAAATCTTTCAGAACAGGAATCCTGTGTGATCGTAGGTAAATGCGCGGATTACGTATTAAGAGATAAACAGAATGTTGTCAGCATATATATCGAGGCTCCGAGATCGTTCTGTGTGCAGAGAACTATGAAGAACCTTGGGGTAACAAAAGAAGTGGCACATGCAACTATAAAAAAGACTGATAAGTACAGGGCAGATTACTATGAGTATTATACACATGGAAATTACTGGACTAATCCGGTCAATTACGACATGACCCTGAACAGTGAGAAGGTTGGAATAAATGACTGTGTAAAGCTTATAGAGCAGTATCTGCTTATAAAGGGATTTATCAGTGTTGAGGATATATGCTTCTACGAACAGTAGATGATTAAACTTAGAAAGAAGGATGATTAATATGAAACTATCAGAAACAGGTCTTACAGCGCAGGATATAAAAGATAAAGTTAATAAGTATATGATTGAGACATATGAAAGGTTTGATTTCCTGGCAGAGACTGCAAAGGATCAGTATATCTATGATGAAAAGGGAGAACCGTATCTGGACTTCTATGCAGGAATTGCAGTTAACTCAGCGGGTAACTGTAATGAGAAAGTTGTCGAAGCGGTGATCAGTCAGACAAAGGAACTGATGCATACATTTAATTATCCTTACACTATCCCACAGGCACTGCTTGCTGAGAAGGTGTGTACAACTATCGGAATGGATAAGATATTCTTCCAGAATTCGGGAACTGAAGCCAACGAGGCCATGATCAAGATGGCAAGGAAATATGGTATCGAGAAGTATGGACCGGAGAAGTATCATATTGTAACTGCTAAGATGGGATTCCATGGAAGAACCTTCGGTGCCATGTCAGCTACAGGCCAGCCGGATAATGGATGCCAGATCGGATTTGGACCTATGACCTATGGTTTCTCCTATGCGCCATATAATGATCTTCAGGCCTTTAAGGATGCATGTACGGAGAACACCATAGCTATCATGATCGAACCTGTACAGGGAGAGGGCGGTGTTCATCCTGCTACATATGAGTTTATGACCGGACTTAGAAGTTTCTGTGATGAGAAGGGAATGCTGCTTCTTATAGATGAAGTTCAGACGGGATGGTGCAGAACCGGAAATATCATGAGCTATATGAATTATGGAATTAAGCCGGATATAGTATCTATGGCAAAGGCATTGGGCGGAGGTATGCCGATAGGTGCTATATGTGCCAGGGAAGAAGTTGCGAAGGCTTTTTCACCGGGATCACATGGATCAACCTTTGGCGGACATCCTGTCAGCTGTGCGGCAGCACTGGCACAGATAGATGAAATGCTTGATAGAAAGCTTGCTAAGAATGCAAGAGAGATGGGAACTTACTTTGCAGAGAGATTAAAGAAGCTTCCTCATGTAAAAGAAGTAAGAGGTCAGGGACTTCTGGTGGGTGTTGAGTTTGATGATTCGATAAATGGTGTGGATGTTAAGCATGAATGTCTGCACAGACATCTTCTTCTTACAGCAATCGGAGAGCATATTATACGTATGGTTCCGCCGCTTATTATCACTGAGGCTGACTGTGATAAGGCCTGTGACATTATTAAGGAATCAATAGAGGCACTTGCATAGGAGGGTGCACATAATGGAGGATTTTTCATTTTCTGTACCGCAGAATGTTATCTTCGGAAAGCTGGCACTGGGAAAGCTTTATGAAGCAGCGAAGAAGATAGGCGGGAAGAAAGGATATATAATCTCAGGACCACATCTGAAGAAAATAGGATTGGTGGATATATGCATATCATCATTACAGAAAGCAGGAATTGAATGTGATGAGTTTACTGAGACAGAGGGGAACCCCAGTACGGATACAGTAGATAAAGCTGTCGAAAAGTTCCGTGAGAGTAAAGCAGATTTTATCATTGCTTTTGGAGGAGGATCGCCGATTGATACAGCAAAGGCTGTGGCGGTGTTAGGTACTTATGGCGGCAGTATTACTGACTATGAAGGGGTAGGAAAAGTTCCGGGACCGGTGGTTCCTATGATAGCGATTCCGACGACTGCAGGAACGGGATCCGAGGTGACAGCATTTTCAGTTATAACAGATCATAAGAGGAATTATAAACTTACAGTTGGAAGTGAATATCTGCTGCCTAAAACTGCTATTCTTGATCCTAAGCTCATTACAACAGTTCCGGCTAAAACTGCAGCAGCCTGCGGAGTTGATGCAATGGTGCATGCTCTGGAGGCGTATATATCACTGGCTGCATCTCCCTTCTCTGATATGATGGCACTTAAGGCATTGCAATTGATCGGAGGCAGCCTTAGGAAGTATTATAAGAATCGTACAGATGAAGAATCGGCCGAGGAGATGCTGCTGGGATCTCTCTTTGCAGGAATAGCCTTCTCCCATGCGAGATTGGGAAATGTTCATGCAATGAGCCACCCGGTCAGTGCATACTTTGATGTACCTCATGGCCTGGCCAATGCTGTTCTGCTTCCAACGGTGGTGGAATATAATGAAACGGCAGATAAGGGAAAGTACTATGATATATACAGTGCTATAGCAGAGGCTCCTGTTCCAAGAGAGGCTTTTACATCACATATGCTGGTGGACGAAATAAGAAGCCTGAACAGGCAGCTTGATATTCCGGACGACCTGTCGTGTGTCGGCGTGACTGAGGATAAGTTTGAGGCCATGACAGATGATGCGATGAAGAGTGGAAATATTGCGGTTAATCCGAGAGTAACAACGCGGGAAGATATTTTAGAGTTATATAGAAAAGCGTATAAAACAGCTTAAACTAATCTTAATCAGCAAAAGTATTTTATGTATGTTAAAATATTTTTGCTGATTTTATTTTGCGCTTCGACTTGCGAAGAATAGTATTGAAAGTGGCAAAGGAATAAATATGTATAAAAATGAGCAGTTACCGGAAAAAATAGTAGAAGAGTTTGTAAGCGGATCGAAAAGTATCTTGGGCGAAAACCTTGTGGGGATTTACCTGCATGGCTCATCGGTCATGGGCTGTTATAACCCTATGAAGAGCGACCTGGACTTCCTTGTTGTGGTTAATGACACGGTGACTGATGAGACTAAAAGAGCCTTTATGGACATGGTGGTTTCACTTAATGATAAGACACCGGGCAAAGGCATCGAGATGAGCATTGTAAGGCGTGAGGCATGTGATCCCTTTGTACATCCTATGCCCTTTGAGCTGCATTTCTCAAAGGGACATGTAAAGTGGTATAAGGATGATCCGACAGGGTATATCAGTACCATGAAGGGAACGGACAGGGACCTGGCTGCACACTGCACTATAATCAGGGCCAGAGGCAGGTGTCTCAAGGGATGTCCCATCGACGAAGTGTTCGGTGAAGTGCCGGAGAGAGACTATGCGGACGCTTTATGGTATGATATAGAGGAAGCGCCGGAGGATATTCTGGAAGATACAATGTATATTACCCTTAATCTTGCGAGAGTTATGGCATGGCTCAGAGAGAGAAAGGTCCTCTCAAAGCAGGAAGGCGGAGAGTGGGGACTCAGTAATCTTCCGGAGGAATATCGCCCGCTGATTGATGCGGCGCTGTGTGAATATAAGGGCGAGAGCGTACAGTATGATCTCGCACTGGCGAAGAAGTATGCAGAGGAGCTGGTGGAAGAGATGAAAGAGGCCTGGAAAAAAGAGTTAGAGGATTAACATGGAATCTGTAGTAAATGAATTATGTAATAACATATTCGGAGTATATCCTACTCATCTCGAAAAGTGTTCTGTCGGGATGGTTAATATAGTCTATATTGTTACCGTATGTAACGAGAGATATGTTGTCCGCCTCAATAGGGATAAGGGCGCATACTCTGACAGTATAGACTTACTTAAGCAGGCCCATGTACTGGGACTTCCGGTTTCACAGGTGGTGAATATCGGAGTATATGAGGAATATGAATTTATAATTCTTACTTATGTCAGAGGAAAGGATCTGGGAATTGTGTACCCATCTCTTACTCCGATTGATAAAAGGAATATTGCTGCTGAAGTTGTGAATCTTCAGCAGAGAGCAGCAGGTTTCGTATATAAAAGCAGTAGACTGCCATGGTTTAAGTTTGTTTATGATGCGCTGGATGTTGCGGAGAAGAGAATCAGAAAGTCAGGTTATTTTGATGTAAATAATGTTGAGAGAGTCAGACAGGCATCTCAGTATTTTACGAAATATTTTGAAACACTCAGACCTGTTACATATCTTGATGATATAAGCACCAAGAATCTGCTTATACAAAACGGACATGTTTCAGGTATTGTGGATATAGATGAGATAGGTTACGGAGACAGACTGACCTATGTGGCGCTTATGAGAATAGCACTCCTCAATATGGGATATGATGCGATGATATCAGATTTTATCTTAGAGGAAATGCGTGTCACAGATGTGGAGCGGAGAGCAGAATTATTCTATGCGCTTCTTTACTGCGTTGACTTTATGGGCGAACGCGGCATGAAGTTTAACGGCAGGAAGGTTCATGTAGATGGAGCAGTCATAGAAAGACTGAATAACATCTATAACGTTTTATGGAAAACATTTTGCGGAGTATGATTTACAGAGGTTTTAAGTATGAAATATAGAAGGATAGCGGCTTATATGTCAGCGGCGGCGCTGCTGGCACTTTCTGCTTGTGGCGGTGCTGATACAGCTAAGAAGGATGCAGAAACCACGGCCGAGATTATCACCATAACAGATGAAACAGAATCGATAACAGAGTCGGTATCAGAGGAGGAAATCTTCATACCGACAAGCTACAATCTTCTTGATGAGGGCAAGGTTACTGAGTATAAGAATCAGCATCAGTCAGGAATGTGCTGGGCATATGCGGCTGCAGCAGTTGCAGAGTCTTCACTTATCGTAAGCGGATATGAGGATGAGTCAGTGGATCTTTCCGAAGGACATATCTGTTATTCGGTATATCAGTTTGCTGAAGATAGACCGTCTGATTCACAGGAAGACGGTGTATATGTAGTTGGTGAAAAGAAGAAGAATAAGACAATCCCATACTTTGTCGGAGGTTCTTCCGGTCTGGTTGTACAGCAGTTCGCGCTTGGTGCAGGACCGATATATGAGCAGGAGGCACCGATCAATACGGATGCCAGAGAGCTTGAAAAGAGCGTAGATAATTTTGCCAAGCTTGAGGAAGAGGGAAAACTTACAAAATATATGGGAAGTTACCTTCTGACTCAGGGACTTATATATGACAGTCCTGAAGAGATCAAGGAAGGCATAATAAAGCATGGCGCTGTATTTGTAGCGATATTTGCAGATCAGAAGGGCGCCGGAAAAGATTCTGAGGGACATAGTAATTATTATCTTACAGACAAGACTAACCCTCCGAAAGATACCAATCATGTCGTTACTATAATCG
>ONEC01000055.1 GCA_900316715.1 uncultured Eubacteriales bacterium
AACTATTCTTGAATATATAAATCCTGATTGAGTAACAAACATAAAAATAGTTGCTATACCCAACACCATCATACAATGTTTTATTGTACATACAAACTCTTCATACAAGCCTCTCTTAATAACATTGTGCATAGTATTAAGCAGCATTATAACAATAGCATCTGTTAAAACTAAAACCGCTGCCAATATACGATAAATCGGTGCTTCATACGGCATATATCCCTGCCTCAGAAGACACGCAAGAATAAGTGAAATCTGTAACGTTATTTCATCTATTACAAAAAAATCAAGATGTTTTGACCATCCTTGTGCATTTCTTTTATACATAACAGTTTCTTATACCCCATATTTCTATGTAAAACCGATAATTAGCTCACGTTAATATACCATATAACCCCCAAAAAGTCTATGCGATTTACGTAACATCTCATACATAAAAAGGAAATAGGAATCAGAAACCCCAATTCCTATCTCCTTTTATCCGTTTTATATTAATATATATATACTAATCTATCTACTTTGATTTTCTATTCTCCTTATATCCGTGATTTATATAGTGCATCACGTATTTAATATTGTTGGAAGAATTGAATCCGTAATAGCCCTGAAGGTCCGGTGAATTCTCTCTATAGACCTTAACATTAAAGTTTGCCTTTCCCTGACGGCCTTCCTTAATGCCATACTCAACAAAATGTCTCAGAGCGCCTTCATCATCATACTGAAAATACTTCTTCATGTCTGAGTATGTGCTAATGTAATACTCAAAATCATATACCTTGCTGTAATCCACTCCATTATAAACAGTAACCGGATTCTTCATCTTAGTTACGCCTGTGGCTGCTCTTCCTTCTTTATATCCATGATTCAGGTAATGGATATAGTATTTCTTATTATCCTTCTTGAAACATTTTCTCAGATCCGGATTAGCATTCTTATATGAATTCAGATCAAAGCTCGCTGAACCCTGACGACCCTCTGCCATTCCATATAATACAAAGTGTCTTATGGCTGCCTGATCATCATTGCCAAAATAAGCCTTCATATCAGAATATTTATTAATGTAGTACTCAAAGTTATAAACTTTGCTGTAATCCACACCTTCGAATACAGTTGTAGGGTTCTTCAGCTTGGTTGCACCTGTGGCAGCCCTGTTCTCCTTATATCCATAATTCATATAATGGATGTAATACTTCTTGTTATCGTTTTTGTAGTACGATCTCAGATCCGGTGAATCCATCTTATAGGATGTCACATCAAAGTTTGCTGAACCCTGACGGCCTTCTGCCATTCCATGTTCAACAAAATGCTTAAGTGCCGCTACATCATCATCACCATAATACTTCTTAATGTCTGAGTATCTGCTGATATAGTAATTAAAATCATATACCCTGCTGTAATCCACGCCATTATAGACGGTTATAGGATTCACGATGGCTGTACTGCCGGTAGCAGTTCTCTTCTCGGCCTTGCCGTAATTTATGTAATGCAGATAGTATTTCTTCAAGTCATTTCCGAAAGCTTTCCTGAGGTCAGCATATCTGTTCTTGTATGACTTTACATTAAACTCTGCACAACCCTGACGGCCTTCTGCCATTCCATAGTTTACAAAATGAGCTAAAGCAGCTTTTTCATTATATGCATAATAGCTCTTCATATCAGAGTACTTGTTAATATAATAATCGAAATCATAAACTGCTGAATAATCAACCCCGTTGTAAACAGTAGAGCCCGGTCTTACCGCTGCTTCCAGAACAACATCACCAAAAGACTGTACCCAGTAGAGTACGCTTCTTCCATTCACCTTGACACATCCGACGCCAACAGCCTTAAAATCTGCTGTCAGGATATTCTGTCTGTGACCTGCTGAGTTCATCCATGCGGTCATAACATCAGACGCCTTTGGATAACCATAAGCGATGTTTTCACCAACAAAGAACTCACCTATAGGATATACATTAAAACAGCTTGAACCATCCGGTCTGGTATGATCAAACTTGACCGTAATCTCCGCAGCACGTCCCATAGCCGTTTCCATCAGTCTTTTATCCATTACTAACGGATCAAGACCATAACTTCGCCGCTCTGCATTGATGATATCCAGGACTTCCCACGCCCTGTCTTCATCCTTCGTTACATTATAAGTTGTCCCCCTAAACTCAATACTGTAACTAACCCTCAGATCAGCCGCCTGAATCGGTTTAGCCGGCATGATCAGAATACACATGGCCAACGCCAGAACGAGCGTTAACCCTTTTCGCGCACGTTTCCTACTCATCATCCCAATACCCTCCAATTCGACAAATTTTAAACAAATGTGTCAATACATATATTATAATTTACTGTGATTAATAATTCAAACACTAAAAAAGCAGCATGTCCGCTTTCGCGCAACATGCTGCTTTAATCCCTTTATTTATAAGCCATTGGCAATATCTATAAGATAATTTCCATATGCTGTTTTCATCAATGGCTCTGCCAGCTTAAGCAGCTGGTCTCTGTCGATAAAGCCTTTTCTATAAGCTATCTCTTCAATGCATGATATGTACATACCCTGTCTCTTCTGAAATGCAGCCACAAAATCTGCTGCGTCAAGAAGCATATCATGATTTCCTGTATCCAGCCATGCAAAACCGCGGCCAAGAGTTTCAACCATAAGAGTTCCTCTGTTAAGGTACTCATTATTAATAGATGTTATCTCTATCTCTCCACGTGCAGAAGGCTTTACATTCTTTGCAATTTCCACAACATCATTATCATAGAAGTAGAGTCCCGGTACTGCATAGTTTGATTTAGGATTCTCAGGCTTCTCCTCTATGGAAAGAGCCTTTCCGTTCTCATCAAACTCTACAACTCCGTATTCTCTCGGATCCTTTACATAGTATCCGAAAATAGTTGCTCCCTTTTCTCTCTCGGCAGCTGCCTTAAGAACCCTTGAGAAGCTCTGTCCGTAGAAAATGTTATCTCCAAGAACAAGGGCAACTCTGTCGCTTCCTATAAACTCTTCACCTATAATAAATGCATCTGCAAGTCCACGAGGTGTTTCCTGAACAGCATAGGCGAATTCCATTCCGAGCTGTGAGCCATCACCAAAAAGCTCTTTGAATACCGGAAGATCTCTTGGGGTTGATATTATAAGTACTTCTCTTATTCCGGCCAGCATAAGTGTTGAAAGCGGATAATATATCATCGGCTTATCATAAACAGGCATAATCTGCTTTGAAACTGCCTTTGTAAGCGGATATAATCTTGTGCCGCTTCCACCGGCAAGAATTATTCCCTTCATTAAACTGTCCTCCTGTAATCCTACTTGGATTTGATCTCGTTCACATACTTATTGATCTTTTCAGCATAAGCTGGATCCTTTGCCCATCCCTTACCATTAGGGTTATTTGCTGATGAAAGATATTCGATATAAGGAGCACATCCTCTTGTTACATACTTAAATCTCTCATCTACACACTTATTCTTAAGTGCTGCTGTAGATGCATATGCCTTAAGATGCTGGATCTGAGCTCTCACACCTGTTCTGATGTCAGGGAATGAGTTACCCGGAACTCCTCCGGTTGCTCCTAATCCACCAAAGTTAAACTGTTCGATCTTAACATCTCCACCATACTTGAGGAATGCTGTTTCATGCATAGCCTGAGCAAATGCAACCTCAGGCTTAACGCCTTCAGCCTTACACTCATCGATATACATCTGAACAAACTTATCAAGTGTTGAAGCTTCTGTATTCTTATAGAAATCAGGATACTTAGCATGAGCATTATAGAATGCTATCATCTGCTGCTTTGTTGCTTCAGAATTACCCATTATCGGATGAAGCTGATTCTTCAGCTCTGGGTTATTGTTGATTCCTTCCTGCTTCAGCTTATTATAAGTATTCTTATCGTAGCTTGCCTTACCATCTCTGTTCTCGAACATTCCGTGATATGCGAAATGTCTCAGCGCAAGGTAATCATCATTGCCGTAGTTCTTCTTTATATCGGCATATCTGCTTACATAGTAATTGAAATCATATACTGCCTTATAATCAACATTATTGAGTACGGTTACAGGATTCTGAATCTTATCAGGAGAACCGACAGCCTTTCTGCCTTCTCTCTTACCGTGATTGATGTAGTGCTCTACATACTTCTTATAATCCGTTCCCCAGTAACCTCTTAAGTCAGCGTTAAGGTTTCTGTATGACTTAACATCGAAGGTTGATATAGCCTGACGGCCTTCACTGATACCGTGAAGCACAAAATGTTTGAGTGCTCCCGCAGGATCACCCGCATAATACTTCTTCATATCGGAATACTTATTGATATAGAAGTTATAATCAAATACGGAACCGTAATCAACTCCGTTAAGCACTGTCGAAACAGCCGGCTTTGTGCCTGTATATCCTGTTCCGTGTCTTCCTTCACTCTTACCATGATTCATGTAGTGAATATAGTACTTCTTAAGGTCATTTCCGAAATGTGATCTGAGGTCCGCATACTCGTTCTTATATGACTGAACATCGAAACCTGCACATCCCTGACGTCCTTCTGACATACCGTGATTGATGAAGTGTCTTAAAGCTTCTGTCGGATTGTTGGCATAATGCTGCTTCATATCAGGGTACTTGTTGATATAGTAATTGAAATCATAAATCGCGCTGTAATCCACACCGTTAAATATGTTCTTGCCTGTAGCAAGCGGTGTTGATACACGGCCTTCAGCCTTTCCATGATTTACATAGTGAACATAGTATTTCTTGTAATCATTACCGAAATATCCCTGAAGATCCTGATAATTAGCTTTATATGTCATTACAGAGAAAGATGAATTACCTTGACGTCCTTCTGCCATACCTGATCTGAGGAAGTGAAGAAGTGCTCCCGCCGGATCATTTCCGTAATACTTCTTCATATCAGAATAAGTATTAATATAGTAATTAAAATCAAATACTGAGCTGTAATCCACACCCTTGTTTACAACAACAGGACCGGACTTAGCTGCATTTTCCTTAAATCCGAAGTAATCTGCGATACCCTTGGCATCTGCCTGAGCCAGCTTCTTAAGTGAGCTGTCATTTGTAAGCCATGTCTTGAGATCATCACTATTACTCATGAACGCATGTTCTACAATGATAGATGGTGTATGATTCATCTTTCCATGATAGATGATTCCGTAATAATCTGAAGATGATCCATCCGGATAAGTTGAACCATTCTCTGTCGGACGATAGTAAAGTCCATTGTTCTTAAGTCCGAGAGATACAAGATTTGAAAGAATGTTCTTTGCTACTCCGTTAGCTACTGTATAACAATTCTTGTCATAGTGATCATTAGGAACACAGATAAGTGAACCATTTGAATTACTGTTTGTACTTGAATTGTTATGAACGCTTATGAGAAGATCAGCATTCTTCTGTCCTGCGTACTTACCTATTGTCTCAAGGTTTTTGCAATTTGATACTCTTGTGGTTCTTGTCATATAGACTTCGACATTCGCATACTGTGACAGCTCCTGCTGAAGGTATAATGCGATCCTGAGATTTACATCTCTCTCATAAACAACACTTCCGTCCGGCAGTGTTCCGACAGCTCCGGTATCATAACCCTGTGACTGTCCGTGTCCCGGATCGATAACAATCGTGAAAGCAGCTTTCTTGGTTGTACTCGGTGCTTTCTCAACGGCGAATGCCGTCTTAGTGCAAAAGCCTGATAATACAATCATCAGTGCCAGAACTACAGCACCGGCCTTTTTCATGAACCTAAATAACATAACTAGTTTCCTTTCTTTTTTTGATCATTCCTCTTTGCTTTACGCTTTATTCTTTTACCGACAAGGCCGACTCCGAAAAACGGATTTCTTATGGCGTGTCGGATATTTTCATTTCTCGCATGTTCAATCTCATACTGTCTGGTCTTATAGGCAAGCAGATTGTCCTTATGTTTCAGCAAAAGGTCAATGTTATGAACCGGTTTAACGTATCCGGCAGTATAGACATTCTCCGGACCCGAACCGTATATCATTCTTTGAAACGAACTTTCCATATCGGAATATATATCGAGCTCAGTATCCGTAAAGCCGGCCTTGTTCATATACTCTTCATAGTCTATTCTGTCTTTCAATTCATTGACATGTTCATAATAAAGATAATGGAAAATTCTGAATCTGATGTACCGCACCGGGATAGGGAACTTGAAAACCCATTCAAAATCTATCTCATACAGAGTTCCTTCATCAGTTTCAATAATGTTGCTTAGTACCTCATCAATATTTGCCGGGCATACAGCATCGCATTCACCCGGATCGATATTCCCGAATATATTCCTGAACTCATCAGAATTCTTAAAGGTTGATACATATTCCGGATTGTACTGCTGCACTTTATCAGCAATCTCGTTGATCTTCCTGATCATATCATCCGGATCACCCTCCGAATAATCAATCTCGGAATCCATACGTCTACCCATAATATATGGATATGTAATAGTATCTCCTGTTATCGAACCTCTTACTGTGCTCAGATTCTTATACAGCTTTTCAACTAATTCCTGATTAGTCTTCAGCTTCTCTATGTATCCCCGTTCGGAAAGTGTCTTCTTATCAACATATCTGACACCCTTCTCTTTTACGATTCTGGTCTGCATCCTGTAAATAGGAGCTCTCAGTCTGTTAAACTTGGAATACAGAACTTCCCTTTCGGGTACTTTGTCCTTGTTATCCTCCTGACCGGCAATTACAAGAAATGAATTGGCAAATGTTGGGAAGAGTCCATCCTCACAGATGGAGTCAAATGCTTTTACCTCATCAAAGTAGAGCATTCTTTCCCTGTCATAGGCCGGCGATATATCCTTGATATCCCCCTTCTTAGGAAGCCTTCTGTCGGAGTATATCTCCATCGGCATCTTGTAATCCGGAACCGGATAGAAGAACTTAACATCCGGGAAACCGGTTTTCTTGACCATGGCCTCAAGCTTCTGTCTGGAGAAAGTTCTGACTCTGTCAACGCCGGTATACCCTGTGATGCCATCAAATCTCTTTCCGGTGTGGTCCTCACTTGCTCCTGCCCAGTACTTAAGTCCATATTTATTTTCAATCGCAATTATCAGTTTTCCATCAGGCTTAAGATATTCTTTAGCCCGTCGTATCATCTCCTCGAAAGGATTATCTCCTCCCACATAGAAGATCGAATACTCCAGCACTCCAATGAGTGTTACATAATCAAACTTTTCTTCTATCTTAATGTCTTTAAAATTACCAACGTATATAGTTAAGTTATCATACTGCTGATTTCTGTATGCATTAATATGAGATCTCTTCTTGGACAGATCTATGCACACAACCTCCTCTGCCTTATCGCAGAGAACACCTGTTACGGCTCCGCAGCCCGCACCGATCTCAAGAACGTTGGCGCCCGGCTTCATATCATACCATTCCAGAATGTTCTTTCTGATATCTGACAGATGATATAAAACCGCCCAGTCCTCTTCTTCAGCTATACGCTTCTCCAGCATATCGCTCTCAGTATTCTTAACTATATCAAGTAATGTATCTTCTATACTTCCGTCGCTATAGCTGTCATCTCCGGAATAGAAGTCATAATTCAGTTTTACTTTTCCGATATACTCTTCCATACACAATTCTCTCGATATTCCAGTCTTTTCTTACTCAACTGTAACGACTGAATTCATATCGTAGTATCCTACTGTGTTCTTTGATGAAACAACCGCTATAGAACACACATCATATAATCTATGGTAAACCTTAAAATCATCATTTTCATATCTGGTACATCCCAGCGACAGTATGTACTGTCCTCCCTGGATATCCAGATTCTGTTTAAAGCTTATGGTACGTTCATCTCCGACGGACATGTTTCCGACATTAATACCTTCAAACATGGTGTTGGTTCCGGTAATATCGGTACCCTTAGGATCCTTTATGGTAAAGGCCACTATCGGATCTGAAGTCTCAATATGTGAAGTTATCTTCACCTGTATAGTAAAGGCATCGCCCTTAATAAGCGTTGTTGTGGCTTTGCCTGTATTATCTATAATAGAGAAGCCTGTTATCTCTATCAGACGGTCGCCGTACTCCTGTACATCAGGATTGAGCGGTATAGGCTGAGCCTTGTCCTGCTCCTTCTCTTCTTCAGCCTCATCTTCAAGCATTCCGACCATAGCTCTCTTATACATATCTATGATCTCTGAAGGCTTTCCTTCGCCTATCTTGCTTCCCTTATCAAGAAGAATGGCTCTGTCGCAGTATTTTTGTATGCTGGACAGATCATGGCTGACGAATATGATCGTCTTTCCGGCTTCTTTGAACTCTTCAAATTTCTTATAGCACTTGGACTGGAAGAATACATCTCCTACAGAAAGCGCTTCATCAACTATAAGTATCTCCGGGTCAATATTAATAGCCACTGCAAATGCAAGTCTGACGAACATTCCCGATGAATACGTCTTTACCGGCTGATTAACATATTCTCCGATATCAGCAAATTCCAGAATGCTCTGCATCCTTGAATCCACCTCTTCTCTGGAGAATCCCATCATAGTTCCGTTAAGGTAAATATTCTCGACGCCGGTATATTCCATATTGAATCCGGCACCCAGCTCAAGCAATGCGCTTATCCTTCCGTCTATTTCAACCTTACCCTGAGTAGGCGAAAGAACTCCTGTGATAATCTTAAGAATAGTGGACTTTCCGGCTCCATTAGTTCCTATTATTCCCACGCACTCGCCCTTCTTTATATCAAAGGACAGGTTGTTCAGCGCATAATGTTCTTTGTATTTTCCTTTTCCTAAATTGAGAGAATCCTTTAATCTGTCTATATTTCGGCTGTATAGTTTATAAACCTTTGAAATATTTTCTACGCGGATCGCATAATCATTCATACGTATCACCTATAATACATCTGCAAAGTGAGGTTTTGTCTTGCTGAAGAATCTCATTCCACTGAACAGGATGATCAGCGTTATAGCCCAGAAGTATAAAGTCCAAAGGCCTTTTCCTTCCCACACCCACTTCTGATACAACAGACTATCTCTGAATCCATCTACAATATAATATACCGGGTTTAACTTGAATATCACTGACAGAACACGGTGATCTGCAAGTCTTGCGGCCGCATCCCACATAATAGGTGTAACCCAAACCCCCAGCTGAATAACAAATATATTAACGAACTGATATATATCTTTAAAAAATACTGTGATTGCTGATGTAAAATGTATAAGTCCCAGCAGCAGTACGATGTTGCAGATCATATAATACGGAAGCTGGACTATGCATACTCCCGGAATATATCCGTAACAAACTAATATGATAATTGCCAGGCACAGGAAAAATATATGTGTAAAAAGTGCAGATATAACCTTTACCAGCGGAAGAATATCTATATTGAACACAACCTTCTTTACAAGGTAGCTGTATTCAACAAGGCAGTTTGTTCCTCCGGCAAGAGCCTCTGCAAAGTAAAACCATGGTACGATTCCACAGATCAGATAAAGAATGAAAGGATAATTGCTGCTATCCCCCGACTTAAATCCGACCTCGAAGATCATCCAATACACAAATACGGTAACTATCGGCTGAATAAAAGCCCATACGATACCAAGATATGAACCGGCAAACTTATTCTTTATATCATTCTTTGCAAGTCTTAATGCTAATCCTCTGTTATCCCAGATAGATTTAATCATAATCCTCTTTCCTTCATATAAGCCTTAATGCCATTCCAGTTATGATCTTTTTCTGATATTACAAGGTCATCTGCTGTAAGTCCTTCAGGGAAAGGCCAGTCAATTCCGATATCCGGATCAGACCACAGAAGGCCGCCCTCATCATTTGGATGATAAAAATCAGAACACTTATAAGCAAATTCTGCATAATCCGAAAGAACTAAGAATCCATGTGCAAAGTTCTTTGGAATAAAATACTGCTTTTTATTCTGCTCAGAAAGCACTACTCCATGCCACTGTCCAAAAGTCGGAGAACCCTTTCTAAGGTCTACTGCTACGTCAAAAACTTCTCCTCTGACAACTCTTACTATCTTATCCTGAGGATATTCTATCTGGAAATGAAGGCCTCTTAAAACGCCCTTCTTTGAAGCAGACTGGTTATCCTGAACAAAGTTTATATCTATGCCAGCCTCCTTCATATCATTATAATTATAGGTCTCCATAAAGTATCCTCTTTCATCGCCGAATACTGTTGGAGTAATGATTTTAAGTCCCTCTATTTCACAAGTTTCAACACTAATCTTTCCCATATTCTAGTTATCCTTTCGAATCCCGTTTTATGCATAAAGATACTAAATTGTATCATAAATCCACATTATAAACAAGAGGGAGAATGGTATCGACGCCATTCTCCCTCTATAGTTTACCCTCTCGGGATTCTTTTAATTACCTTTTCGACCTTCGAAATAACCATGATTCATATAGTGAATATAGTACTTCCTCCAGTCATTTCCGAAGTGACCGTTCAGATCGGCATAGTTCGTTCTGTAAGCCTTCGGATTAAATGCTGCCTTTGCCTGACGGCCTTCTGACATTCCATGATATACAAAATGTCTCAGTGCAGCCACATCATTACCTGCATAATACTTCTTCATGTCAGGATACATGTTGATATAGTAGTTAAAGTCATAAACCTTGCTGTAATCAACGCCGTTATATACTGTAACCGGCTTATCAATCTTATTCAGAGCACCGACTCTTCCTTCGCCCTTTCCATGATTCATGTAATGGATATAGTACTTCTTCCAGTCATTTCCAAAATGACCGTTAAGATCTGAATACTTATTTCTATAGCTCTGAGCACTAAATGAAGCTGAGCCCTGACGGCCTTCTGCCATACCATGCTCTACAAAGTGCTTAAGTGCTCCGACATCATTCTTAGCATAGTACTTATACATATCAGGGTACTTTGTGATGTAGTAATTGAAGTCGTAAACTGCTGAATAATCAACACCCTTATAGATTGTTACAGGATTTGTTACTTCAGCCGCCACACCGCTTCTCTTCTCATTGTAGCCATGATTCATATAATGTATATAGTACTTCTTCCAGTCGTTTCCAAAATAGCCTCTGAGATCGGCATAATTCCGGCTGTATGCCTTTACATCGAAAGTACTTATGGCCTGACGGCCTTCTGACATTCCGTGCTCTACGAAATGCTTAATAGTTGCTGTGTCATCCTTCGAAAAATACTTTCTAACATCAGGATACTTATTGATGTAGTAATAGTAATCGTATACCTTGGAATAATCCACTCCGTTATATACTGTTGTAGCCTTTACTACTTCTTCACAGCCTGTTCCTGCTCTCTTTTCCTGATATCCATGCTTCACATAATGGATGTAGTACTTTGTCATATCACTGCCAAAGTTCTGTCTCAGGTCCGGATACTGCATTTTGTAACTGTTTACATCAAAGTTGCTTGAAGCAACTCTTCCTTCTCTCATGCCATGTTCTACAAAATGCTTGAGATACAGTATTGAGTTATCTCCAAATGCCTTCTTAAGATCCGGATATGCATTCTTATAATAGCTCATTGAGAAGATGAGACTTCCCTGTTTTCCGGAATTAACACCGGTCTCGATATACTGCTTCCATAACTTTTCAGCATCATATCCATACTGGCTCTTAAGGCTCGGATTGCTGTCTGCATAATACTTTGCATCAAAGATATACTTTATTGATGAGTTCTCTATGCTTCCGATCTGTCCCTCGCTTCTTCCGGTGTTATTGTAATATGCCACAAGTGCATATTGATCATTACCATATTTAGATACAAGCTCCGGATAGAATGAACGATAGAAGTTCAGATCAAACTCATCAGAAGCTCTTCTCTTTTCACTGATTCCTGTTGTAAGCCAGTGAACCTTTAACTTTCTCTCATCTCCGCCATATGCGCTCTTCAGATCAGGATTATACTTCTCATACTGTTTTGAATCAAAAGCATATCCCAGATAGCTTGAATCGCCATTCCATGGGTTTGATGAATTAGGATCTGTTGGATCCCATCCGCGATAACCTTCCGGTGCCTCACTTATCTTTAAGCCCTGCGGCTTTCCAAGAGGACCCGGATCACTGCTGCTGTAAAATGTTACCGGTGTTCCCGAAGGAACATTGTCATATATCCACTTTACATCTTCTACGCAGAGTCTTACGCATCCTGCTGAACATGAGGTGCCCAGCTTATCATATTCCCAGTATTCAAGATCAGATGGATCCTGGCTGAGATAAGGAACTGAATGGAACCAGATATTTCCTGTAATGATAGTACAATACTGTCCCCAGACATTGCCCTTAAGTAAGCCCCATCTGTACTTAGTTGACATTCTGTATGTTCCGCTGTGTGGTGTCCAGGTTCCTGTTGAACAAAGACACGCTCTTATCGGAACATCGTTAAGATAAATAGTTACAACGTTTTCCGTGTAATTTACTTTGATACTATATCCACTTGCCGCTTCTGCTGTAAGTCCGGTGTGGTTTAGTGCTGCAAGGATAATGAATAAAGCGAGGATTACACTGGTAACTCTTCTCTTCATTAATTCCCCTTTCTACCCTCATAAATACCATGATTCATATAATGAATATAATACTTCACATAATCATTTCCAAAGTATCCATTCAGATCAGCGTAGTTTGCTCTGTATGCCTTTGGATCAAAGTTTGCCTTTGCCTGACGTCCCTCTGCCATTCCGTGATATACGAAATGCTTCAGTGCAGCAACGTCATTGTTTCCGTAGTACTTCTTCATATCCGGATACTTATTAATGTAGTAATTGAAGTCATATACCTTGCTGTAGTCTACACCATTATATACAGTGATAGGCTTATCTACCTTATTAGCTGCAGAAACTCTGTTTTCGTTCTTTCCATGATCCTTATAGTGGATATAATACTTCTTCAGATTATTTCCAAAATGACCATTGAGATCAGGGTTCTTGCTTCTGTATACCTGAACATTGAATGCAGCGCAGCCCTGACGTCCTTCTGCCATACCATGCTCTACAAAGTGCTTAAGCGCTCCTACATCATTCTTTGCATAATACTTATACATATCAGGATACTTGTTAATGTAATAATTGAAGTCATATACTGCTGAGTAGTCAACTCCTCTGTATACTGTTACAGGATTTGAAACTTCAGTTCCAACAGCACTTCTCTTCTCTTTATAACCATGATTCATGTAATGTACAAAGTACTTCTTCCAGTCATTTCCGAAGTTCTTGTTAAGATCCGGATAATTGTTTCTATAAGCTCTTACATCAAAGCTGCTGATAGCCTGACGGCCTTCTGCCATACCATGCTCTACGAAGTGCTTAAGAGTTGTTACATCATCCTTTGAGTAGTACTTCTTGATATCAGGATACTTATTGATGTAATAGTAATAATCATAAACCTTTGAATAGTCTATGCCATTATATACGGTTGTTGCCTTTACTACTTCCTCACATCCTGTTCCCGTTCTCTTTTCCTGATATCCGTGCTTCAGATAATGAGTGAAATACTTTGTCATATCACTGCCAAAGTTCTGTCTCAGGTCAGGATACTGCATCTTATAACTCTTAACATCAAAGTTGCTTGAAGCAACTCTGCCTTCCTTCATACCATGAAGTGCAAAATGTCTGAGATACTGTAAATTATTATTACCGAAAGCCTTTACCAGATCCGGATTGGCATCCTTGTAATATGACAGTGAGAAGATAGCACTTCCCTGACGGCCCTCTGCAAGACCACAGTTCAGATAATGATTCCAGAGCTGATTGGTATCATAGCCAAAAGCCTGCTTTAAATCAGGGTACTTATCTGCATAGAACTTTGCATCAAAGGTTCCGAAATACTCTCCTGCTGTAAAGCTCTTTGATGCGGTCGGTGTTCTGGTACCATACTTATCATAGCCCACAGCCTTGATAGTCATATTACTGGTGACCTTCATCGAACCGCTCCATACAGGGCTGTTAAATCCAGGTTCTGAACCATCAGTTGTATAATGTATAGTTGTTCCGTCGTTTGAGTTGTTAATGGTAACGGTTACATTTGCATAGTTATCCATATTGGCTGTAATAGCCGGAGCACTGTATGCCGGAAGGTTAACTCCTGTAACGCCAACCTTTGAATAGGTTGATCCGTTATTTGGTGTAACTCCTCTTCTTCTGAAGAGCTCGGCAACAGTAACGCACTCATAACCCTGAGCCTGAAGTGATGATATAGCTCTGAGTGCACCATCTACGCTTGATCCATAAAGATCATGAACAAGCACTATGCCTCCATCGCTGGCACTATTCATAATGTTGTTATAAACAGTGTTGGCATTTCTATACTTCCAGTCAAGAGGGTCAACTGACCAAAGAATCATTGGTGAATTGACTGTAGCTGAAATTGTGCTTGATGTAGCACCGCCAGGAATACGGACCATTGTCTGGAACGATCCGCCCATGGCGTCATAAAGATACTCATTTACACCTGCAACCTCTGAACTGATCTGACCAGCTCCAAGTTTGTTGAATGGAGTTATATGGCTCCAGGTATGATTTGCTATCTGATGACCTTCACTAACCATCCTTCTAACAAGACTCATATTATTCTTTACACCATGTGCTCCATTTGTTCCATTCATAAAGAATGTTGCTTTTGCGCCTCTGGCACTAAGTCCATCCAGAAGCCTTCCCGTCTGACTCGCTGATGGTCCGTCATCAAATGTAAAGGCTATAAGTTTCGGCCCTGCAGCCTGCACCTTAACCTTTGGTTTCTCGGTAACAACCATTGTAAAGGCTATCACCAGGGCCATAAGCATTGAAACAATTCTTCTAGTAACGTTATTCAGTTTTGAGTTCATTCTTCATACGTCCCCCCTTTGATAAAATTAATGTGACTTTCTGTTTTCTCTGTATCCATGGATCATATAGTGTCTGTAATACAGATAGTTGTTGCTCTTATCAACTCCCCAGAGTCTCATAAGATCCGGAGAATTGCTTCTGTATACCTGAAGATTAAAGTTTTCAGATCCCTGACGTCCCTCTCTGATACCATGTTCTACAAAGTGCTTTAAAGCTCCGGCATCATCGTTCTGATAATACTTCTTCATATCAGGATACTTGTTTATGTAGTAATTGAAATCATACACTTTGCTGAAATTTAAAGTTTCTCCATTATATGTGTAAAGTGTCTGGTAGTTCACCATCTTGGTCACACCTGTTGATGTTCTGCCTTCTTTCTTTCCATAATTCATATAATGAATGTAATACTTCTTGTTATCATTTCCAAAGTGTGTTCTGAGGTCACTATAAAGATACTTATATGATGTAAGTTCAAATGACTCGTTACCCTGACGGCCTTCTGCCATACCATGCTCTACGAAGTGCTTAAGTGCAGCTTCATCATCATCTGAATAATAATTCTTCATATCAGGATACTTGTTTACATAGTAATTGAAATCATAGATATCCTTATAATCAACTCCGTTATAAACCGTAACAGGATTTAATATCTTTCTTCCGTTACGATTTTCCTTCTTTCCATGGTTCATGTAATGAACAAAGTACTTAACGTAGTCTCTGTCCCAGTAACGGCCTTCACGCATACCATGGTTGATGAAATGCTTGATGTAAAGCTCAGCAATTGAAGTAGCCTCGCTCTGATCCTTCGCATTTTCAACGAATCCGTAATATCCGGCAAGATCTGTATATCTGGTGCTGTAATACTTGTAGTTATATACTGCTGAGTAGTCCACACCCTGATAGATTCCGTTAATAGGATCGTTATATACTGCATTTGCCTTAACCTTGAAAGGTCTGTAGATTCTGTACTCTCCATTGTATCCGCCGAAATAGTGATATGGATCTCCATCCTGTACCGGATGCTCTCTTACACCCTGCATAAGTGCGGAAATTGCAGTTCCCTTACCTGTTGCGATAGCCACGTGGCCTGTAGTAACGATAAGATCACCTGCCTGAGCCAGCTTTGGATCAGTTCCTACAAAGGTTCCGATATCACGTCCCTGATAGAACAGGTATCCTGACAGTGTACCGTATCCATATCTGTAAGATGTTGCATAGATATCAATTCCGAATTTCTCGAATATTCTGCCCGCGAACCACGCGCAGTCAACACTGGTTTCAAGACTCTTGCCGCCTCCGTACGGAAGCTTTCCGACATATGATGCCGCCAGCGCCACGATCTCTTCACCGCTTATGCCCGCTTCCTTATTATCGTTATCGTTTACTGTAGTATCCGCATAAACGTATACCGGGTCCGCAGGGGAGCCCACATAAACAGAAAACCCCATTGCAAGCGCAAGTGTTCCATATGTAATTCTTTTAATTAAGCCTCTAAATATCATCAATAAATCTCCCTTTTGTTGCCTATTACTAAATTCTAGTAATTCTCTCTATTGCCTCAACTGTGTTTTCATATGAACCGAAAGCTGTCAGACGGAAATATCCCTCTCCGCTTGGTCCAAAACCTGAACCAGGAGTTCCTACAACATTTGCCTTTTCCAGCAGATAGTCGAAGAATTCCCATGAAGTCATGTTATCAGGTGTCTTAAGCCAGATATACGGTGCATTTACACCACCGGATACTGTATATCCTGCAGACTTTAGTCCTTCGTAGATTACTTTTGCATTATTCATGTAGTAAGCAATCTGCTCTCTGGTCTCACGCTGACCTTCCTCTGAATATACTGCCTCTCCGGCCTTCTGAACAATGTATGGCGCACCATTAAACTTGGTTCCATGACGTCTTGCCCAGAGTGCATGAAGTGATTCCCCATTTTCTCCCTTGAGATCCTTAGGGATAACAGTGTATCCAAGTCTCACACCGGTAAAACCGGCATTCTTTGAAAAACTTCTTATTTCAATCGCACACTCTCTTGCTCCTTCACACTCATAGATTGAATGCGGAACATCCGGCTCGCTAATATATGCCTCATAAGCGGCATCATAGATGATCACAGACTTATTGCGCACAGCATAGTCAACCCATTCCTGAAGCTGTGGCTTGGTGATCGTAGCGCCTGTCGGATTGTTCGGGAAGCAGAGATATATAATATCAGGAACTTCTGAAGGCAGTTCAGGTGCAAATCCGTTAGCTGCTGTACATGGCATATAGAGCACGTCACTCCACAGCTCAGTAGCTGCATCGTAAGTACCTGTTCTTCCTGCCATAACGTTAGTATCCACATATACAGGATACACAGGATCGCAGACTGCAACCTTTACGTCCTTTGCGAAGATCTCCTGGATATTTCCACAATCGCTCTTTGCTCCGTCGCTGACAAATATCTCATCTGCCGCAATATCAGCGCCCAGAGGCTTAAATACCTTATCTACGATGGTCTCTCTAAGGAATGCATATCCCAGATCAGGTGCATATCCCTTAAATGTTGCGGCATCAGCCATCTCATCTACTGCTGAATGAAGTGCCTTGATAACTGCAGGGCACAGAGGCTGTGTTACATCTCCTATTCCAAGTCTGATAATTTTTTTGTCCGGATTTGCCTCACTGAAAGCTGCTACTTTCTTTGCTATCGTTGAAAAAAGATAGCTTCCCGGCAATTTCAAATAGTCTTCATTTACCTTAATCATTACTTTGCTCTTCTTCCTTCCTTGTATCCATGATACATATAGTGATTATAATATAAATAGTTCTTGTCATTAGAAAAGCCGTAATACTTCTGCAGGTCCTTTGCATTTGCTCTGTAAACCTGAAGATTGAAGTTCTCACTTCCCTGACGTCCCTCACGAATACCATGCTCTACAAAGTGCTTGATAGCGCCATAGTCATCGTTTGCATAATACTTCTTCATATCAGGATACTTATTTATATAATAATTAAAATTATAAACCTTGCTGTAGTCTACACCGTTATATACTGTTGTCGGATTAACAAGCTTAGCTGCGCCTGTGGCACGTCTTCCCTCTTTATATCCATGATTCATATAATGGATGTAGTACTTCTTGTTGTCATTCTGAAATGCTTTTCTAAGGTCAGCCCAGAGATTCTTATATGAAGACAGTTCAAATGAACCGATTCCCTGACGGCCTTCTGCCATACCATGCTCTACAAAGTGCTTAAGTGCACCTATGTCATCGTTGGCAAAGTACTTCTTCATGTCTGCATATTTATTGATATAGTAATTAAAGTCGTAAACCTTGCTGTAATCAACTCCGTTAAGCTTTGTGATCGGCTTCTGAATAGTTGTAACTCCTGTTGCAACTCTGCCTTCTCTTGCTCCATGGTTGATATAATGGATATAGTACTTCTTAAGATCCTTGCCAAAGTTCATTCTTAAGTCAGGATACATATTCATGTATGACTTCACGTCAAATGTAGATTTTCCCTGACGTCCTTCAGCCATTCCGTGCTCTACGAAATGCTTCAGAGCTCCGGATGAATCATTCTTATAATACTTAGCCATATCAGAGTACTTGCTGATATAGTAGTTAAAATCATAAACCTTTGAATAATCTGTTCCATTGTATACAGTAACAGGTCCTGAAGGCTTCTCCTTAGCTTCACGCTCACGGTTTACATTTACAAACCATGCACCTGTTGTGGAAAGATCATTATTAGTCCATCCTGACTTCTTTGAACAGCTGGACTTAAGATATGCTGAGCTTTCGCCCTTGTTTGATAAATGCCAGCAGAAGTAGCTGATGCTGTACTGATCAAAAAGTGACATCCACTTGTTGGCACTGTCTATGTTGTAGCTTCCGTTTCCGCTTGCATCGCAGATACCGAACTCTGAACAGAATACAGGTACTCCGTTGTTAAGTGCTTTCTTTACATTGTCATATACCCAGTTTCCGTCTCCGCCTATATGAGTAGCAGCATAGAAATGAACTGTGTACATTACATTCTTATAAGAAAGCTTATGTCCGATAACCTGATCAGGCTGCTGAGACCAGGTATTTGTTCCTGCAATTACGATAGCATCTGTATACTTTCTGATAACACCTACTATTGAATTTGCATAGGAATAAAGATCATTTGAATGTCCTTCATACCATGGTGAGCTTACAGGCTCATTACAGATTTCAAAAAGAACATTTCCATAATCCTTGTACATCTTCGCATACTTTTCAAAGAAGCTTGTAGCCTGGCTCTTCCAGGTATTAGGATTAGCCGGATTGCCGTATGCATCGTGTACATGCCAGTCAATAAGTATATACATTCCCAGATCAGTTGCATACTTTACAGCATTCTGAATACGTGTATCCATAGCCGAAGCAGCTCCCTCAGTGTAGCCGCCCTGAGTAACATATACAGGAAGTCTTACTGCTGTAACTCCCCACTCATCTCTGAGACTCTGAAATGACGCTTTACTGATGTAGTTATATCCTACATCCCACTGAAGTCCGTGAAGTGATGCACCTCTTAACTGATACTTCTCATTATGTGAATCCTTGAGATATATACCGTCTACATGAAGCTTTCCGTGCTTTCCATAAGGAGTTTCACTGTATGCAAGATTCTTTGTAGAACCGGTCAGATTGTACTGAAGCGTTGCCGAAGCAGCTTCAACCTTTTCATTTGATGGAATAAAGACTGTAGTAAGTAAAATAAATATCGCAAGAAATATACTGAAAACTTTCCTTCTCATGTTCATTCTCTCCTAACATTTGTAATGCCATCATATATTATTTAGATTTTCTGCCTTCTTTATATCCGTGATACATATAATGCGTTACATATTTAATATTGTTTTCCGGTGCAAAACCGTAGTATTTCTGAAGATCAGTCGCATTCTGTCTGTATACCTGAAGATTGAAGTTTTCGCTTGCCTGTCTTCCTTCTCTGATACCGTAAAGAACAAAGTGTCTCAGAGCTCCTGTATCATCATACTGATAGTACTTCTTCATATCAGGGTACTTGTTGATGTAGTAATTGAAGTCATAAACCTTGCTGTAATCCACGCCGTCAAAAACAGTAGTCGGATTTGTCATGGTAGCAGCGCCTGTAGCCGCTCTATTCTCTTTATAACCATGATTGATGTAATGGATGTAATACTTTGAATTATCGTTTCCGTAATACTTTCTGAGGTCAGGGCTTGAATTCTTATATGAACCAAGTTCAAATGTACTGCTTCCCTGACGTCCCTCAGCCATTCCGTGCTCTACGAAATGCTTCAGTGCGCTTTCATCATCAAACTGATAATACTTCTTCATATCAGCATATTTATTGATATAGAAATTAAAATCATAAACCTTGCTGTAATCCACACCTTTATATACGGTAAGCGGCTTAGACATAGTAGTTACATTAACTGCTTTTCTTCCCTCTTTATAACCGTAATTCATGTAGTGGATGTAGTATTTCTTATTGTCATTTCCGAAATGTCTTCTGAGGTCAGGGCTTGAATTCTTGTATGAACCAAGTTCAAATGTGCTGCTTCCCTGACGTCCTTCTGCCATACCATGCTCTACAAAATGCTTAAGAGCTGCTACGTCATCATTTCCATAATACTTCTTTATATCAGAGTACTTATTTGTATAGTAAATGAAATCATAAACCTTGGCGTAATCAACACCGTTATATACTGTGATAGGATTAACTATTGTCTGAACGCCTATGGCTGTTCTTCCTTCTTTATATCCATGATTCATATAATGGATATAGTACTTCTTCAGATCATCTCCGAAGTTCTTTCTGAGGTCAGGATACTGATTCTTATATGAAATAACATCAAATGAAGCCTTAGCCTGACGTCCTTCTGCCATACCGTGCTCTACGAAATGTCTGAGAGCTCCTGCAGGATTATCGCTGTATAATCTGAGCATATCAGGATACTTGATCAGATAATATACATAATCATAAACCTTTGAGTAATCTACTCCGTTATATACTGTTACACCAACATTAGTATTGTTGGAGTAAGATGAGATCTTTGACATATCAGCTCCCATACCGAAGAAGCTGACTGTATATTTTAACATTGCAGGATCACCGCTTGTTGTCTTTAAGCCTGTAATCTCTACATTATAATCACCTGTGTAAGCATCGCGTCCTAAAAGTGAAGAACCGATCTGGAATATGATGCAGTTACCGATGGCATATCCGCCTCTGTCAACATGGAAATATGATACTTCCATATCATTTTCAACAGGCTCTGTCTTATCGTAAGCCTGTGTAATTGTCCATGACTTTCCATCAGATTCTCTGGTGATCTTTACAACTGCTGAATTAAGAACTGAAGCAGATGTATTAAACTTAGCAGGGTTAAGTGTTACTGACCAAGGTGTGGTTGTATCAAAGATATCATTTGGGAAATAACCACTTGCCGGCCATGCGATGAAGTCATAATCTCCATAAGTTGCACTTCTATCGAAAACCTTATTAACTATGTAGCTTGAACCCCATGCACTCTCTGCATATCCGAAACCAACCTTGCCGAGAGAAGGATTCAG
>ONEC01000056.1 GCA_900316715.1 uncultured Eubacteriales bacterium
ATTGACATAGAAACATAAGTTTTTTATACTGTTGTTTGTTTTTGATTTTTTACTGTAACAGAGGGTGTTACAGATATGATGAGGAGAACCGGAATATGAAGAGAAAGACTAAAGTTATTTGTACTATAGGCCCGGCCAGCGAGAGCGAGGAAATGATCCGCAAGCTCATGATCGCCGGTATGGACGTTGCACGACTTAACTTCTCACACGGTACACATGAAGAGCAGAGGAAGAAGTTTGATGCTATTAAGAAGGTCAGAGCAGACCTTCACCTTCCGGTTGCTATCATGCTGGATACAAAGGGCCCTGAATACAGGATCAAGACATTTGAAAATAAGAAGATTGAACTGAAAGAGGGAGATACATTCACCTTTACTACAGAGGATGTGGTAGGTAATCAGGAGAGAGTATCCGTAAACTTTGAGCATCTTACAGATAACCTTAAGGCCGGAGACAGAATACTTGTTAACAACGGCCTTGTTATATTTGAGGTAAAAGAAGTTAACGGCTCCGATGCGGTATGTACCTGTCTTGCCGGAGGAGTTCTGTCAGACAGAAAGAGTATGAACTTCCCGAATAAAGTTCTGGATCATCCGTTCCTCAGTGATCAGGATAAGGATGACATTCTGTTCGGACTCAAGCACGGAATTGATTTTGTAGCTGCATCTTTTGTATCTAATAAGAGTGATGTTAAGGCTATCAGAGATTTCCTTGATGAGAACGGAGGAAATGATGTTGAGATCATCGCCAAGATCGAGAACAGATCAGGTGTTGATAATATAGAAGAAATATGTGAGCTTGCAGATGGAATCATGATCGCCAGAGGTGACCTCGGTGTTGAGATTCCAAATATTGAGGTTCCTTCTATTCAGAAGTTCCTTATCAGCAAGTGCCGTATGCTCGGTTCAAGAGTCATTACAGCAACAGAGATGCTCGAGTCCATGATGCAGAATCCGCGTCCTACAAGAGCAGAGATTTCTGACGTTGCAAATGCAGTCTATGACGGAACTTCCGCAGTTATGCTTTCGGGGGAATCTGCAAGCGGCAAGTATCCGGTAGAAGCAGTTGAAACTATGGTTAAGACTGTAATGTTTACTGAACAGCAGATTAATTATAAGAAGAGATTCCGCAACGCTGATTTCGAAGTAAGAAGCGTACTTGATGCGGTTTCACATTCCATCTGTCAGATGGCTATCGATGTTGAAGCTAAGGCTATCGTAGTCAACTCTCTCAGCGGACGTACTTCCAGAATGGTAAGCCGTTTCCGTTGTCCGGTTGATATCATCGGTATGACCACATCCACAAGAGTATGGAGAAAGCAGAATCTTAGCTGGGGAGTAACTCCTGTTCTCTGTGGAACTTATGACACAATGGAGGAAATGTTCCTCAACTCAATGAGAGAAGCGAAGGTTAACTTTGAGTTGAAGTCAGGAGATAATGTTGTTCTTACCGGAGGTGTTCTGAACGGAACATCAGGTAATACTAATCTTATCAAGGTTGAGACAATAGAATAAGTATTTATTGAAGGGGACAAGAAGGTTAGTTATGAAGTACTATTTAGATAGTGTTGCAGACGTATTAAAGGAGAAGAAGTCACAGGAAAACGGTCTGACAGAGTCTGAAGCAGAGAAACGTATTGCTGAGTTTGGTCAGAATAAACTTGCTGAGAAAGAGAAGGAGAGTCTCATTCACAAGTTCTTTAAAGAAATATGTGAGCCGATGACCATAGTTCTCATTGTTGCAGCAATCATATCAGCGGTTACCGCTGCATTTTCTCATGAAGGCTTTGCAGATGTTTTCATCATCCTTACAGTTGTTATAGTAAATGCGGTCCTGGGTGTATACCAGGAATCAAAGGCTGAATCAGCAATTGCTGCTCTTCAGGAAATTGCTGCAGCTACCACAAAGGTTATACGTGATGGTGAGGTTAAGGTTATTCATTCATCGGAGCTTGTGCCGGGAGATATTATATCTCTTGAAGCCGGTGATGCAGTACCTGCCGATGCCAGAATTATAGAAGCAGCTTCGCTGAAATGCGAGGAGGCTGCACTTACAGGAGAGTCGGTTCCTTCAGAAAAAACAGCCGACACACTTTCAACAGGCGGAGCAACAGATGTTCCACTTGGTGACAGAGCTAACATGATCTACATGGGTTCATCCGTACAGTACGGCAGATGTAAGGCTGTTGTCACAGATACAGGTATGACCACTGAGATGGGTAAGATAGCAGATCAGCTTTCACAGGCTGAGAATGAAGAGACACCTCTTCAGATAAAGCTTAATGAGCTTTCAAAGATTCTTTCTATAATGGTTATAGTTATCTGCGGAGTTATCTTTGCGATAAATATAATCAGAAACATTGCAACAGGACAGGGACTTGGTGGAGAGTTCTTTATCAATACATTTATGGTAGCAATCTCTCTTGCTGTTGCAGCTATTCCTGAGGGACTTGCTGCAGTTGTAACAGTTCTTCTGTCCATAGGCGTTACCAAGATGTCTAAGAACAAGGCGATCATCAGAAAGCTTACAGCTGTTGAAACCCTTGGATGTACAGAGATTATCTGTTCTGATAAGACAGGTACTCTGACACAGAATAAGATGACTGTAGTTCAGCATGTGACTGTTGATACAGGAAGCACAGATGTGGCTGATGATGGAAAGCTCATCGGTGAGAACAGCATGCTTGTAAGAGGCATGGCTCTCTGTTCAGATGCTGAGTGGGAGACAGATAAGGCAGTAGGTGAGGCTACTGAGTGTGCACTTGTTACAGATGCAGCTAAGTACGGTATGCCTAAGTATGACCTTAAGGAGAATTATCCAAGAGTGGGTGAGGCTCCATTTGATTCTCTCAGAAAGATGATGACAACTGTTCATAAGATTAATGTTGATGGTGACATTTCTCCGAAGGGCAGTTTTATACAGTTCACAAAGGGCGCTCCAGACTGCGTTCTTGACTGCTGTGCATATTATCTTAAGAACGGAAGCGTTCATGAGATGACAGCAGAGGTTATGAATGACATAAAGAGCTTCAACAAGAGTATGGCTGATAAAGCACTCAGAGTTCTGGCTCTTGGTATGAAGACCTTTGATGAAGCACCGGATAACTTTGCTCCGGAAGCTATAGAGAAGAATCTTATCTATGTAGGTTTATGCGGAATGATAGATCCGATAAGACCTGAGGTTAAGATAGCAATCGAGAACTGCCGCATGGCAGGAATCAGACCTGTTATGATAACAGGTGACCATAAGGATACCGCAGTTGCAATCGCAAAGGAACTGGGAATCCTTGATGGAACAGATGAGAATGGAAATGCTGTAACTTATGAAGCTATCACAGGTGCAGAACTCAGTGAATTATCTGATGAGTACTTTGCAGAGCATGTTAAGGATTATTCAGTATATGCAAGAGTTCAGCCTGAACATAAAGTACGTATCGTAAAGGCTTGGAAGGCTCAGGGCAGAGTTACTGCCATGACAGGTGATGGTGTAAATGATGCACCTTCTATCAAGTCTGCTGATATCGGTGTTGGTATGGGTATCACAGGAACTGACGTTACAAAGAATGTAGCTGACATGATCCTTGCAGATGATAACTTTGCAACCATCGTATCTGCCGTAGCAGAAGGAAGAAGAATCTATGACAATATCCGTAAGGCTATTCAGTTCCTGCTTTCTTCAAACCTGGCAGAGGTTATAGCAATATTTATTGCAACTATCATGAACTTCACTATTCTGAAGCCTGCACATCTTCTGTGGATCAATCTTATCACAGACTGTCTTCCGGCTATCGGACTCGGTATGGAAGAGGCAGAAGAGGGAGTTATGAAGCAGCCTCCACGTAAGAAGTCAGAGGGTATCTTCTCAGGCGGACTTGGTGTGGATGTAGTTCTTCAGGGTGCTGTAATAGCAGTACTTACAGTTGTTTCGTATATTGTGGGACATTTTTATGAGACAGGAAGCTGGGTCGTAGCCACATCTTCACATGGAATGACAATGGCGTTCCTTACACTTTCACTTATGGAAGTTTTCCACAGCTTTAATATGCGTTCCAGAAGAGAGTCAATCTTTAAACTTAAGAAGCAGAATATGCTGCTTTGGGGAACTTTGGTATTTTCACTTGTGCTTACGGTTGTCATCATATATGTACCGTTCCTCAGAAATATATTCTCATTTACATTTATCGGATTTAAGGAATTTGCAACTGCTGTAGGCATCGCAGTTCTTATCATTCCGATTGTAGAGATTGCAAAACTTATTCAGAGAAGTATGGGAAAATAAATCTGAATAATAGATTTGGGGGCACAAATGAATATATTCGATGCTATAATACATAATCGAATACTGATTGCAGGAGTCCTTGGCTGGGCTACAGCACAGGTACTTAAATTATTAATTCATCTTATTGTTAACAGAAAACTTTCATGGGAGAGACTTATCGGTGACGGCGGTATGCCGAGTGCACATTCTGCTACAGTTACAGCAGTAGCGGCCACAGCCGGAATGGAATGCGGCTTTGATTCGCCGGTCTTTGCAGTAGCTGCGATTCTCGCTATAATAGTTATGCATGATGCCATGGGAGTAAGACTTGAGGCCGGCAAACAGGCACAGGTCATAAATGAGATGATACAGACATTTGTAAAACTTGGAGATACAAAGATATCAGCGGAGACGAAACTTAAGGAATTTGTAGGTCATACTCCGATTCAGGTATTTGCGGGATTTTTATTGGGATTACTTATAGCGATATTATTTTGCACAGGAGCATAAATATATAATGTATTGTAGGAAAAATGTTTTAAAAAAGGGGAACAGGTAACAATGAAACAACAAGGATTTGACAATGACAAGTATCTTGATATGCAGTCAAAGCATATCATGGAGAGAATCAGCCAGTTTGGTGGAAAGCTTTATCTCGAATTTGGAGGCAAGCTTTTTGATGATTATCATGCATCAAGAGTTCTTCCTGGATTTAAGCCGGATTCAAAAATCACCATGCTTAAGCAACTGAAGGATCAGACAGAGATAGTTATAGCTATCGCGGCTCATGATATTGAGAAGAACAAGGTCCGTGGTGATATCGGAATCACTTATGATATGGACGTTCTGAGACTTATTGACGCATTTACAAACAACGGTCTTTATGTAGGTTCAGTTGTTCTTACACAGTTCGCAGAACAGCCTTCTGCAGTAGCTTACGAGAAGAAGCTTAAGGCTCTTGGCCTTAAGGTTTACAGACACTATCCGATTGAAGGATATCCATCAGATATTCCAAAGATCGTAAGCGATGAAGGTTACGGAAGAAATGATTATATCGAAACAACAAGACCTCTTGTAGTCGTAACTGCACCTGGACCAGGAAGCGGAAAGATGGCAACCTGTCTCTCCCAGCTTTACCATGAGCAGAAGAGAGGTATAAATGCGGGATATGCCAAGTTCGAGACATTCCCTATCTGGAATATTCCTCTTAATCACCCTGTTAATCTTGCGTATGAAGCTGCAACAGCAGACCTTAATGATGTCAACATGATCGACCCATGGCATCTTGAGGCTTACAATGAGACTGTTGTAAACTATAACAGAGATGTTGAAGTATTCCCTGTGCTTAAGACAATGTTCGAGAAGATATCAGGAAAGAGCCCTTATAATTCACCAACTGATATGGGCGTTAATATGGCAGGTTACTGCATCGTTGATGATGATGCGTGCAAAGCTGCTGCAAATCAGGAGATCATCAGACGTTACTACAGCGCTATGTGCGACAGACGTAAGGGCGAGGGATCTGATACAGCTGTAAATAAGATCAAGCTTCTTATGGAGAAGGCAGGAATATCTATCGGTGATCGTCCGGTTGTAGCTGCTGCCAACATCAGAGCAGAAGAGACAGGTAATCCTGCAGCTGCTATGGAACTTCCGGATGGAACAATAATGACAGGTAAAACATCCACACTTCTGGGTGCTTCATCTGCACTTATCCTTAATGTACTTAAATACTTTGCGGGTATTGATGATTCTGTTAAGCTCATATCCCCACAGGTTATTGAGCCTATCATGGATCTCAAGGTTCGTTACCTTGGAAATCACAATCCGCTTCTGCATATAGATGAGATTCTTATAGCGCTTTCAATCGAAGCACTTACGAATCCGGCAGCAAAGGAGGCTTATGCTCAGCTTCCTCGTCTTGCGGGAACAGAGGTTCATTCTTCAGTTATTCTCTCACAGGTGGATGTGGGAGTATTTAAGAAGCTGGGAGTTAATCTGACTTGCGAGCCGAAGTACCAGAGCAAGAAGCTCTTCCACACCTAAAAGAAAAAGAACCTCCCGAGATGACACAATTGGAATGGTCACTCGGGAGGTTCTTTTTTTGCTATTATGGCGAGACTGTAACACGCCTCTGTAACGCGCACCAGCCTGCCCGGACAATATACATTAATACTGACTCAGGCACTTCTTTTATAACGACGAAGCGTTGTGTTAGGCATCATAAATATTTAATAATATATTGTTAGCACTCGACTTGACAGAGTGCTAACAAAGTGGTATTATATGTTCAAAGGTAAGAAAAAGCCCTCCTGGAACGAGCAAGCTGTTTCTTAACCGTAACTATAATTGCAGTTATGTGGGACTGCAGAGATTATGTATATGGAAAGGAGACATGATTATGTATTATCCAACATTATTTACAGACAATTTCGTAGAGGATCTTCTTGATGGTATTTTTAAGTACCCATACGATGTAAAGACTAAGGCTGAGGCACATCCTTTTACAGGTCGTATGATCACAGATGTTAAGGAGTTTGATGACAAGTATCAGCTTGATATGGAGCTTCCGGGCTTCACCAAGGAAGATGTTAAGGTTGAGCTTTCTAACGGATATCTTATCGTAAGCGCAGAGAGAACTGAGAATAAGGATGAGAATGAGAAAGAAGGAAAGTTCATAAGAAAAGAACGCTACTATGGTAAGATGTCCAGACGCTTCTATGTAGGAAAGGATCTTAAGAAGGAAGATATCAAGGCTAAGTTTGATAACGGCATGCTTAAGCTGGATGTTCCGAAGATGCCTGAAAAGCCGGCAGAGCTAGAGTCAGATATAATCGATATCGAATAACATGACAACAGAGGCGGGCAGATGTTATAGTCTGTCCGCTTCTTTTTTGCCTGAATTACCTATTAAAATGATTGGTAGATTGAAAGCTTGACATTTGGCTGAAAAAAGTGTTTAATCATCTAGTGCAGAGATGCGAAAAAAAGGAGAGCAAGAATCGGAGGAAGGAATTATGTCAGAGGAAAATTTCAACGCAGGAAATGCGGATCTTGATAATATAAAAGTTACAACCGGAAATGGTGCACCTGAGGATGAACTTGGCAGTACAGCATATGGCGGAAAAGAAGATGTTGAAACAGAGGAAAAAACTTATGGTGGAATTCCTGCTGCACCGGCACCTGGTGAACCTGATTCTGACGGAATTATTGAGTATGTTACAAAGGACATGCTTATCGGAGATATCGTAGCATGGTATCCGGATGCTTCACTTGTACTTATGAAGGTTGGTATGCACTGCATATCCTGCTTCGCAGCTCAGATGGAGACACTAGAGCAGGCAGCTGCGGTACACGGATACGATCCTGATGATGTTGCTAAGATAGTTAATGATTATCTTACACAGACACTGGGAAACAAGGATAAGGAAGAAGAGTAAAATCGATATAAGAAAGGACAATCGTGAGGTTGTCCTTTCTTATTTTTTTGTAAAATGGGTGTATGTTCGAAGAAAGGACGGGACGGAAGTATACTTGATTTAAGTCAATTGAGGTGATAGAATTTTAACGTATATTAATTAAATTTTTTTATTGTGTGGGATCGGTGTTTTGGACCCCATTTTTGGGGGACAGAAAGAGATTTCTTTTTATTTTGCGTTTAGGATATGGACACAAGAGATACAGAGAATAAGAATACTAAAAGTAATAATACAGAGACCTCAAAGGAGTCAAAGAAAAAGAAGAGTACCGCAAGTATTGCTGCCGAGTTTTTTATTAAAGTCGGCATTACGGCATTGGTTGTGGCGATTCTTCTTATATTTATCGTGGGGATATACGTAAATCACAGTAATTCCGGATATCCTATGATAAAAGACGGTGATCTTTGCATTACTTATAAGCTGGCTTCTCTTTCGGCAGGTGACGAGATAGTTTATATGAAAGATGGCAAAGTATATTTCGGAAGGATTGCGGCTGTGGAAGGCGACAGGGTGGATATCCTTGACGGAAAGCTTATGGTTAACGGTTACGGAGTATATGAGAATACCGTTTACCCTACTACCGCAGAGGGCTCGAAGATAAGTTATCCGTATGAAGTGCCAAAAGATACGGTATTTGTCTTGAATGATTATAGAGATGACATTAATGACAGCAGGTCCTTCGGAGCCATACCTATAGCGGAAACTAAAGGAAAGATAGTTATGATCCTGAGAAGGAGAGGAATATAGATAAATGAACTATTGCCCGTATTTGCGGACATAATAATATAAGACACATATGGAGGTATGTAAAATGAAAGGAAGAATCAAGAGAAAACTGCAGGGACTGTTTATGGCAGTTGCAATGGCAGTGATGGCCTCGATGCCGGTAAGCGCTGACGGTACAGTATCAAAGTATACTGCCATTAACGGAGGAACAACAACATTTTATAAGTATCTTGTTGTTAAGGAAGGAGCTACTAACCCTCAGGTAGAATTCTCTTTTAATGTATCCGTGCCGAATGACACTGAGATTAAGCAGGCAGGTACCGGTGAGCTTCAGGTTAAGCCGGGACCTATGGATATTACTGTCGAAAAGGCAACATTTGCCGCAGGTGAGGCAGATAATACAGATACCGGAAATGAGGTCAAGAATTCACCTTTTGCGAATTATACATTTGAAAAAAAGACGGTTACGGTTGATCTTACCAAGGTAAGTTTTAATGAGCCGGGCGTATACAGATATTATATTGAGGAAAACACAACCAATACAGTTTTCGGATATGATTCGGTACTCACAAGAACACTGGATGTATATATAATGGATGACGGTACAGGAAAGCTGGCTGTTCAGGGATATACAATGTATGAAGGAAAGATTGACAGCAACCCAA
Organism: uncultured Eubacteriales bacterium; assembly: GCA_900316715.1. GTDB lineage: Bacteria > Bacillota > Clostridia > Lachnospirales > Lachnospiraceae > Eubacterium_Q. The sequence continues at coordinate 9,128 of ONEC01000056.1, forward strand.
AGAGTTCGGCTGTGGATGGAGCTGCGACCGGAACAAACGGGGCAGAAGCCGGAACAAAATCTGACAGATTTACCAATACATATCCGACATATACTCTAAAGGTTACCAAAACAGTTGCGGGAAATCAGGGCTCAAAGGATAAGTATTTCAAGTTTAATATAAGAGTTCAGGATGACAGTATCGTTAATGATGCTTACTATCCAATCAGCGGACAGGATGTGCTCGGAACAGATATCAATACAGCAACAACTTATACGCTGGATACAGTTAAGACAGCTAACGCAAAGACGTATGTCACAGGATTACAGCTTAAAGAAGGATTCGATGTATATCTTCAGCACGGCGATGAAGTGAGCATAATGGGTCTTCCGCTTAACAGCACATATACTATTACAGAGGATAATGAGGAATATACGAAAACTGCAGTTATTACAAAGGATTCTGCCCCAGCTTCGCCTGAGACAATCAGCGACGGAATAGTAGCGGGTAAAGTTTTTGATGGAAATACTACAGTTGCATTTACAAATACAAAAACCGGGGTAATCCCTACAGGAATCTTACTTTCAGTAGTTCCATGGGTTATCGCAGGTATTATCATTTTAATCGGAATAATATTCTTTGCGGTTCGTTCTAAGAAGAGATACGAAGAAGAGTAAGAAGAGTTGTTAAATAGAGGTGGGCTTTGAGAAGATTCTGGATCACACTTAATATTTTATACGAGAAGATCATGCTCTTTGTGTTTGTTATAGCGCTTCTCATAGTCTGCTACGGCCTTTACGATACATGGTATGTATATAATAAAGCCGGTGATGACGGATATCTGAAATATAAACCTCGCGCGGGAAGCGGTATGTCGGAAGATGCGCCGATTACCGAAGACATGGTTGCGTGGATAACCATAGACGGAACAAATATAGATTATCCGGTCATGCAGGCGGCGGATAATATGAAATATCTGAATTTAAATCCTTACGGTGAGTATTCGTTGTCGGGAAGCATATTTCTGGACAGCAGAAACAGCGCGGATTTTTCGGATGATTATTCTATTCTCTACGGTCATCACATGGAGTACGGAGTAATGTTCGGAGCGCTGGATGAGTTTCTCGATGAAAAGTATATGAAGAATCACAGCAAGGGAACGCTTATAGTAGGACGAGACGGCAGTGTGTCGTACGAGCTTGGTGTCTTTGCGTGTATGAAAGTAAATGAATATGATAAAAAAATGCTCGATCCCGATTCGCTGGAGAATATCTCCGCGCTGATATCGGAAGAAGCTTCTGTTATAAATACCTCCATAAAAAACAGTGATCATATCATGGTGCTTTCCACATGTACAGAACCGGTATCCACCAACAGACTGCTGGTATTCTGCTATATATATGAATAGATATTTAGAGTTTTGGAAGATATAAAGATGCATAACTGTGAGATATGTAAAAGTAAAAAGAAGAATTCCGGAAGGAATATGATCAACCCGGCCGGCGGACTGATGAGGATCATCTGTCTGCTGATCTGCGGTTTTTTGTGTTTCTCCGTATCTCATACGGTATATGCAAGAGACGGATATACTCCTGTGGACGCGGTAATAGTATTTAAATGTACCGATGTCGAACAGGTAGAGAATAATCAGTATCAGATAACGATAAGAAATGAGAACTCCGCTGCACCATTACCTGACAATGATACAGTGAACATAAACGACTCGGGAGAGGGCAGTTTTAAGATCCGCATTACCGAGCCGGGAACGTATGATTATCTTGTGTATCAGATAAAGGGTGATGACGAAAATGTAAATTACGACAACACGATATATGAAGTTCATGTCTTTGTAGTATCAAACGAAGATAATGAACTGCAATATTCCGTTGCCGTAAACATAGCGGATACGGATCGTAAACCTGAAACGGTGGAGTTTAAGAACATGGCTGCCAATATGGTACCCGATACGGAAAATGATACGGAAGAGAAAACGGAAAAGGTAACAGAAGGCACTACGGAACTGACAACAGAAACACAGCAGACCTTAACGGAAGTAACAACCGAAGATAAGGTGAATAATACTTCCGCTAAGACGGGGGATGCAGCTGATATTTCAGCAGCTGTAATTATGATGATCGCGTCTTTGCTGATGACAGTGTCAGTCGGTGCTGCAAGATCTGTAAAGAAAAGAACAAATAAATAATCTTTGGGAAGATTGTATATATGAATCGAAACGGAAATCCCGAAAAACAGAATAAGGTTATATGCATGATCCTTGCGATTACGCTTATCCTGGCACTTTTTATGCCGGGTTCCTTTAACGTGCTCGCGGATTCCGATGAGACGGCGACTTCTACGGATGCTGTAGAAGTGCAGGATGCGACTATGCTCAGCGAGACAAGCCTGGAACTTAATCTCGGGGATAATGAGGATATAACGGTAACTCTTGAGGGAATGATGCCTGAGGGCGCTACCGCATCCCTTGATGATGTAGTGGGAGACTTCACTTATGAGGATATAGAGGCTGCATCCGCTCATGATGCGGCAAGAGATTTTGCTTCCGAAGATACGGCAAGCAGAACGGATGCACAGCCAAACACGATGATATCAAATGAGCCGCAGGCAGAAGAGGCACTGATTGAGGAAGAGACTCCGGCAGAAGAGGCACTGATTGAAGAAGAGACTCCGGCTGAGGAGACACAGATCGGAGAAGAAAAGAAACCTGAAGTTGTAGCTGCATATGATATTACTATATTTGATAACAATAATGAGGAATATCAACCGGACGAAGATTGTCCGATACATGTAGAAATTACTGATCCTGCGATAACCGGAAGCAAAGATATACAGCTCTGGCATATACGGGACAACGGCGAAAGTGAGAAAATCGAAGAATTTGAGGCAGAGGAAGGAAAGATAAGCTTCTATGCTGAAGGCTTCAGTGTATATGCGGTTACGGATATTCCGGAAGGTCAGGAGACTTCATTGTTTGATCTGTTGGATGAAAAAGGACCAAACGGAATCTATGTCAGATTCTACTACGGACAATACAGCAATAACACCGATGGGCCGTTTTACTTCGTCGGAGAAGAAAAAAAGTTTACAGATGGCAATCAGAACGGCAGAATCGGTCTTACCGTAACAGGAAAGGGAGGTTACTCCGTTCCGAGTGATGCCGTAAAACTGTATTTTGAAAAGGGTGATCAGAGTAGCGGCTATTACCTTTATATTAAAGACGGTGAGAATAAAAAATATTTAAAGGGATTAAAGGGCAGTTACGGTAATGCCAACAGATCCGCTGTATGCCTGACTGAAAACAGTGCAGAAAAGAGCCAGTTTATACTTGAAGAGAGCAACGGAAGAGCAAAGATAAGCTGTGACGGATTTTATTGGGTGGCTAAAAATAAGGATCAGGACAAGTCACTTGTCGGATTTAAAAACTCAGATGATGCAAGCCTGGCATGGATGGAACCGGTCGGAATGTCCGGAGATTATGTTGATCTTGACGGAAAGACCTACGGCCTTATGAATTATGTCGGCGGAACTTACGGATATGCCCTTATGGCGGGAGAAGAAGTTCATTCGCTTATAGAACTTGTGACGAGAAAGATAGCCGAGAATTCGGAAGGAAAAACGCTGTTTGTCGATGAAGGCAGTGAAGTTACAAGGTGGACATTTCATGCTGCCGATAACGGAGGATATAAGCTTTCGGGAGAAACAGCCGACGGTACAGAGGGATATCTTGCCGTAAACGGAGATGATCTCGAGTTTGTTCAGGACGCTGCGGAAGCGTCTGTATTTACTGTCTCTCGTGCAACGGATGAAAAGATCCGTATTCTTTATAACGGTAAAGCGATAACCTATACAAGAATCGGAGAAGGCGATTCGGCAACCGATGCATTTAAGCTATCGGACAGCACAGGCGATGATTCCAAGTTTAATCTGATAGATTTTGCGAAGCTTTCGGATGAAGATTATATTATATATTCTGCGGACTGTATAAGTATTTCAACTGCGGAAAACGGAAAGAGATATATTCTGTATACACGTATATGGGATGGTGAGAAGAAAAAATACGATACTTATGCCGTAGATTATGACGGCACACTCTATCCGGTATATGCGAGCGGAGGAAAGATACTGTGGCTCGGAGACGGAACCAGCTCGCTTGAATGGATATTTACTGAGTATGTTGATGAAGTGAGCAAGCTTCCGAATCATTATTATGAACTGTATAATCCGTATTCCGAAAAGTATATTGCTCCTCTTTTATCACAGGATCAGATACTTGCGGATAATAAGATCGGTATAAATATGCCGGGACGAAAAGACGGAGAATTCTACAGCAATATAATTGTATGGGATAAAAAACGATATGCGTATATCGGTATGAAACCCGATGAGGAAAAAAAGAAACTGATACCTTGTTCGGAATCTACTTCGGCAACGTTTTATTTTGCGGAACTCGAAGAGCTTAATCTGGGCGATTCACTTCATGAAGTGGAGACAATCGATAATATCGATCACGGTATTTCCGTAAAAATGCAGGATTTTTCAACAAGAAAATCAATGAGTGACTTTTTGGGAAATGATACGTTTAACAGTCAAAGCCCGCAGAAAGGACTGCTCTCAAAGAGTCTGGGTGAGGACGGTTATCCTGTTGCTAAGGGAGGGTCTTTAAAAAAACTCTTTGCAAATCCGGAAACGGTCAATCATCTTTTTATAAAAAATACGTATAAATCAAGCGGTTATTATGAATTTGACAGCTGTCAGAACTTTGCGACGCTCTGTGATGAAGACGGAAATCTGAAGCCGTCCTATCAACATGTTAATGCTGACGGAACCACTACTACGACAAGGGATTTTACGGTATACAGAGAACTGGGAACTACAGACGGTGAGGATAAATCAACATTAAAACACGGACAGTTCCTGCCGTACAACATCATAAAGCCGGGAAGATATACCAATAAAAATAAGCTGAATAAGTATTCGGCTCTGGCCAATACGAGTAATTCAAATGCCGGAAAACTTGATGACGAGGATCCTCGCAAAGACGAAAAACTGTATATGATAGCGGATGATAAAGATAAGGATGCCCCGAACTATTATAACGGTATGGAGGTTGAGGCCTCATTCGTCCAGACGGTCAGCGGTTTTGATGCCTGGGGACATGATATCATATTTGAGTTTACGGGTGATGATGATTTCTGGCTTTATGTTGACGGAGAACTTGTAATAGACCTGGGTGGTGTTCATTCGGCACTTTCGGGAAAGGTCAATTTCCGAACCGGTGAAGTAGCGGTAAACAAAGAGAAAACAACACTTTATAAAATCTTTAAAGACAATTTCAAAGCAAAGGGAATGTCTGATGCCGAGGTGGCTGCCAAACTGGATGAGATATTTGAATTAAACAGTGACGGCCAATATACATTTAAGGATTATACAACTCATTCCATGAAGATCTTTTATATGGAGCGAGGCGGCGGAGCTTCGAATCTTCATATGAAGTTTAACCTCGCATCTGTAACGCCGGGACATGTGGTAATCTCCAAAAGTGTTACCGGAGCCGGAGCGGCTATGGTAGATAAGGATTTTGTGGAGTATCCTTTCCAGATATACTATAAGCTGAAAGAAGGAGAGGACGGGCAGGAAAGCGATTGGATACTGCTTGGAAATGATGATGAGCATATCCGGGTAAGCTATCAGAATTCCAATCAGCCTGTTCCTTATGTTGATTACTACAGACCGCCGGGATTTTCGGGACAATACGATAATGTGTATTTTATCAATCCTTTGAAAAGTGCGGAGATAGCATTTCCGGATAACACAATCAGTTACAGGATTATAGAATGTGCCGTTGACAGCAGAATATACGGCAATGTTCTGGTAAACGGCGAAGATGTCGAAGGACAGGTGGATTCCGAGGGACATAGCAGAGTTACGGTTGAAGGAAACCTTAAGAGCTATGCTTCCGAGATTGGATCGTCGGAGAAGAAACCATCGCTCGATTTTGATAATGTTGTTGAGGACAACGTTGTCAAGGATCTTCTTATCAAGAAAAGATTGTTTGATAAGGACGGTGTTGAGATAACCGATTCCACCGAGAAGTTCAGTTATCGTCTGTCGCTGTCCTCCAGAGATGTCCCTGCGGATGAGATTCCGAGGGCAAATATGCATGATTATTATATCCTTTCACCAGATAAAAAACTGTGCAGACATGATGAGACTACGGATACTTTTGTGGAAACAGACATACCGTACACTCAGGAGAATATAAAGAAGATACGGAATAATGAGATAGACGGAATA
>ONEC01000172.1 GCA_900316715.1 uncultured Eubacteriales bacterium
ATATATTCCACGGCTTAAGTCCAAGGCGTTCTCTGAACTCTTTGATCTTATGTCTTACCGCATAAGCCATCATCTTCTCGCACATTACATTTGCCAGATAGCACTTCAGACTGTTTCTGGAAAGTGTGTCCATCATCGCCGCATAGCACCTTGTATTCTCAAAAGGAAATGCCATGCTCCTTATCACTTCTTTCCCGTACTTTTCAGCAAAGTGATATGCTATAGCTCCAAACTGCATATAGATAATTACATCACTGTCTCTTACAGCTCTATCCAGGTCATCATAAAGATCAGGATATTTGCTTACCAGATACTCCAGTCCATTCATACCCGATGATGCTGTGTTATCACTGTTTCCAAGAAGTACGCTTACCAGCTCATCCATATCTCCGGATATCTTTGAAAACTCAAGCCCCATCTCAAGAGTCTTCTCTCTCAGAGATTCAAAACTCGCCAGTCTGTAGGTATATCCTCTTTTAGTCAGTTCCTGTCCGAGCAGCATAAATGGCATAATATCTCCATAAGACCCAAGTGTTATGGCTGTTATTCGCATTCCTTCTTATCCTCTGTAAGATTTCTTATTATTCTTGCCGGATTACCGACCACCAGAACATTAGGCGGAACATCTCTTGTGATAACACTGCCTGTTCCGATAACTGAATTCTTACCGATGGTAATACCCTGCTTTTCCCCGCTTACTATGGTCACTCTTGCACCGATATAAACGTTATCTTCAATGGTTATCGGATTTGCATAACCATATCCCGCCTTTCTTCTCTCCGGATCCACACTATGTCCGGAACTTATGATCTGGCTGTCAGGTCCGATCCAGACATCATCTCCGATTGTTACCTTAGCTCCATCAAGAATCGTGCAGTAAGAATTAACTGCCACGTTATTGCCTATCTCAACGTTATATCCAAGGGAGCATTTGAATGGAGAAAAGATAAGAAAATCTCCATTACTCTTTCCAAAGAAACTCTTAAGAAGATTCATCCTCTCTTCAAAATGCGATGTAGGAATCGCGTTATACTGCGCGCAGATTTCCTCTGCCTTTACCATGTCCTCAAACATCTTGTGATTGTTATGAATATTGAAATCCTGTAATTCATCCATTATTTATTCTCTCCTATCTGTACTAATTTTTTCTTATCAACCTTTCCTATCTTCGTAAGCGGAAGTGCATCTATATGCATCACTTCATCCGGAAGTTTAAAGGCTGCAATATTTTTATCTGTAAGGAAGTTTCTCACTTCACTAAGCCCTATAGATTCATCACCTACAATAAAGACGCATATTCTCTCTCCGAGATTTGCATCGTGCAGACCTACTACTGCGGAATCTCTTATTCCTTCCATGTCATAGAGACATGTCTCAAGCTCCGAAGGAAGAATCTTTTCTCCTCCCTTATTGATCATCTCCTTGATTCGGCCTACTATCTTCAGGTTTCCGTCTTCAGTTACATACGCCCTGTCTCCTGTCTTATAGAACCCATCTTCTGTAAAGAAGGAAGCATTCTCCGGATGGTTATAATATGACCTTATGGTGTATGGTCCTGATACCAGCAGCTCTCCGCTCTCTCCAGGAGGGAGTTCCCTGCCCTCTTCATCCACTATCCGGATCTTGTCATAGGCTGAAGTCTTCTTGCCCTGATATAATCTGACTATCTCTCTTGGATCAGAAAGATCAGTCATGGTATTAAGTCCTTCTGCTACTCCAAAGACCTGCTGCAGAGTAAACTGATTCAGATCCATCAGATGCTCTGCCACCTCTTCCTCAAGGAAAGACCCACCTATCTGAACAACTCTGAGAGAACTTATATTGAAATCATCTTCTTCAAGTATCTCCAGCATAAGCTTTGCCATGGATGGAACCAGTGACATGAAGGTGACTCCATACTCCTCAACCTTTTCAAGAGCTTCGTTCATATCCGGATACTCATTTATCACGAGGGTTGCTCCTACGCTGAAGCATCCTATAAAGCCAGGATGTCCCAGCACAAAGTTATGTGCTATCGGAAGAACTATCAGCATCCTGTCCTCGCCGGTAAGTTCGCATCTGTCTACCGATACTTTTGAATCATATAGATAATCCCCATGAGTTCTCGGAATAAGCTTTGACATTCCTGTCGTACCACCTGACAGAGAAAGAAATGCAATGTCCAGATTGTCCGGTTCAGGAAGTTCTCCTGCATAATCCATATTCAGCTTTTTGAGAATACTCTCTCCTTCACCCACAGTAACTACTACCTGAATATTTCCGGCTGCGACAGCTTCTTCTACCTGGTTTTTATAATCGTATCCTGAATAAAACTCCTGGCATATATAAGCTGTCGGTTCTGCAGTTTTAACCATTCCAAGTATCTCACTGCTTCTATGCGCAGGAAGTGCCATGATCGGTATAGCTCCTATCCTGAGCAGTCCGAAGAAACTGACAACAAAGTTAATTGAATTCGGAAGCTGAAGTATAACTCTGTCTCCATGCTTTATTCCCGCATTATAAAAACCCTTTGCCGCAAGAAGAATCCTTGCACCCAACTCTCCATACGAGAGTTCTGTATCACCTGCTATAATGCCGGTTCTCTCTTTATATCTTTCACACCAGCCAAGCATTTCTATTCCAATGGTTCCTGTATTCCATCCCTCTATGGATTGGTATTTCTTAAAAGCCTCTCCGTATCTCATATTGCATCTCCTGTCCTGTATATAAAATTTTTAACCTCCTTAAGCACCTGCTTAGGATTGGTATCTATAAAAAGATGTTCTCCTTCAATGTTTTCACTTCTGAAGCCCTTCTTTGTATATCTGCCCCACTCCAGAATGTCTTCCGTCGATATCTCCGGATCCTGTGTTCCCCGAAGGCCAAGTATCGGTACGGATATACTAGTTTCCTTTCTGTTGCAATATGTGTCAGCCAGTTTAAAATCCGCCCTGAGCACCGGCTCAAATATATTCCAGAGTGTTTTATCCTGA
>ONEC01000162.1 GCA_900316715.1 uncultured Eubacteriales bacterium
TTCTTTATCTTTATAATATGTGATCTCATAATAAGGCTCGCTCTCGCTGGTACGCATGGAAGTATATTCCTCGCAGTCGTAATAATCCACGAGAGTGCGGCCTTCTTTAAATTCTTCGAGATATGCATCGAATTCTTCCTGAGTTGCCTTGACTATATCAAAAACAAAGAACTCGTCTTCAGGAGAATCCTTGAAGGAAAAACCATTGGTGAAGGCATAGTCGCCAAAACCGAGTCCCTGACCGTAATACTTTATGGCATATTCGGAATTGATGAGTTTATAGCCCTGCTCGGAATAATTGAGGGCTTCTTCATAAATGTATGGATCACTGAACTCCTCAGGACGGGCATCCGTGAGATGCTTTTCGACATCCTTGAAGAGGAGGTCCGGGTCATACACATCAGGTATATAGGACATATAAGGCTTTATCTCTGTTGTGGCTTCTGCAGCATCGCCTGTAGATGCAGGTTCGAGAATCTCGCCATTTTGAGCAGCTTCTAAATTCTCGAGATAAACATCGATATCCTCTGATACGATATCCTGCAGGTTAACCGAATTATATGTGTAAATGGCACTTGGCTCTTTACCGTCAAGACGTAGATCGTGACCGCTTATGTTTCTGAATACAGGGAAAGCTGCGGCAAGAGACATAATAGTTATGATGCCTACCTGAATTATATTTTTTACTTGTTTATTCTTTTTATTCATCCTCGTCATCTCCTGTTTCATCATAGGAGTCAGGGTCATCCGCCGTATTAAGAATTATCTTTATGGTAGTTCCCTTTCCGTATGTACTGTCTATGTCAATCTTTCCGTTATGAAGCCTTACTATCTTTTCGCTGAGGGCAAGTCCGAGACCTGCACCATGTTCGGCACGGCTTCTTGATTTATCAACCATGTAGAACGCATCTTTTACACGTCCAAGTTCTTCTTCAGGAATACCTATTCCGTTATCAGAAACAGAGAAGATAAAGTCCTTATTCTCTCTTTTTCCTGAAAATGTAATCTTATCTGCCCCGGCCTTGATGGAATTATCTATGAGATTTACGATAACTGTTTTGAAGAGATCGTAATCCAGGTATAGATAATCATCGGGGATGTCATAACGTATATCTACATGCTTTTCTTCAGCCTTAACCTGCAGGGTCTTCTCTATATCCATGACCATGTCGGAAAGACTGGTTTCTTCTCTGAATATCTTATTCTTTTCAAGGGCTATTATATCCAGAAGCTTACGGGATAAGGCCTGAAGACGGAGGCCTTCGTTAAGCATTACAAAGGCAGCTTCTTTCTTCTTATCTTCCGGAAGCCTGTCCTGATACAAGAGATCCGCATATCCTATGATACTTGTCATAGGTGTTTTGGTCTCATGGGCGAAGGCAGCCACGAAGTCTTCCTTCTGCTTTACGGAAAGATTCAGGGCGTCAACCTTATCCTGAATGGTTTCCGCCATTTCATTATAGGCCATGGACAGCAGTCCGAATTCATCTTTTGAGATCTTGGTAATCCTTGCCGAGTAATCGCCCTTTACCATCTTTTCCGTTGCATTTCTGAGACGTCTTACAGGTCGTGTAAGACGTATTGAATAGAAGAGCGCGATTATGGTTCCGGATAAAAGAACCAGAAGGTATATGATCAGATACCTGTCACGGAGCAGGTTGTTTTCTTCGATGATTCCTGTGATGTTGGATTCCGTAACAAAGGTATACTTTATATCTCCAAGTGAAAAGTAGCTGTAATAAACTATAAATGTAGAGCCGTCGATGGTTACATTTCTATATGATACATATTCCCGCTCAGCCCTTCCGGGTTCGTAAGCAGTAACTGTATCTATGTATACGATGGCATCGTCCATGGCAACAATACAAGGAATATCACTGGTTCCTTTGGTGAGGCCGACAACTCTTATAACAAGATTCTTTGTGGCCGGTTTATCTCTTGTTGCAAACAGGAGATTGGTGTGAAATGAATTGATCATCATGTTATGACGTTCCATTCCACTGTCAATCTCATGCTGAAGATTCTGTTCAAGGGTAGTTTTAACCACGAAGTAAGAGGAAGTAAGAAGCGCAAAAACCAGAAGGGCTATCATACCCAGATAAAGTTTCATGAAAAGTTTCATTATAATCTATGCCCCTTATATATTTTAGTTGGCTTCTTTTACATCCATGCGATAACCGATTCTGAAGACGGTCTGGATAACATCCTCATAGCCCAGCTTCTGTCTGAGACGCTTTATATGATTATCAAGAGTTCGTGTTTCACCGAAATATTCTTCTTTCCAGACGCCCTCATAAAGAGCCTCACGGCTCATGGCTACATTTTTATTCATGATAAGAAGATTGAGGAGCTCGAATTCCTTTGCGGTGAGAGCAACTTCTTCTCCATCCTTAAGAACTCTTCTTGATGCGGAATCTACTTCCACGCCCTGATAAGAGAATATCTCTCCTGCAGGAGCGGTACGTCTTATAACTGCTTCAACTCTTGCGATAAGTTCACCGATCTGGAAAGGCTTTGCGAGATAGTCGTCGGCGCCCATCCTGAGGCCTCTTATCTTGTCGCTTACCTGATTCATGGCAGACATGATGATAACAGGATATTTTAATGTGGTAGATATATATTCAAGAAGCTCATATCCACTTATCTTAGGAAGCATGAGGTCGAGAAGAATAATATCCCACTTCTGTGTATCCAGCATGTCCTCGCCTTCCTGGCCGTCATAAGCGTTCTCACAGTGATATCCATATCCTGAAAGAGTTGTTTTAATAAGTTCAGCGATAGCTCTGTCATCTTCAATAATAAGTACATCCATTTTTTCTTCTCCTTATGACTGTTGGTCCGCTTATCAGTAACCAAATTAATAATACATCAGTAATGTAACATAGTTGTAAAATGTAATATTTATCAAAAACGGCCGCTCTAGTGAGCGACCGTTAAAATTCGAATCAGAACTGGCTTAATGCATAGCCGATGATTATAATAGATGTGATTATAATAAACATAACAACAAATGCAGCGGCTCCCGATGCAGGGTTTCCCTGTTTCTGCGGCGGGCGACTGGTCTGAATAAAGGCCTGTGGCGGGCGGTAAGCTTTGTTAAGCTGCGTCTTCTGATACATTTTGTCAGGATATGCAGTCTGAGTCTGCGTAACGCGTCCCGGAATATAACCTCCTTGAGGAGTGTGACGGTGGTTCCAGTACTCTTCCTGTTCAGGATGAATATCTTCCGTAGAATAGGTAGCATTCAGAACGATACCGGTATTATGCTCAACTGTCTCGGAGCGGGTTCTATAAATCTTGCCGCACTTCGGACATAAGCCTACATACATATGATAATCAAATTTGTTACCGCAATGTTGACATATAACCTTCATAATAGCCTCCAATGTATTCCCCAATACTTAA
>ONEC01000057.1 GCA_900316715.1 uncultured Eubacteriales bacterium
GATTACGGATATCGCAGCTGCCGTACCTATGAGCACAGGTCTTATGTTTCACTACTTTGAGTCCAAAGAGGAGCTTCTGCTTGAACTTGTGAAAATGGGCGCGGCCGGCACCAAGGCGGCCAGTGGCAGCAGCGCGTCCACGCAGGAAACAAACGGAGGAACCGCACCGGTTGAAATCCCACCGCAGATTTATCTTGAGAAGTTCCTGGAACAGCTCTTCTCCTATGCGAAGGAGCAGCCGTGGGTTTTCAATATGTTTGTCCTGATGGGACAGGCAAGACGCAGCGGTATGCCGGAGGATGCGAGACAGGTCGCCTTATCAGTTGATACAATTGATACAACAGCAGAGATGATCAAAAAGGGTCAGAAAAGTGGAGTATTCCGAAGTGGAGATGCAAAGCTTCTTTCAAAATGCTTCTGGGCATCTGTTCAGGGAATCATGGAAGAAATGGCCATGGATAAAGAGATGAAGGCACCGGATCCAAAGTGGATAATGGGAATGCTTCTGAAGTAACTTGACAATTCATAGACAAGAAGAGCGGGCTTCGAATAACTATCGAAGATACAGCTTCTTCCAGAAGTCTATCAGCTCACGGTAATCCTTCATGATCTTATCTGCATCAAGCTTGCCGGCGTTCTGCATCTGATACATATAGCCTTCTGAAGCCAGATACATATCCTGATACATAAGACGGAGATCGAGCCCTTCCTTATACACTGATGGATCCAGTGGAGGAAGGGTTTTGTTAGTTGAAAGCTTGGTGAATGGTGCGATGATCTTCTGAATCTCCGATTTAACTTCCTCATCTTCCTCGTAGTAAGCCTTAATGGAAAAGTTGCTCATATCCGGGTACTGATGCATCAGGTTGATCTTAGCTTCGAGAGCCTTATACATCATTTCAAATATATCCGTCTCTTGGTAACAGCCGGAAGCAAGCAGACAGTTCTTAGTAGTTTCAGCCGCTGTTTTCATAAGAAAGACATAGAACTCCTTCTTGTTCTTGAAGTAGAAGAAGAGCAGTGACTTGCTGATATCAGCCTCGAGAGCAATCTCATTCATTGGGCTCTTCTTATAGGAATTCTGAGAAAAAACGCGGTATCCCGCATTTAATATCCGGTCCTGTTTATCCTTTGACAGTGCAAAAAACTTTTCATTCATTACTGTATATCCTTCTTTGTATATTTGATATAGGCTGCGATGATTCCAATGACCATGATGATCATTCCGGGAATCACATATTCTATTTTAATAGCAGCATCATTAATTATATCAGAACCTTCGGTATAGCCAAAAGGTGTAACGTACTTAAGGAATCTGGCATCCTCAGAAATGTTGGCTATGATATTCAGAAAATACATAAGGCAGGCAATTCCGATACCGATTCCAAGGCCGCTTTTCCTGAGAAATGCAGATATGCCGAAGCATATTCCGGCAATCTCGAACTGCATGAGCATATAAGCTAAATGGAGCAGCAGTATCGGAGTCCAGTCTACCTCTTCTTTGATGACCAGTACGGAACAGGCTGAGCATCCAAATACAATAATGTTAAGTACGAGTATTATTGCAAATACGCTTATAAGCTTTTCTGTTATGACCCGGACTCTTGATACAGGATGGGTCATAAGAAACTCAGCCGTTCTTTCTTTTTCTTCTTTCATTAAAGCAACGATAGCTGTGATGGCTGCGAAGAAGGCTCCGCCGATACCGAGGATGTTGCCGCCTTCAACAGCATAGAAGCCAAGCAGGGTTCCAAAGTTCAGCTGATCCATTCCAAAGGCCTGGGTAAAGCTGCCCATGGATGAGAACATGTCATTAACGCTGTCCATCTGGGATTTCATATCAGGATACATCAAAACGCACATGGCGATGAGAAGTCCGATAGATAAGCTCCAGATGCTTATTGAAAGCTTCTGGGATTTAACTTCCTGTTTAAAGATTGTCATATATATTCCTTTCTATATACAAACACAAATGTATATTATGTAAACTATTCGTAGTAATTCATAAATATCTCTTCAAGGCTAGGTTCTGTTATGGTTATATCCTTAACAGATTCAGCAGAGAGTGTGCTGAGAAGAAGATTAAGATCTCCCTTATAGAAGAAGCTCTGCGCATCTTCAAGACCCGCATCTGAATCAGCCGGAGTGATACCGGCAAGAGCTGTAAGTCTGCTGATATCGGATATACCTGATACAGTAATCTTCTTTGTGCCTGTCTGCTCCAGATTTTCAACCTTATCAGACATTATGATCCGTCCATCCTTTATGAAGGCTGCGCTTCTGCAGTAGTTCTGAACCTCTGAAAGAATGTGAGAGGAGAAGAAGATGGTTGAACCTTCTTCGTTCTCTTCCTTCAGTATGTTGAAGAATTCTCTCTGCATAAGAGGATCAAGTCCGGAGGTCGGCTCATCAAGTATAAGAAGCTTTGGACTGTGCTGTATGGCACATACGATTCCGACCTTCTTTCTGTTGCCGAGTGAAAGCTCTTCGACCTTCTTGTTCAGATCAAGACCGAGACGCTCGCTCAGGTCCTTGGCCTTTTTCTTACAGTCAGTACGGCGAAGATCTGCGGAGTAGCGTATAACATCCTTAACCTTCATTCCGTTGTAGAAGTTTATCTCTGATGGAAGATAACCGACTTCTCTGAGAATCTTTTCTTTTTCAGTAACTATATCGTATCCAAGAACTGAAGCCTTTCCGGATGTCGGACTTATAAGACCCAGGAGAGTTCTTATGGTTGTAGATTTACCGGCACCGTTAGGTCCTATGAATCCGAAGAAATCTCCTTCACTTACTGTCAGTTCAAGTTCATTAATTCCTCTGCTTTTACCATAGCTTTTGGTAAGCTTACGGATATCAATAGCATTGTTCTTCATAGATAATCATCCTTTTTAATCAAAAAACGCGGTTTATATTGTAAAAGTGATCACTGACCAAAGTGGTCATTGACCGCTTCGGTTAATTTGATTATATTCCATTGACCGTTTTTGAGAAGACCCCTTTTTAATAATTTTTTTATTTATACGACATTTAAGAAATTCTTTAATATTTCGATTTATAGTGGTATCAGTGAAAAGCGAAATGTCATATCTGAGACAAGAAGGAGAATAGAAATGTCAGAGAATATTGTAGAAGTAAGAAATCTCAGTAAGCAGTACGGGAAGCAGATGGCGCTCGATAACGTATCATTTAATATTAAAAAGGGAAGCATAGTAGGTCTGATAGGTCCTAACGGAGCAGGTAAGACAACTATTATGAAGATTATGGGCGGACTTGCATTTCCGACAGGAGGAGAGCTATCCATGTATGGCGCCACTGATGAGAAGGGGCTTAATCATGCGAGAACAAGAATGAGCTTTATGATTGAGACTCCATATGAGAAGGAAAAGATGTCAGCCCGGGAAAATCTGGAGAAGCAGAGACTGCAGAAGGGGATTCCTGATAAGAAACGTATCGATGAGGTTCTGGAGATAGTTAATCTTCAGGATACAGGAAAGAAGATAGTGAAGAATTTCTCCCTCGGTATGAGACAGCGTCTCGGACTTGCCAACGCACTCTTGGGTAAGCCTGAGTTCATGGTACTGGATGAACCGATCAACGGTCTTGATCCTGAGGGAATCGTGGAGATAAGAGAGCTCTTCAGAAAGCTGAATAAGGAAGAGAACATCACAATGGTTATATCTTCCCATATCCTGAGCGAGCTTTCACTTCTCTGTTCGGATTACATATTCATAAATCATGGGCAGATCAAAGGTGCTTTCACAGCGGATGAGCTGAAGGAAGCCTGCAGTGAATACTACCACATAGATACAGATAATAACGAGAAGGCCAGTGCGATACTTATGAATAACTGTGGTATCGAAAAAGTGGAAGCACTGGAGGATGGAAGTCTCAGAATATATGATGGCCTGGATGATATTCATAATATCTCAAAGACACTTTACGAGAACGGAATCATACCGGTTGAGTTATCCAGAAATGAAGTCAACCTCGAAGATTACTACATGCGTATGGTACAGGAGGCATAGGTATGTTTAACATTATAAAATCTCTTAACTACAGCGCACGGCGAGATACCGTGAACTGGGTGACAATAATCTCCATGCTGGTTCTGCCCGGATTTGTTATGGTTCTGAATGGTATGCTTGGCGGAGAATCATATGGCGGCGTGTCTTCAAGCGTGTTTTTTGCTTCGCAGCAAATGGCAACATACTATATATTTCTGATGTTTGGAATAATGATACTTGCATGTAAGGTGACTGCCGGAGATGCGGGGGATAAGACCATTAACTATGAATTCATGGCCGGTCACAGCAGAGGCCGTGTCTTTGCAGGAAGGATGATATCGGGCTTCTTATGGGGCGGAATACTTAACTTTATATTTCTTGTACTGCCTCTGGGATATTTATATTTTATCTACGGCTGGGGCCTTGAAACAGACATGAAAAATGTTCTCATAAGAAGTGCTCTATGCTTCTTCCCTATAATCAGAATATGTGCACTTAATATGATGCTTGCTTCCGTAGTCAGAAGTGCAGGAAAGGGAATAGCACTCAGCTATGCGGTTTTAATGGTTGTAGCTATGACAACTTCAATATTATCGGATGTTCTCGGGGTAGACATTGTTTATCCTACAGCAATGACTAACGGAACAAATCTTCTTGTTTCTGAAAATGCAAAGTATGAAGTTATAAATGGAAAAACAGTGTCGGTATATGACACAGCTGTTTCTTCTGAAATGATCTGGAAGACAATAGTTGTATCACTGATATTTACAGCGATATATATGACTATTACATATATTAATTTCAAGAAAAAGGATAGAGATTAGTATGAAGAATATAATGAAATCAATATGGTATGAGATACTTCGCAGTAAGCTCATGATCAGAATATATATCATTTTTATACTGTTTATCGTACTGACTACAGTTCTCAATGTAGGAGACAGTGTGCAGGAGGGACATACAAGCGGCATGCTTGCCGGCAACCCCAACATAACTTATGAGATACAGTTATTTGTTCTCGGCTTTGTAGTAGCACTTATCTGTGGGGAAGATTATAAGGATAAGGTGGCAAATTATGAGGTCATGTCGGGACATTCGAGAATAAGCATATTTTTTGCCAGAAGTCTGATGGGAATAATAGCAGGAACTATTATGGCAGAGATTCTGAGCTTTGTTCCGATAATAACAGGAATTCTGATCGATGGATGGGGAAGTGAGCTTGTACTCAGCGATATCCTGATAAGGCATCTTTTATTCATATTCCCTTATCTCAGACTGGCAGCCTTCTTTGCACTGCTTACATACCTCGTCAAGAATCCGTATGTGATCATGGCGGCAGCATTTCTGATAGCGACATTATCTGTGTTAATTATCGGTATGGTGGAACATTCAAAATCATTTTTTGTAAGTCTATTTAATTTTGTGCTTCTTACAAACTATGATGGCTGGAGTATTTATAATCTGGACCCGGAGAAGGGAATCGTGAAATATTTTTCATATAACAGCAGTGTTTCTTCAGAAATGATAATCGGCACGATAGTTGTATCACTCATAATGACAGGCATATATCTCTTTATGGGATACGCTCTTTTCAGACGTGATGAGTTGAATTAGTAGATAGGTGGAAAGGAAAAGCTATGGATATTTCTTTTACAATAATTGAACTTGGACTAATGATCCTGCTGTTTGTAATGGCGAAGGTTTCATATAACAGGCCATCGAATAAGCTGCGGATTCTCTATGCGGCACCGGCATTTGTGGCAGTTGCCATGCTTGTGTTTGTGGGATTCAATAAGTATCATGCAGGCGTGTATGCCGCAGCGGTTCTTATACTTGGATGTCTGTTCATGGAACTGAAAAAGGTTAAGCAGAAGCAGATCATAGCAGGCCTGCTGGCAGTGGTGATTGCCGTGAATCTTGGAGTGATAGTTCATGCTTCGGGCTATAAAAGGATGCCGTATTTAAAGGACTTTGAAGAAGCTTTTACAGTCATGAAAGAGCACTATGTACTTACGGAGGAAAAGGGCATCGACTTTGACGCTCTTTATGCGAAGTATGAGCCTCTCTTTAGAGAAGTAGATAAGACTCAGGACGGTGTGGAGAATTATAAGGTATGGCAGCAGTTTACTGGGGAATTTTATGATGGCCATGTAGGATATAAGACGAAATCTGAGAGTGAGATGAGAACCGCATTCTGCGAGGCTTATGGAAATGATTACGGACTTTCACTTATAAGACTTTCTTCGGGAGAGTTCGCTGCAATTAATGTTGAAGGCTATGATAATTCTTATACCATAAACAGTACCGATCACGATAATCTGGGGTTATTTTTAATAAAGGATGATTATAAGCCTGATACAGCTGAGGCTGACAGACTGACACTTAAGAACGCAGGAATCAAAAATGGAACTATCATCACAAAGTGGAATGGTAAGCCTATAGAGGAATACTTCGATGATATAAGCTACTATATGGAGCAATATCCTGTAAGAGAGAATGAAGAGTTCTTTCAGCCTATCTATGTTGCAGGTATGGGAAAGGATATGAAGTATGGAGAGATGAATCCAGATTCAATAGTTGACATAACATTTATAGATACTGATGGAAATGAAAAAACTATCACAGCTCAGAGCCTTGGCGCATACGCTCCAAGAATGTTTGATACCATGGGTAAGATAGATGATGGAGTTAACATAACAAATCTTAATTGGCAGGAAGTAAATGAAGATACATATATGATCAGAATCAGTGAGATGATATATGATCTGGATACCTATGAAGGCACTGATTATACAGAGATGACTCAGGAACTTAGAGAAAAGGTTCTGGCACTGAAGGAATCGGGAGTGAAGAATCTTATCTTTGATATTAGAAGAAACGGAGGCGGAAGCCCGTATTTTGTTGAAGGAATAGCATGCCTCTTTGCACCTCTGGGAGAACACCTGACATACTACAGTGCGGTTATCAACGAGGAAACAGCTTCCTTTGAAAGAGGAGAAGATGGCCGTTATAAGATGGGAGTTCCATCCGGTTATGTAGGAGAAGATCTCTGGCATGATGGACAGATTATCCTTCTTGTAAATGCAGAGACAGTAAGCGCCGGTGACGATATGACCTATATGATGGGAGACTTCCCAAATGTAACAGTCATGGGATTTACTAGCAGCAACAGCTCCTGTCAGGCTGTAACCGGAATCGGAATGGAGGCAGGAGAGATTAACTTTTCAGCAGTGCCGAATCTTCTCCCGAACGGAGAAATCGCGATAGATACTTATACTGATCATGTGGGAAGAACGCCGTTCGATGAGAAGATACCGATGACGCAGGATGCCATCACAGCGATCTTCGATCGAGGCGAGGACTACGTGCTTCAGTACGCTGCGGATAGCTTTTAAATACACATATATGCATACAATATATACGAACGCCCCTGAGTCATGATGTCGCATCCCACCCGCCCATAATAGGGCTCTGGTATGCGCACATGCCCTCAGGGGCTGTGTCGTGTAAATGCCCGAGGCAGGTCGGTGCGTGCTTCAGAGCGGCTTTTCACGCGGGTGAAGCGCGACATCCGAATGTCTCGGGCTATTATGTCATCAGGGGCGTTCGTATTTAAACCATCGACTTCAGTATCTCTATGTATGCGGCCGTCAGCTTCGATGGCGTTATGGCGTTCGGCACGATGTACCCGATTTCCATATAGTCATCCACCTTCAGCGGGCGCGCCACTATATTCGGTCCGTTCAGAGTCTCATTGATCACACCGCTGCAGATGGTGTATCCGTCCATACCCACAAGCAGGTTAAAGAGGGTGGCACGGTCACGGACGATAAGCTCCTTGTCGCAGTCAAGAGTACTTAGGATTTCTTCTGAGAAGTAGAAGGAGTTGTGACTTCCCTGCTCATAGGAGAGACGTGGGTAAGGCTTCAGATCCTTCAGTGATATACTTTTCTTTGAGGCGAGAGGAGAGTCCTTTCCTACGAATACATGAGGTTTTGCCTTAAACAGTGGTGTGAAAGAAAGATTGTTGTCCTTAAGAGTTTTAAGGATGACCGTTTCGTTGAATTTATTTAAGTACAGCAGTCCCACTTCACTTCTGAGAGTCGCCACGTCATTTATGATGTCATAGGTTTCGGTCTCTCTCATATGGAATTCGTATTTATCTCCACCATATTCCTTGAGAAGCTTTACAAAGGCTTCAACTGCAAAGGAGTAGTGCTGGGAAGATACACAGAATCTGATCTTTCCGGTTTTGATACCGTTATATCTTTCTTCAATAAGATTGGCCTGTTCCAAGACCTGTCTTGCATATCCCAGGAATTCATCCCCTTCCTTTGTTATTTCAATTCCTGTTTTCTTTCTTAAAAATATGGTGATCCCATATTCCTTCTCCAATTCCTGAATGGCAGAAGTAAGACTTGGCTGAGCTATATAGAGCTTACGCGCCGCCTCTGTGATATTTCCCGTTTCCGATACGGTAACCGCATAATGTAACTGCTTAAGTGTCATAGTAACTCCTTTATTTACTTCAGATTAAAACGCTTTATCAGAGGTTTTGAATCCGTGATAAATCAGATTTATTATCTGTTATAAAATAGATTTATAATACATTATAACATGATATATAGAAAAAATCTATGATAAACGTATAATTTTATATATTTTACCTATCTAATCGGTAGGTATATACTCGTTTTAAATTAAAACGAAATACTCAAAACGGAGGAATAAACATGAATACATCAGTTATTGGCTTTCCGAGAATAGGAAAGAACAGAGAGCTTAAGTTTGCATCAGAGAAGTTTTTTAAGGGTGAGATAAGAGAGCAGGAGCTTAGAGACACAGCTGCTGAGATCAGAGCTTATGGCTGGAAGAAACAGCAGGAAGCAGGAGTAAAGTTCATATCTTCAAATGACTTTTCATTCTACGACAATGTGCTTGATACAGCAGTACTGTTTAATATCATTCCAAAGAGATATACAGATCTTGGACTTACAGAGCTTGAGACATATTTTGCTATGGCAAGAGGTTATCAGGGCGATAAGGGTAACGTTAAGGCTCTTGCTATGAAGAAGTGGTTCAATACAAACTATCACTATCTTGTTCCTGAAATCGATGACAATACAGAGGTTAAGCTTGTTGGAACAAAGCCATATGACGAATATGAAGAAGCAAAAGCTCAGGGCGTTGAGACAAAGGTAAGTCTTATCGGACCTTTCACATTTCTGAAGCTTGCAAAGTATACAGGTAAGAAGACTATAAATGATTTCAAGGACGCTCTTACAGAAGCATATACAGTTGTGATCGCTGAGCTTGCCAATAAGGGTGCTGAGTGGGTAGAAGTTGACGAGGCATATCTGGTACGTGACCTTTCAGCAGAGGATATCGCACTCTTTAAAGAAATCTATAACAAGATCCTTGCAAAGAAGGGCAGTGTAAAGATCCTTCTTCAGACATACTTCGGTGATGTAAGAGATGCATATAACGATATTACAGCCCTTCCATTTGACGGTATCGGACTTGATTTTGTTGAAGGCAGACTTACAGAAGAGCTTGTTGAGAAGAACAGTTTCCCTGAAGGAAAGCTTCTTTTCGCAGGTCTCGTAAATGGTAAGAACATCTGGAAGAATAACTATGCCAAGACTCTTGATAAGCTTAAGGCTCTTAAGGCTAAGTTCGGTGAAAATGTAGTGCTTAACACTTCATGCTCACTTCTTCATGTTCCATACACTCTTGAGAGTGAGACAAAGCTTACAGAGGATTACACACAGCACCTTGCATTTGCAGAGGAGAAGCTGGTTGAGTTAAAGGAACTCTCAGTTCTTTCAGCAATAGCTGATAATGGAAATGTAGCGGCTGAGGCTGCATTTCAGAATAATCAGAAGCTTTTCCATGGCCGTGTAAACAGCGAGGATAAGGCAGTTCAGGAAAGAGTCGCAGGCATCAAGGATTCAGATTACACAAGACTTCCTGAGTTTAATGAAAGAGAGAAGATTCAGAAGGAGAGACTGGGACTTCCAATCTTCCCAACAACTACTATCGGTTCATTCCCTCAGACAGCAGATGTAAGACGCAACAGACAGGAATTCAGAAAGGGACTTATCTCTGAAGAGCAGTATGATGAGTTCAATAAGAAGAAGATCGCAGAGTGCATAGCACTTCAGGAAGAGATCGGACTTGATGTAATCGTTCATGGAGAGTTCGAGAGAAACGACATGGTTGAGTACTTCGGTGAGCATCTTGCAGGATATATCTTCACAGAGAAGGCCTGGGTTCAGTCTTACGGTACAAGATGTGTTAAGCCGCCGATCATCTGGGGCGATGTATCACGTAAGGAGTCTATAACAGTAAAGTGGTCAAAGTTCGCTAAGAGCTGCACAGATAAGCCGGTAAAGGGTATGCTTACAGGCCCTGTTACAATCCTTAACTGGTCATTCCCAAGAGAGGATATCTCCATCAAGGAAAGCACACTTCAGATAGCTCTGGCTATCCGTGATGAGGTTCTTGATCTTGAAGCTAACGGAATCGATATTATTCAGATAGATGAGGCAGCTCTCAGAGAGAAGCTTCCACTCAGACGTTCAGACTGGTATTCAGAGTATCTTGACTGGGCAATTCCTGCTTTCAGACTTGTTGCAAGTGGTGTACGTCCAGAGACTCAGATCCACACACATATGTGCTACAGTGAGTTCACAGATATCATCCCTGCAATCGATGCAATGGATGCAGACGTTATAACATTTGAGGCATCACGTTCAGACCTTCAGATCCTTGATTCTCTTAAGGAGAACAACTTCAAGACTGAAGTAGGTCCTGGTGTATACGATATCCACAGCCCACGTGTTCCATCAGTTGAAGAGATCATCGATGCACTCTGCAAGATGCGTGACAGAGTAGAAGATAAGAAGCTCTGGGTTAATCCGGACTGTGGTCTCAAGACAAGAGGAGACAAGGAGACCAAGGCCAGCCTTATAAATCTTGTTAAGGCTGCTGAAGCTCTCAGAAGCGAAGCGCAGTAAATGAAATAGGAATATGAGATGAAAATATCAGAAATATATAAAAATAAAAAAAGAAGTCTTTCCTTTGAAATCTTTCCGCCTAAAAAGGACGATGAGCTCAGGAATATAGATGACACACTGGCAGTTTTATGCGAACTGAAGCCGGACTTCATAAGCGTAACCTTCGGTGCCGGAGGAAGTTCTAATTCCAACAGGACTATAGAGCTGGCCAGAAAGATCAAGGATGAGTATAAGGTAGAGCCGGTGGTTCATCTTACAGGTCTTCACTATGATAAAGAAGAGATAGATGAATTTGCCAGAGTCATGAAGGAAGAAGGTATTGAAAATATACTGGCTCTCCGAGGTGACAGAACTCCGAAGGCGGTTGAAAAGAATACATTTAAACATTCAACGGATCTTATAGCATATTTAAAGAGTAAATATGATTTCTGTCTTCTGGGAGCCTGCTATCCTGAGTGCCATCCTGAATCGGAGAATAAGGTCAGCGAGCTTAAATGTCTTAAGTCAAAGGTGGATGCAGGTGCAGAGGTTCTACTGTCCCAGCTTTTCTTCAGCAACGAAACCTTCTACAGATTTTATGAGAGCTGCAGAATAGCAGATATAAATGTACCGGTCATTCCGGGAATCATGCCTGTTATCAAAGCGGCTCAGATAAGAAGAATGGTCAGCATGTGCCACGCTGCATTTCCTGAAAGATTTCAGAAGATAATAGACAGATATGAGAACAATGCGGATGCCCTGTTTGATGCGGGAATGTCCTATGCACTCAGTCAGATTATAGACCTCCTGGTAAATGATATTGATGGTATACATCTCTATACGATGAATAACCCTTACGTAGCAAGAAAAATATGTGAGGGGATAAAAAATATTGTTTAATGCAATATGTAGAAAAAGTTCTACGGAATTCTATATACGGATATAGATTTCTTGTGGGACTTTTTTTGTTTTTAATGTATAATATGACATGAGTGTCAAAGGTCAGAATGTTTCTGCTTGCAGAAAAAGCATTTTGACATCGGGCAATGAAAAATGGGCAAAATGGGAAGATATGGGAGATTTGAAATATGGCTGATTGGATCGTAGTAGTAGATGATGATTCGACTAACCTTAAAATGGCAGGACATATCCTGAGCAAGCACAATAAGAGAGTTACAGCTCTCAGATCAGGACAGGCTCTGCTGGATTATATAAATGGGGATAATATCCCTGATATCATATTGCTTGATATCAAAATGCCTGAAATGGACGGCTTCGAAACTCTTGAGAAGCTGCGCCTTCTTGAACAGGAAAACTTCATTGAAGAGATTCCTGTTATCTTTCTTACGGCAGATGAAGACTTAAGCACAGAAAGCCGTGGTTTTGAAATGGGTGTTTCTGATTACATCAGAAAGCCATTTGATCCTGAAGTACTGGTAAGAAGAATAGATAACATTCTTGAAAAGCAGGAGAAGATCCAGCATTACCAGGAAGAGGCGAGCCGCGATAAGCTTACCGGTCTTTTCAATAAGGCTGCTATACATGAGAAGCTCTCATATATCTGCAGAAGAACTGCCGGATACTTCCTTATGATAGATCTGGACAGCTTTAAGCTGGTAAATGATATCCATGGCCATGACATGGGAGATAAGATACTTATAGCATTTGCGGATACTATAAAGGCAGCTGCTGATAAGGATGCCATTATCGGACGTATAGGCGGTGATGAGTTTGTACTGTTTTCAGAGAAGCTCAATTCAGAGAATGATATCAGGAAGATGACTGTTGATATCAATGAGGAGTTTCTGAAGAAGGCTAAGGCTCTGATCGGAGAAGAGATGGATATTCCTCTCGGAGCATCCATCGGTGCCATGTATGTATCAGGTGCAGGCTCAGAATTCACTGATATATTTAATGCCGCAGATAAAGCACTTTACAAGGTAAAGAAGAACGGCAAGCATGGGTATGCTATTTACAGTTATGAAGAATTTGAAGAAGTAGAGGATACACAGCTGCTGAATCTCAAAACTCTCAGCATGATCCTCTCAGAGAGAAATATATCCAACACAGCACTTCAGCTGTCTCAGGATTCCTTCATACATGTATATAGATTCGTAATGCGTTACATTATGAGATATCACAGAAATGCATGTAAACTCCTTTTCACACTGCAGCCGGTGGGAGATCAGCAGGACAGTGAATTTGCGGAGAACTGTGATAAGTTCTGTGCTCATGCCAGCGGCGTACTTCGTAAGAGTGACCTTGTCATGCAGTGCAGAAAGAATCAGATATTTATCTTCCTTACTGATATCAAGGAAGATGCTATAGCACAGGTTGTTGGAAATATCATCAGGACATGGAACAGAGACAAGGGTGAGAAGCTTTCTGTATCTTACGAAGTTGAGTTCATGGAATCAGATGACCTTAGGCATGCCACTGATGAACAGCCATGGGTTGCAGTTGTAGATGATGATATAGCCAATCTTAAACTTGCGGGACACATACTTAGCAAGAATAATATGCGGGTAACGGCTCTCAAATCAGGAAGAGCGCTTCTGGACTTCCTCAAGGAGAACAGGCCGAACCTTATTCTTCTTGATGTTAAGATGCCTGATATGGACGGCTTTGAGACCATGGCCGAGCTTATGGCTATGGAAGAAGATATAGCAGAGATTCCGGTTATCTTCCTTACAGCCAACGACGAGGTTGAGGCAGAGAAGAAGGGACTGGCCCTCGGCGCAACAGATTTTATCAGAAAGCCTTTTATACCTGAAGTGCTTGTCATGCGTGTAACTCAGGTCATAAGCATGATTAAGCTTCAGAGAAATCTGGCTCAGGAAGTTGCTAAAAAGACTAAAGAGAACGAAGAACTCTTTATAGATGTCGTTAAGTCTCTGGCAGATGCTATCGATGCAAAGGACACATATACCAACGGTCATTCAGACAGGGTTGCTCAGTATTCAAGAGAGATAGCAAAGAGATACGGATATAATACTAAAGAACAGTCAGATATATACATGATGGGACTTCTTCATGATGTTGGAAAGATCGGTGTTCCGGATACGGTTATCAATAAGCCGGCAAAGCTTACGGATGAAGAGTTCGAGCTTATAAAGAAACATCCTGTTATAGGATCTCAGATTCTTAAAAACATCAAGGAGATGCCAAGTCTGGCAACCGGTGCCCGCTGGCATCATGAAAAATATGATGGAACGGGATATCCTGATGGACTGGCAGGGGAACAGATTCCGGAAGCAGCAAGGATCATAGCTGTTGCGGATGCCTATGATGCCATGACCAGTTACAGAAGCTACAGAGATGTGCTTCCGCAGGAAAAGGTGAGAAGTGAGTTTGTTGAGGGAATGGGAACTCAGTTTGATCCCCGTTTTGCCAAGATCATCCTGGAAATGATCGACGAAGATAAAAACTACGAGATGAAAGAGATAAAGATCGCAAAGGATGATATTTTAAGATTTTAGAAACCAGAGGATGATTATTTGAGAAAAATTTTACTTATTAACGATGATGGTATCAAAGCAGACGGCTTAAGACGTCTTGCAGAGGAAGCTGTACATTTCGGAGAAGTGTGGATAGTAGCACCGGAAAAACAGATGAGTGCCTGTTCGCATAGCATAACTCTTCATGATTCAATAGACATATATCCTTATGATTTTGGTCTGGAAGGAGTGAAGGCATATTCCTGCAGCGGAACTCCCGGAGACTGTGTAAGGGTTGGAAGTCTGTCGGTTATGCCTTATAAGCCGGATGTAGTCATATCCGGTATTAATAACGGTTTTAATACAGCTACGGATATTCAGTACTCGGCTACGGCGGGCGGCGCATTTGAAGCTGCATTTCAGGGGTATTCAGCAATAGCAATCTCTGAAGGACTTGGGGATCACGCGGTGACAAATGCAAATCTTCATGCACTTCTTGAAGAGTATATAGACGTTAAACATTCAAGGAATGAAATACTGAATATAAATATCCCGTCCTGTTCAATTG
>ONEC01000021.1 GCA_900316715.1 uncultured Eubacteriales bacterium
CGGGATGACATCTAAGGACAGGCCGACATATATAATTGAATAATTCCAGCGTCCCCGGGGGCCTTTCAGAATTGGAGGGTTTCCGGGGACCTTTATTTGTAAAGACTTCATTATTGCTTTTCACAAAACACTTGATACAGGGCGAAAGTAATGATATAGTAGTTGAATGGTTTATTAGGTGCACATTTTATCCGATATATTATTGATAGATTTTTTGGAGGAACAGGATGCAATTATTAGATAAGATATTCGGAACTCACAGCGACAGAGAGCTGAAGAAGATCAAGCCTATGGTTGATGCCATTATGGATCTTGATGAGAAGATGCAGGCTCTGTCTGATGATGAGCTCTTTGGAATGACTGCAAAATTTAAGGAGAGACTTGCTAATGGCGAGACACTGGATGATATTCTGGTTGATGCTTTCGCTGTAGTAAGAGAAGCCGATTACAGAGTTCTCGGTATGAAGCCATTCCGCGTACAGGTAACTGGTGGTATCATTCTTCATCAGGGAAGACTTGCCGAGATGAAGACTGGTGAAGGTAAGACCCTTGTATCAACTATGCCTGCATATCTGAATGCCCTTGAAGGAAAGGGATGTCACGTAGTTACAGTTAACGACTACCTGGCAAACCGTGATGCGACAGAAATGGGACAGGTTCACAGAGCCCTTGGTCTCACAGTCGGATGTATCCTTAACTCCAGTACACCGGATGAAAGAAGAGAAGCATATAACTGCGACATTACATATATTACTAATAACGAGCTTGGTTTCGATTACCTCCGTGATAACATGGTTGTATATAAGAAGAATCTTGTTCAGAGAGGTCTTCATTTCTGTATTATCGATGAGATCGACTCAATCCTTATCGATGAGGCTCGTACACCGCTCATCATTTCCGGACAGAGCGGAAAGTCTACAGATATTTATAAGAGATGTGATTACCTTGCACGTCAGATGACAAGAGGTACAGCATCTACAGAGATAAGCAAGAGAGATATCCTGATGGGTGAGGCTCCAAAGGAAGATGGAGATTACCTTGTTAATGAGAAGGACAAGTACGTTGTCTTCACTGAGCAGGGTATTCATCAGATCGAGCAGTTCTTCGGTTTCGAAAACTTCTCAGACAGCTCACATCTCGAGTATCAGCATACCATGCTTCAGGCCGTTAAGGCTCATGCACTTATGCACAAGGATCAGGACTATATCGTTAAGGATGGAGAGATCCTTATCGTTGATGAGTTTACAGGACGTGTTATGCCGGGTAGACGTTTCAGCGATGGTCTTCATCAGTGTATCGAGGCTAAGGAGCATGTTGATGTAAAGCGTGAGAGCAGAACTCTTGCGACAATCACATTCCAGAACTTCTTCAATAAATATGATAAGAAATGCGGTATGACCGGTACAGCTCTCACAGAGGAGAACGAGTTCCGTGAAATCTACGGAATGGACGTTGTAGTTGTTCCTACAAACCTTCCTGTTGCGAGAATAGATCATAACGATGCTATATATAAGACAAAGAAAGAAAAGCTGAATGCTATCTGTGACGAGATAATTGCAAGCTATGAGAAGGGTCAGCCTGTTCTCGTAGGTACAGTTAATATCGATTCTTCAGAAGAAATCAGTGCTATGCTTAACAAGCGTGGACTTAAGGGCAAGCATCAGGTTCTGAATGCCAAGTTCCATGAGATGGAGGCTCAGATTGTTGCTCAGGCCGGACAGCCACACGCAGTTACAATCGCAACTAACATGGCAGGTCGTGGTACCGATATTAAGCTTGGTGAAGGCGTTGCCGAACTCGGCGGTCTTAAGATCATCGGTACAGAGCGTCATGAATCAAGACGTATAGATAACCAGCTCCGTGGACGTTCAGGACGTCAGGGAGATCCGGGTGAGTCTAAGTTCTACATTTCCCTTGAGGATGATCTGATGAGACTCTTCGGTTCTGACAGAATGATGGGAGTATTTGATGCTCTCAAGGTTCCTGAAGGACAGGAGATCCAGCATACAGCACTTACAAAGGCTGTTGAGAGAGCTCAGCAGAAGATAGAGGGCAACAACTTCGCTATCAGAAAGAGCCTTCTTGAGTACGATCAGGTTAACAACGAGCAGCGTGAAGTTATCTACGCAGAGCGCCGCCGTGTTCTTGATAACGATGACATGCATGAGACTATACTTGATATGACACATGATACTATAGACAGATATGTGGATATGTCAGTATCTCCGGATGTAAACGTAGAAGAGTGGGATATGCAGGAGCTCAGCGATATGCTCTGCAGAATCATTACATATCCTAAGAAGATAGAGCTTACTGAGGAAGAGAAGAACAACGCTGACGTAGAGCACCTCAGACAGAGACTTAAGGATGAGGCTGACGAAATCTTAGAGAAGCAGCTTTCTGAGTTCCCTGAAGAGGAAATGCGCCGCGAGGTTGAACGTAGAAGCGTCCTCAGAGGTGTAGATGTTAAGTGGATGGAGCATATCGATGATATGGAGCAGCTCAGACAGGGTATCGGCCTTCAGTCAATGGGTGGTAAGGATCCTATCGTTGAGTATAAGCTTGCTGCATTTGATATGTTCAACGACATGCTTGACTCTATTAAGGAAACAACTACTCAGCTTGTATTCCATACAAGATACGTTCCTAACACAGAAGTAGAACGTGAGCAGGTTGCTAAGGCTACAGGAACAAACAAGGATGACACAGCTAAGAAGAAGGCTGTTATAAAGGCTAAGAAGGTATATCCTAACGATCCATGTCCATGTGGCTCAGGAAAGAAATATAAAGAGTGTTGTGGAAAATTTAAGTAAGACCACGGGATTGCTTGAGCGAAGCGAAAGAGGGCCCCGTGGCCCTGGAGTGAAGCGACAGGGTGTGCGGCTGCGAAGCAGCGCGATTACTCGCCGGAGGCGAGGAATTCAGGACGTGCTTCAAAGAAGCACGGAATGACATCAAGTTTGAAAGAGATAAAATATGCTTGAATTAGACGAATATAAATTTGAATACAGCAAGTTTGCCACACCTCTCGAGGAGGTCGGGCAGTCCCTGGACATTGAAGGGAAGAAGGCGAGGATCGCCGCTCTTGAAAAGTCCATGGAGGAACCGGGCTTCTGGGATGACATAGAAGGCAGCGGCAAGGTCATGAAGGAACTGAAGAACCTGAAGGATAACATAGAAGAGTTTAAGACCATCAGTTCTGAGTATGACGACATCGGAGCCATGATAGAGATGGCAGAGGATGAGCCGGGAGACGAAGAGCTGGTAACTGAAGCCGGTGAGATGCTTGAAGCTTTTAAGAAGAAGTTTGAAGCCTTCCGTGTTGAGACTCTTCTGTCCGGAGAGTTTGATGAATGCAATGCCGTTGTTTCGCTTCATGCAGGTGCCGGAGGAACCGAATCCTGTGACTGGGCAAGCATGCTCTACAGAATGTATACCAGGTGGGCAGACAAACATGGATTCTCTGTAGAAGAGCTGGACTTCCTTGACGGAGATGAAGCCGGCATCAAGACCGTAACCTTCCAGGTTAACGGATACCATGCATACGGATATCTGAAGTCAGAGGCGGGAGTTCACAGACTTGTACGAATCAGTCCGTTCAACGCTGCAGGCAAGAGGCAGACATCCTTTGTATCCTGCGATGTTATGCCGGATATAGATAAGAATATTGAGATAGAGATCAACGATGATGATCTTCGAATAGACACCTATCGTGCCAGCGGAGCCGGTGGACAGCACATCAACAAGACGTCTTCCGCCATCCGTATAACACACATTCCTACGGGAATCGTTGTTCAGTGCCAGAATGAGAGATCGCAGCATCAGAACAAGGACAAGGCTATGCAGATGCTGAAGTCCAAGCTGTATCTGATGAAGCAGGCAGAACAGCAGGCACAGCTTTCCGACATCCGAGGGGAAGTCAGTGAAAACGGCTTCGGAAGTCAGATCCGTTCCTACGTTCTTCAGCCATACACCATGGTTAAGGATTTAAGAACCGGCTGTGAGATGGGTGATGCAGGAAGAGTTCTGGACGGAGATATTGATCCGTTTATAAATGCATATTTAAAATGGATCAATGTTAAGCCGACAGAGGATTGACATCAAATAAGCCAACAGTAGTAAGAGAGGAAAAAGCTATGATAAATGTCGCAATACTTGGTTATGGAGTTGTAGGCTCCGGTGTATATAAGGTAATAAATGATAACAACAGTCACGTTTCCAGACGTGCAGGTGATGATGTCAGAGTCAAGTATGTTCTTGACCTGAGAGAATTTCCTGGGGATCCTGCAGAGGATGTTCTGGTTCATGACTTTGATGTAATACTGAACGATGACGAAGTTGATATTATCGTTGAGACTATGGGTGGTGTTGAGCCTGCTCATACTTTCGAGGTAAAAGCTCTTAAGGCTGGAAAGAGTGTATGTACATCTAACAAAGAGGTTGTTGCCAAGTGGGGCTTCGAACTTCTTCAGCTTGCAAGAGAGAATAACTGCAACTTCTTCTTTGAGGCTTCAGTAGGTGGCGGAATACCGGTTATCCGTCCTCTTATCAATTGCATTACAGCAGATCATGTTAAGAGCATTTCAGGTATCCTTAATGGTACAACAAACTATATCCTTACTAAGATGGCAGAAGAAGGTCTTGCTTTCGAGGATGTTCTTAAGGAGGCTCAGAAGAAGGGCTACGCTGAGAAGAACCCTGAAGCAGATATCGAAGGATATGATGCATGCCGTAAGATAGCTATCCTTGCATCTCTTGCTTATGAGAGACAGGTTGATTATGAAGACATATATACAGAAGGTATCACAAAGATTACCGGAATCGATTTCTGGTATGCAAACCAGCTCGATGCATCTATCAAGCTTCTCGGACTTGCGAAGAGACAGAACGGCGTGGTATATGCAATGGTTGCACCTTTTATCGTAAAGCAGGATAATCCTCTCTACGGTGTATGTGATGTATTCAACGCTATCCTTCTTGACGGCGACATGCTTGGAGACGTTATGTTCTACGGAAAGGGTGCGGGATCACTTCCTACAGCCAGCGCCGTAGTTTCAGATGTTATAGAGGCTGCTAAGAATATGGGCAGAAATATTCCTATTCTCTGGAGACCTGAGAAGAGACAGCTTGGAAGTGTTGATGTATTTGAGACATCTTACCTTGTACGTGTTTCAGGCCTTAAGGCAGCTGATAAACTTAAGGAGACTTTCGGTAATCCTAAGGATGAACTCAGATACGAGAGAAACAAAGAAGAAATCCTTCAGAATGAAGTTAAGAGAGTCTTCGGAAATGTTAAGTTCCTGATGGGGCAGGACGGAGGCGAGGTTGCATTTGTTACTAAGCCTATGTCTGGTGCAGAATTTGAGAAGGCTGCAGAAGACTTTGTAGTAGAGAACCGTATCCGTATTGCGGATTTATAAATAAAAGCCGTTCATGGTTTATCTTGGAGGAAAGATACAATGCTAATCGTTAAAAAGTTTGGTGGTACATCTGTCGGCAACAGAGACAGGATCTTCAACGTTGCCAATCGCTGTATCGAAGATTACAAAAAGGGAAATGATGTGGTAGTCGTTCTTTCAGCTATGGGAAAGTACACTGATGTACTTATCGATATGGCAAAAGAGATCAATGAGAATCCACCTAAGAGAGAGATGGATATGCTTCTTACCACAGGTGAGCAGCAGTCAGTTGCTCTTATGTCAATGGCTATGGCATCCCTTGGTGTTCCTGCAGTTTCTCTTAACGCATATCAGGTTGCTATGCATACAACATCAACCTACAGCAATGCAAGACTTAAGAGAATTGATACAGAGAGAATCAGAAACGAACTGGAGCAGCATAAGATAGTAATAGTTACAGGTTTCCAGGGCGTAAATAAGTATGATGATTACACAACTCTCGGAAGAGGTGGTAGTGATACAACTGCTGTAGCTCTTGCTGCTGCACTTCACGCTGATCTCTGCGAGATTTATACAGATGTAGACGGTGTATATACAGCCGATCCTAGAAAAGTTAAAAGTGCACGTAAACTGCCGATGGTTACCTACGATGAGATGCTTGAGCTTGCTACTCTTGGAGCAGGAGTGCTTCATAACAGATCAGTTGAGCTTGCTAAGAAGTATGGTGTACAGATGGTTGTACGTTCAAGTCTTAATAATCACGAAGGAACTATCGTTAAGGAGGGAAATAAGATGGAGAAGATGATAGTCAGCGGTGTTGCCGCAGATGCAGATGCAGCGAGAGTTGCAGTAATAGGTCTTAAGGATGAGCCGGGCGTTGCATTTAAGCTTTTCAATGAGCTTGCAAAGCATAACATTAACATAGATATGATACTTCAGTCAGTAGGTCGTCATGGTACAAAGGATATCTCCTTTACATGCAGCGTTGATGATGCTGATGAGGCTGCTGAGCTTATCAAGAACAAGATGGATTTCGAGTCTATCGATGTCAACAAGAAGGTTGCAAAGGTTTCAATCGTTGGTGCAGGTATGCAGTCTAATGCCGGTGTTGCAGCTAAGATGTTCGAAGCACTTTACGATGCTAACATCAACATCAGAATGATATCTACTTCAGAGATAAGAGTTACAGTACTTATCAATGATTCCGAAACAGAGAGAGCAATGAATGCGATCCACGACAAGTTTGATCTTGGAAGTGATAAGTAAGAAATTTTATTCCCCGTACGATACATTCTGTATTGTACGGGGTTGTTTTAAAAAAATCGGGGGAGGTAATTAAAGTGAGCGAGAAGAGAAGTGACTATATCAGCTGGGATCAGTATTTTATGGGGATAGCTATGATGTCAGCATACAGAAGCAAGGATCCGAACACTCAGGTCGGTGCCTGCATAGTTGGAGAGGATAACAGAATTCTCTCAGTAGGTTATAACGGAATGCCTGAGGGCTGCGAAGATGATGATATGCCTTGGGGCAGAGATGGTTCAGCACTTGATTCAAAGTATATGTTTGTCTGCCATGCAGAGCTGAATGCGATACTCAATTATCGCGGAACAGGAAGCATGAAGGGAGCTAAATGCTATGTAACACTTTTCCCGTGTAACGAGTGCGCAAAGGCTATTATCCAGAGCGGCATCAAAGAGATTATATATATGTCAGATAAGTATGCGGATTCAGAAAGCACAATAGCATCTAAGCGTATGTTTGAGAAGACCGGCGTAAAGTATCGTCAGTACGAGCCGGCACACAGACTTATTTCAGTAGAAATATAATTTGGGCTGATCCTTCAGCCGGATAGAGAAGAGAATATGTCAGAGATTAACGATATAAAAGAATATGAGAGCCATTCCCGTGAGGAGACCTTTCAGTTTGCAAAGGCACTTGCCGAGCAGGCAGTTCCAGGACAGGTTATATGTCTGAAGGGAGACCTGGGCGTAGGCAAGACCGTATTTGCACAGGGTTTTGGTGCAGGTCTTGGAATAACTGAGCCTATGGCCAGTCCGACCTTTACCATACTGAGAGAGTATCACGAAGGAAACCTTCCGCTGTATCATTTTGATGTGTACAGGGTTTCTGATCCGGATGAGATGGAAGAAACAGGCTTCTTTGATTTTGTAAATGGTGACGGCGTAACTCTTATAGAGTGGGCAGAGCTGATAGAGGATGTTATTCCTAAGGATGCCATGTGGGTTACCATTGAGAAGGATACTGAGAAGGGCTTTGACTATAGAAAGATAACTGTTCGATAATTATGAACTTAGAAGAAGGCAGAGGTATGAAGGTACTTGGAATAGACAGTTCGGGCATGACCGCAACTGTAGCTATAATTGAAGATGATAAGCTTATTTCAGAGTTTTCAGTGAATCATAAGAGAACTCATTCAGAGACTCTTATGCCTATGATAGATGAGATCATGAAGGCATCAGAGATAACTCCCGAGGATCTGGATGTGATAGCCATCGCTGCAGGCCCGGGTTCTTTCACAGGACTCAGAATAGGAGCGGCAACGGTTAAGGGCTTTGGACTTGCTCTGGATATTCCGGTGGCAGCAGTACCGACACTGGAAGGCCTTGCTATGAATCTGTGGGGATCAGATAAGCTGGTCTGCCCTATCATGGATGCAAGACGCAATCAGGTTTATACAGGACTCTATCATGTAAACACTGAAGCAGAGCTTCCGGAGGCAGTTCTTGATCAGACAGCCTGCGATATAGAAGAGATAATAGAAAAGATTAATACACTGGGCGAGCCGGTTATCTTCCTGGGAGACGGCGTAGCACAGTTCAGAGATATTATAGAAGAGAAGGCAGCAGTAAGTGTAAGCTTTGCACCTGCCATGTCAGGTCTTCAGAGAGCGGCATCGGTGGCCAGTCTTGGACTCAGATATCATAAGGCCGGAAAGACAGTTAATGCCGATGATTTTACACCAGTATATCTAAGGCCTTCACAAGCCGAAAGGGTAAGAGCGGAAGAGACAAAATGAGTATAATCAGTGAGATTGCCAGAATAGAAGAGGCGTGTTTTACTGACGCCTGGAGCGAAAGCTCATTAGAGGATACATTTAAACATGAACATAATCATCTTTTGGCGGTTTTTGATGACGGCAGTACAGCAGATGATTTTGTTTTTCAGGGAAATGAAAAGCTGGCCGGATATCTTATATTTTCAGAGAATTCGGGAGAGGCTGAGCTGCTCAGAATAGCTGTTGATCCGGAAATGAGACGGCAGGGCTTTGGTGGAAAGCTTATGGAGCATTTCATCTGCAGCCTTGAGTTCATGAATTCTGACAAGGTAACGCTTGAAGTCAGAGAGGGCAACGAAGCAGCCATAAACCTTTATACCATATATGGGTTTGAGAAGATCGGAGTAAGAAAGGATTATTACTTCGACCCACATGAGGATGCTGTTATTATGCAGCGCCCGATCGCTAAGAATGCTGATCAGCTAGATTTGTTGTAGGATGGTAGGAAGATGATAGATATAACGCTGCTCGGTACAGGAGGGATGATGCCTCTCCCATACAGAGCGCTTACTTCTTTAATGGTAAGATATAACGGCCGAAGCCTGCTGATAGATACAGGTGAGGCAACGCAGATATCTATTCGCCGAAGAGGCTGGAGTTTTAATCCGATAGATACGATTCTTATTACGCATTTTCATGCGGATCATATCAGCGGACTTCCGGGGCTTCTTCTGGCCATGGGAAATGCGGACCGCACCGAGCCGGTTACGATAATCGGACCGGAGGGGCTGGAGAAGGTGGTAAGAGGACTTCTAGTTATCGCGCCGAGACTGCCATTTAAAGTTAACTGCATAGAGCTTCATGAAGATTCAGAGTATTTCGAAGCTATAGGATTAAATATACATGCATTTAAACTGGATCATAGTCTTACCTGCTATGGCTACAGCATGTCACTTTCCCGTGCGGGTAAGTTCAACCCGGATGCGGCAAGAGAACTGGAGATACCGGTTTGTTACTGGAAGAAACTGCAGCAGGGCGAGACAGTCACTGTGGATGATAAGACCTTTACCAGCGATATGGTCATGGGCGAGGCAAGACGAGGCCTCAAGGTAACCTATGCTACGGATTCAAGACCGATTCATTCGATAGTGGATGCGGCGGCCGGTTCGGATATATTCATATGTGAAGGCATGTATGGAGAACCGGACGGAGATGAGAAGGCCCGTGACAAGAAGCATATGACCATGTATGATGCGGCACACTTGGCAAAGGAAGCCGGAGTTGGAGAACTGTGGCTCACCCATTATTCACCTTCCATGGTGAATCCATTTGAGTTTTCAGATAAGGTTAAAGAGATATTTGCGGATGCGCATATATGTAAAGATAGAAGGTCTGTAACACTTAACTTTGAGGATGAAGAATAGATATGGATCGATTAAAGATTAACAAGGAAGCAACAAAGGGCATATTTGATAAGGTGAGAGAAGAGGCCGAGAAGATGAAGGCGGAGGCTGAACAGAGAAGAGAGGCTGAGAAGAGTTCAGAGGAAAAGCCGGAAGAAAAGCCTGAGACCCTGATCCTCGGAATAGAATCTTCCTGTGATGAGACCGCTGCGGCTGTTGTTGCAGATGGAAGACGCGTTCTCTCAAATGTTATCTATTCCCAGGTTCCTGTTCATACGCTTTACGGCGGTGTAGTTCCTGAGATAGCATCAAGAGCCCATGTTGAAAAGATAAACCAGGTTATCAGAAAGGCACTTACAGATGCCGGAAAAACCATAGATGACGTGGATGCGATTGCAGTTACTTACGGACCTGGACTGGTAGGTCCTCTCCTTGTAGGTGTAAATGCAGCCAAGTCTCTTGCTTATGCAAAGAAGAAACCTCTTGTGGCTGTGAATCATATAGAGGGCCATATCTCAGCTAATTACATCGATAATGAAGAGCTTAAGCCGCCATTCATATGTCTTGTGGCATCAGGCGGTCATTCGCATATAGTAAGAGTTGATGATTATGGCAGCTATACCATCATCGGAAGAACCCATGATGATGCAGCAGGAGAGGCTTTTGATAAGGTTGCCCGTGCCATAGGTCTTGGCTATCCGGGTGGACCGAAGGTGGATGCCCTTGCCAAAGAAGGAAATCCACGCGCCATTGATTTCCCAAGAGCAGCAGTCGGAGATTCACCATATGATTTCTCCTTCAGCGGACTTAAGTCTGCAGTGCTGAACTATCTTAACAGCTGTGAGATGAAGGGGATCGAGGTAAATAAGGCAGATGTTGCGGCATCCTTCCAGCAGGCGGTTATTGATGTGCTGACAGAGCATACCATGAGAGCTGCCAGAGAATACAGATGTGACAGAGTTGCACTGGCCGGCGGAGTTGCAGCAAACTCAGGACTCAGGAATTCTGTTAAGAAGGCGGCAGAGGAAGCCGGCATGAACTTCTATATGCCGGAACTTATATACTGTACAGATAATGCGGCCATGATAGGAGCGGCCGGCTATTATGATTTTATTGCCGGAAAGAGGGCTGATATGAGCCTGAATGCGATTCCTAATCTGAGAGTCGGAGAGAATAAGGGAAATATCATAGTAACACCGTAAAGGAGACGATATGGTAACAGCTATTGTTCTTGCGGCAGGAAGCGGAAGCCGCATGAACCAGAAAAAAGAAAAGCAGTTCCTTCTTCTTGATGGTAAGCCGGTACTGTATTATAGTCTGAGGACCTTTGAAGCCAGCATAGTTGATGAGATCATTCTGGTCACAAAGGAAAAGGATATAGATTACTGCAGACAGGAAATTGTCGAAAAATATGGCTTCACCAAGGTGAGACGTATCGTATCCGGTGGTAAGGAACGGTATGATTCCGTACAGAGAGGACTGAAGGCCGCAGACAAGAGGAATAACATCATCATGATCCATGATGCCGCACGTCCTTTTGTCACCAACAGGATGATCCTCGACAGCATATCTGCTGCCAGAAGATATAAGGCCTGTACTGTGGCAGTTCCTGTGAAGGATACTATAAAGGTTGTGGATGAATATGAGTTCGGTGTGGAAACGCCGGACAGAAGTACTCTGTATATTATTCAGACGCCGCAGACGTTTGACAGAGGACTGCTTCGGGAAGCCTATGACAGGCTCAGGATAAGCGGTGATAAGGATATAACCGATGACACGATGATCGTCGAAAGATATCTGGATCAAAGGGTGAAAATGGTGGAAGGTTCTTATAAAAATATTAAGATTACCACACCGGAGGATATGCCTGTTGCGGAGGCACTTCTATCTAGTTTATAATAATAGGGTTGGTATAGTTCGTTTTATAGGTTTAGGAGATTATGGAGATGAAAAAATTCAG
Organism: uncultured Eubacteriales bacterium; assembly: GCA_900316715.1. Lineage (GTDB taxonomy): Bacteria > Bacillota > Clostridia > Lachnospirales > Lachnospiraceae > Eubacterium_Q. The sequence continues at coordinate 11,782 of ONEC01000021.1, forward strand.
AAGGACAGTAGCTGGACTTCTTGTAGGAACAATGCTTTTATCAATGGCCGGCTGTGGAAGTCCGGATCCGGATGATTATGAATACGGAAAAAGCCTTGAGCAGTTAACTGAAGAAGAAGTAGTTATAGCAGGAGGCGGTACAGGAGGAAGTTCCGGAGGCGGATTACTCAATCCCGGCAGTCTTAGCGGAGATCCTAAGGAATTCGAAGGTGACTTTGAGCCTGTTCAGTATTCTGATACAGAGAATAAGGAATTCGAAGAATTCATCCTTCAGGAGTTCAAGGATTCTGTTACTGCAGATACACTCAGTTATAACTTTACTGTTCTTGATGGTTCCAAGTATGGAATAGAGGCGCCAAGTCCTGCAACACTCGGTGATGCAGATATGTCTGAACAGGCAATTCTTGATGGAATAGAGGAGACCAAGGAAAACTATGAAAAGCTTATAGCTTTTGAAGGTCAGCCTATGACAGAGGAAGAGTACTTCACATATATTGTTCTTAAGGATGATTATGAGCGTACTATGTTCCAGAATGAAAACTATCTGTTCTATGAGCCATTCTCTCCTATGAGAGGATTCCAGGCAAATATCGGAACTAACTTTGCAGAGTACAGATTCGATGACAAGACTGATGTAGAAGATTACATTGCCATGATGAATCAGCTTCCTGACTATGTGTCCCATATCTGTGAATATGAGAATTACAGAGTTGAGAAGGGTTATGGTATGCAGGATGCAGCCTGTGACGATGTTATAGAACAGTGCGAGACCTTCGTAGAAGACCCTGAGAATAACTTCCTTATCAAGGAATTTGATTCCAAGATCGATAATCTTGACTTCCTCACAGATGAGGAGAAGGCAGATTTTAAGGCACAGGACAAAGAAGCTGTACTTAACGGAATTATCCCATGCATGAACATGATCAAGGACTGTGTAGCAGCCAACAAGGGCAAGGCAACAGTAGAGGGCGGACTGTGTGAGTATGAGAATGGTAAGGAATACTATCAGAAGTATATTCTCCCTCATTTCGCTGGAACATCAAGAGACGTAGAAGATATAATCGACATGTTTGAAACCAGATATTCAGATGCCTTTACACAGATGTCAATGATGTATCTGTCTAACGCTGATGCATATAACTTCATGGTAGACAACATGGATACATTGTTTGCTAATACTGACAACATGAAGGTAGATGATATCATCAATAAACTTATGTCAGATGAAATGGGTGAATATCCAAAGCTCGAAAACATCCCATATAAGTCAGATTATCTGTCACCGGCTATGGAGACAATTCTTGACAGTACACTGGCTTATTACATGTCACCGGCTATCGATGATGAGGAACATAACATAATCCGAGTTAATGGTTCTCATACAGATGGAATATATGTAACTCTTGCACATGAGGGCTGCCCTGGACATATGTATCAGAATGCATACTTCCAGTCTACCAATCCTAAGCCTATCAGAGCTATAGCAGACTACATGGGCTATCAGGAAGGCTGGGCTGTTTATACAAGCTTCAATACTCTTAAGACATATGACTTCGAAGGAACTGAGGATGATGAAATAGTAGGACAGCTTTACAGACTTAACGACGAGCTGGGCTACATGCTTTATGGTAGAGTTGATATCGGAGTTAATTACGAGGGATGGTCTGTTCAGGACGTTGCTGATTACATGAATGAAAGTGGATTCAGCGGCGAATATGCCGAGGAGCTCTTCAATACTGTTGTCGGAGATCCGGGAGTATATCTCAGCTACTCACTCAGCGAGTATCTTATGGAGGAACTGAGAGAGAAGACAGAGACTGCCCTTGGTGATAAGTTTGATCCGGTGGAATTCCACAGAGTTATTCTTACAGCAGGACCTTGTCAGTTTGAGGAACTTGAGTTCAAACTTAGAGAGTATATTTACGAACAGCAGTAAGGTTTTAGACAGATCAGTTAAATTGCTCTAACATTTACGGTTGATTTTATTGCTGTATATTGTATAATAGTAAAGGTCTGTTTTTCAGACCTTCAGTAAAGGAAAAGGAAAATAATTATTATAAAGAAAGAGGTAAGAGGTAATGGCAAACGTTGATTTAACAAAGTATGGCATCACAGGTACAACTGAGATCGTTTATAATCCTTCATTCGATGATCTTTATAACTATGAGATGGATCCAAGTCTTGAGGGATATGAGAAGGGTGTTGATACAGAGCTTGGTTCTGTAAACGTTATGACAGGTATTTATACAGGTCGTTCACCTAAGGATAAGTTCATCGTTATGGATGAGAACTCAAAGAACACAGTATGGTGGACAACAGATGAGTATCCAAACGACAATCATCCAGCTACTCAGGAAGCTTGGGAAGCAGTTAAGGAGATCGCTAAGAAGGAGCTTTCAAACAAGAAGCTTTTCGTAGTAGATGCTTTCTGCGGAGCTAATGAAGATACAAGAATGGCAGTTCGTTTCATCGTTGAGGTTGCTTGGCAGGCACATTTCATTAAGAACATGTTCATCCAGCCATCAGCTGCAGAGCTTGAGACATTCGAGCCGGATTTCGTAGTATACAATGCTTCTAAGGCTAAGGTTGAGAACTACAAGGAGCTTGGTCTTAACTCAGAGACAGCTGTAGTATTCAACATTACAAGCCGTGAGCAGGTTATCATCAATACATGGTACGGCGGAGAGATGAAGAAGGGTATGTTCTCAATGATGAACTACTATCTCCCACTTAAGGGTATTGCTTCTATGCACTGCTCAGCTAACACAGACATGGAAGGAAAGAACACAGCAATCTTCTTCGGTCTTTCAGGAACAGGTAAGACAACTCTTTCAACAGATCCTAAGCGTCTTCTCATCGGTGATGATGAGCACGGCTGGGATGACAACGGTGTATTCAACTTCGAAGGTGGATGCTATGCTAAGGTTATCGGACTTGATAAGGAGTCAGAGCCAGACATCTACAACGCTATCAAGAGAGATGCTCTTCTTGAGAACGTAACAGTTGACGAAGCTGGAAAGATCGATTTCGCTGATAAGTCAGTTACAGAGAATACTCGTGTATCATATCCAATTGATCACATTAACAACATTGCGCTTAAGGTTAACGGAAAGTCATCAGGACCTGATGCTCAGAATGTTATCTTCCTTTCAGCTGATGCATTCGGAGTACTTCCTCCAGTATCAATCCTTACACCAGAGCAGACAAAGTATTACTTCCTTTCAGGATTCACAGCTAAGCTTGCTGGTACAGAGAGAGGAATCACAGAGCCTACACCTACATTCTCAGCTTGCTTCGGACAGGCATTCCTTGAGCTTCATCCTACAAAGTATGCTGAAGAGCTTGTTAAGAAGATGGAGAAGAGCGGAGCTAAGGCTTATCTTGTAAATACAGGATGGAACGGAACAGGAAAGCGTATCTCAATCCCTGATACACGTGGTATCATCGATGCTATCCTTAACGGAGATATCAAGAACGCTCCTACAAAGAAGATTCCTTACTTCGATTTCGAGGTTCCAACAGAGCTTCCTGGAGTTTCAACAGAGATTCTTGATCCTAGAGACACATATGCAGATGCTGCAGAGTGGGATGCTAAGGCTAAGGATCTTGCTGAGAGATTCATCAAGAACTTCAAGAAGTATGAGACAAATGAAGCTGGTAAGGCACTTGTTGCTGCAGGTCCTCAGCTGTAAGTTTGAATCAAAAAGTTTATAAGAACTTTCGAGCCGGCGGGATACACCGCCGGCTTTTTTATCGAAAAGCCAGATTTTATGCATTTTGATGTAAAATAGGCAAATTTCTTTATTTTTTTAAATGAAATAGGCGAAAATTGTAATTTTATTTGACATTTGGGTGGTTTTAAATTATATTCTATATGTTTTAAGACTTGAAATATAATCTGAGAGGAGATTTGATGATGAAGGCTTATTCAGAGATGAGCAAAGAAGAGATGAAGCAGGAGCTGGCATCTCTCAAGGAACAGTATAAGAAATATCAGGAAATGGATCTGTCACTTGACATGAGCAGAGGAAAGCCTTGCCGTGAGCAGCTGGATCTCTCAATGGGAATGATGGATGCACTTAATTCAGAAGCAGATCTTATATGTGAAGATGGTACAGACTGCCGTAATTACGGTGTTCTTACAGGTATTCATGAAGCTAAGGTTCTTCTTGCTGATATGATGGAGAACAATCCTGACAACATTATCATCTATGGAAATTCTTCTCTTAATGTTATGTATGATACAGTAAGCCGTGCTATGACACACGGTATTCTCGGAAACACACCTTGGTGCAAGCTGGATAAGGTTAAGTTCTTATGTCCTGTTCCGGGTTACGACAGACATTTCGCAATTACAGAGTTCTTCGGAATCGAGATGATCCCTGTACCTATGTCACCGGATGGTCCTGACATGGATATGGTAGAGAAGCTTGTTTCAGAGGATGATGCTATCAAGGGTATCTGGTGCTGTCCAAAGTACTCAAACCCACAGGGTTACTCATATTCAGATGAGACAGTAAGAAGATTTGCACGTCTTAAGCCGGCTGCTAAGGACTTCCGTATCTTCTGGGATAATGCATATGGAATCCATCATCTCTATGATGATGATCAGGATTATCTTATCGAGATCCTTGCAGAGTGTAAGAGAGCAGGCAACCCTGATCTTGTATATAAGTTTGCTTCAACATCTAAGATATCTTTCCCAGGTAGTGGTATAGCAGCACTTGCTACATCACCTAACAACCTTGAGGATATCATGAACCAGATGAAGAACCAGACAATCGGACATGATAAGGTTAATCAGCTCCGTCATGTAAGATTCTTCAAGGATATTCATGGAATGGTAGAGCATATGCGTAAGCATGCTGATATAATCAGACCTAAGTTCGAAGCAGTTCTTGAAATCTTTGATGAGAACCTTAAGGGACTTGGCGTTGGTGAGTGGACAACTCCAAAGGGAGGATACTTCATCAGCTTCGACAGCCTTCCGGGATGTGCTAAGGCAATCGTTAAAAAGGCTAAGAAGGCCGGTGTTACTATGACTGGTGCCGGTGCAACATGGCCATATGGCAAGGATCCACAGGATTCAAACATCCGTGTAGCTCCAACATATCCATCACTTGAGGATCTTAAGACAGCAGCTAAGCTCTTCACTCTTTGTGTAAGAATCGTAAGCCTTGAGAAGCTTATCAGCGAGGCTGAATAATCCTATAGAATAACACTGATAATCACCCTCTTTACCGGACAGAAATGGCTCAGTAAAGAGGGTTTTTTAGCATTGAAATGCATGGCAAAAAGCATTATCATTTTAAGTAACAATGCATGTAAATGCAGTAAATCTGAGAGGAATGACTATGGCAAAAGCAGGAAATAAACTTGATATTATATTTGAAGATGAGTACATGATAGCATGCGTAAAACCTTATGGTGTATCTGTGCAGCCGGATAACGGAGACGGCGAGGATCTGATGACTGCTGTGAAGAATTATCTTTATGACGGAGCATCAGAAGAAGAGCCATATCTTGCTGTTATTAACCGATTGGACAAACCGGTTTCAGGAATAGTTCTTTATGCCAAGACAGAAGAGATGGCTGCTTCTCTGGCAGATCTTTTGCAGTCGGATGAAATGTCAAAGTATTATCAGGCGGTTGTGACAGGCTTTATGGACGAGCCGGAAGGAACACTTACAGACTGGATGATATTTGATAAAAAGACCAATACTTCTAAGATCGTAACTCCTGATACCAAGGGAGCAAAGAAGGCTGAACTGAACTATGAAGTTCTGGACGAGCTTGATACAGACGAAGGTCCTATCAGCTATCTTCTGATAGAACTTCTGACTGAGCGCCACCACCAGATCAGATGCCAGCTGGCCCATGCAGGACTGGGCATCTGGGGAGATATAAAGTACAACACAAAGTTTAAGGATAAAACATCTAAATCAAGTAAAGCAAAAGGCAGAACAAAGGCCGGAAAGGGTTCCGGAATCGGACTTTTCTCCACTATGCTTGAATTTACACACCCCGTTACAGGAGAGGAGATATCACTTCACAGAGAACCTGAAGGCGAAGCGTTTGATATTATAGATCAGATGGACTGGTAAGGGGAATATGTTTGAGATAATAAAGCATTTTATAATACTTACATGGACAGAGCTGTTAGACTGGATACGCCTAAATAACAATTCTGTTAAGGGGTATATCTTAAAAGTCTTTATTGCGATATTCATATATATAGTGATCAGTGACTGTATAAAGAAACTGTTCAAGAAGATACAGGACAAGATGGAAGCCAGAAACTCGAGTAAGATCGTCACAAAGATCGGAATATATATTCCGATGTATATGATCCTGTCCTGTATAATTATTACGTTATTTGATCACCTGAATAAGATAGAGGTATCTCCGGAGGTAACTCTGGTGGTATTCCTCTTTGTATTTTTGCTGCTTGCCATAAAGGGCTTTTTTACAAAGCTTATTTCGAAGCTTATCCGTACCATAAAGCATCTGGCAAGGGGTGACGATGAGGATGTATATGGAAATCTTACTCAGGTAAATGTTCCGAAGGTGATCAAGGCCGGGACATTAAGGCATCTGATCAACTTTACGGCGAAACTTATAGGAGTTACGATAGCTGCATTTGTTATATATTTCAGTTATCAAGCTATCATATATATGATGGAGACCGGTGGAGAAGAGATATCATATATTCTCGATAAGCCGGATGATTATATTGTGAGGGAGCTGGATACATCCTTTGAGGATGACCTGGAACTGGCTGATAAGATGCCGATATATACCAGCGGAAGAGTTACTGTTAAAACAGATGGTGAGCTGAACATCATATATCTGAATAACAGAAGGATCGGATTCAATACTACCGGCAGAAAATATAATATCTATGGAGTTTCCATTAACCAGACGGAGATAGGATTAAGACACAGGATGACATACATTTTCGACGAATCCCTTCATACCATCGGAAATGCATATGGTGGAAAATCGAATATAACGTACTATCATAATCTTGAGACTAATTCGTGCCTGGTGGTTATCGTAAGCGCAACCTCCAATAGAGTTGTGAGCGTATCATACTTCACGGATTTTGATGCAGTTACCGAAGGACTTATGCTGACAACGGATTAATTCGGCCGGGAAAACTATACAGGAGAGAGAACATGAAGACAAATTACTTATTTAATGTGACTGATGATAAAAAGATAAGAGTAATTATAGATACGGATGCTGCTTGTGAGGCAGACGATCCCTTCGCCATAGTACAGGGACTTCTCAGCCCGAAGCTCATGGTTAAGGGCATTGTGGCAGAACATTTCGTAGAGAAGGGCTCAATGGAAAGAAGTCTTGAGGAGATAAAGACCATCCTGGATCTTATGGATATAGAGGATGTACCGGCTCTCAAGGGATGCGAGGGACCTCTTGGTACAGGGGAAGATACATCGGAGGGTGTAGACTTTATTATTAAGGAAGCTCTGGCAGATGATCCTCATCCGCTGTACATTCTATGTCAGGGAGCGATAACTAACGTGGCCGCTGCATTTATAAAGCGTCCTGAAATAATAGATAAGGTTAACGTGATATGGATCGGTACCCATGGAGCGGGAAATGTTGAGGCTCCTTTCAGGGAGTTCAACGCCGGCAACGATATCAAGGCGGCGAATATGGTACTGAAGTCCGGAACAAATCTGTGGCTGGTGCCATCGGATGTTTATATTTCAATCAATATCGGACTGGCTGAGATTCAGAGAAGGATCGCGCCTTGCGGAAAGATAGGGCGTCATCTTTTTGAAAACATGGATGCTTATAATCAGTCTGAGTTTGCAGGCTGGACAAAGGGAGAGAGCTGGTCACTGGGAGACTCGCCGGCAATAGCTCTGGCACTGAATCCGGACTGCGGCAAGTATAAGATGGAGCCGGCACCGGATGTCATGGACGATACATCCAGCCGTGAGAATACGGAGAATCCTATAATCCGCATATATAAATCAGCTGATTCAAGATATATCCTGGAGGACCTTATAGCGAAGCTGGAGTTGACATATCCGGCAGAAAACAGGTAAAACAGAGGAAAACTTCGGTAAAACCGAGGCTTTAATATCATATCAAGTTGTGTTAAAATAGTGGTCGACTGAGCTTCAGGCTCACGAATAAGCGGCAGCGGAGCTGCACGCAATAGAAAATAAATGAGAGGAAAGTATTATGGCAGACAAGAAGGTAGAAGCAATTACCTCCATGGAGGAGGATTTCGCCCAGTGGTATACTGACGTAGTTGTTAAGGCAGACCTTACAGGCTACACAAGTGTTAAGGGATTTATGGTTCTTAAGCCCGCAGGCTATGCCATCTGGGAGCTTATCCAGAAGCAGCTGGATGCCAGATTTAAGGAGACCGGAGTAGAAAATGTATATCTTCCGATGCTTATCCCTGAAGGACTCCTTCAGAAGGAAAAGGATCACGTAGAGGGCTTCGCGCCCGAGGTTGCATGGGTAACTCATGGTGGACTTAATGAGCTTCAGGAGAAGCTGTGCGTAAGACCTACATCTGAGACTCTGTTCTGTGATTTCTATCAGAAGGATATTACATCATACAGAGATCTGCCAAAGGTATATAATCAGTGGTGTTCTGTTGTTCGTTGGGAGAAGGAGACAAGACCATTCCTTCGTTCAAGAGAATTCCTGTGGCAGGAGGGACATACAGCTCATGCTACAGCTGAAGAAGCAGAAGAAAGAACTATTCAGATGCTGAACGTTTATGCTGACTTCTGTGAGCAGATTCTTGCAATCCCTGTTGTAAAGGGACAGAAGACAGAGAAGGAGAAGTTTGCCGGTGCAGTTGCAACTTATACTATCGAAGCACTTATGCATGACGGAAAGGCACTTCAGTCAGGTACAAGCCACAACTTCGGTGATGGTTTTGCACAGGCCTTCGGAGTTCAGTACGCAGATAAAGATAATCAGTTAAAGTATGTACATCAGACATCCTGGGGTGTAACAACAAGACTTATCGGAGCTATCATCATGGTTCATGGAGATGATAACGGACTTAAGCTTCCACCAATGGTAGCACCTACTCAGGTTATGATCGTTCCTATTCAGCAGAAGAAGGAAGGCGTTCTCGATAAGGCTGAGGAACTCCGTGAGAGACTTGCTAAGGTTGCACGTGTTAAGGTTGATGCAACAGATAAGTCACCTGGATTCAAGTTCGCTGAATGCGAGATGAGAGGAGTTCCGCTCAGAGTTGAGATCGGACCTCGTGATATAGAGAATAATCAGTGCGTACTCGTAAGACGTGATAATGGTGAGAAGATCACTGTCAGCCTTGATGAGCTTGAGACAAAGGTTGAAGAGCTTCTTAAGACTATCCAGAAGGATATGCTTGAGACAGCAAGAGCTCATAGAGATTCACATACATATGAGGCACGTAACTGGGAAGAGTTTGTTGATACCATCAATAACAGACCTGGTTTCATCAAGGCTATGTGGTGTGGAGAGACAGAGTGCGAAGAGAACATCAAAGCCGAGACAGGTGCATCTACAAGATGTATGCCATTTGAGCAGGAGAAGCTCAGTGATGTGTGCGTATGCTGTGGAAAGCCAGCAAAGAAGATGGTATACTTCGGAAGGGCTTACTAAGATTTATTTTTTGCTGCGTTGAGGTTTTCTTGACGCAGCATTTTTTTAAAGTTGTGCACTCCGATGAAAGTATATGAGGAAACAAGATGGATAGAAGTATTAAAATTGAGCTTCCGGAAAATGTAAAATATATTATAGAGACGCTGGGGGAGGCCGGGTATGAGGCCTATGCGGTTGGCGGATGTGTCAGGGATTCAGTTCTGGGAAGGACTCCGAAGGACTGGGATATCACTACTTCTGCAGAACCGCTTGAGGTTAAGGCCCTGTTCAGAAGAACCATTGATACCGGTATTAAGCATGGTACTGTAACTGTCATGATGAAGAGTGAGGGTTACGAGGTTACAACTTACCGTATTGACGGAAAATATAATGACCATAGAAGACCGGAGTCGGTTTCATTTACCAGAGAGCTTTCTGAGGATCTTCTGAGAAGAGACTTCACGATAAATGCCATGGCCTATAACGATGAGGCCGGTCTTGTTGATCTCTATGATGGTCTTGGGGATATAGAGAGACGTGTTATCAGATGCGTCGGCAACCCGGATGAGAGATTTGATGAGGATGCACTCCGTATTATGAGGGCTGTAAGATTTGCAGCGGAGCTGGACTTTGATATAGATGAAGCTACAAGGGCGGCAGCAGCAAGTCATGCACCGGAACTTTCGGCAGTCAGCGCTGAGCGTATAGAGACGGAACTTACCAAGCTTCTTATGTCGGATCATCCGGAGAAGCTGATGGATGCATATAAGCTGGGAATAACCAAGGTCATTCTTCCTGAGTTTGATCTTATGGCTGCAACTCCTCAGAACACACCATACCATCTCTACGATGTGGCGGGCCATACCATTGAAGTTATTAAGCATGTTCCGAAGACAAAGGTGCTGAGGTATACGGCTCTGCTTCATGACAGCGGTAAGCCTGAAGCCAGAACGACGGATGCCGGCGGAAGAGATCATTTCAAGGGTCATGCGGTCATCAGTGAGAAAATAGCTGAGACAGTTATGAGACGTCTCAGGATGGATAACGATACCATAAGAGATGTAAAGAAGCTGGTTTACTGGCATGACTATGGAATAAAGGGTGACATTAAGATCAATACTTTCAGAAAAGGTCTCAGCCAGATGGGCATAGAATATTTCGATGATCTCGTTGCTATAAAGAGAGCGGATGTGGACGGCCAGAGTGATTATGGCCGGGAAGCAAGTATAGAGAATATAGAGACACTTATCCGGATGAAGAATAAGATCGTTGAAGATGGAGACTGCCTCACTATAAAGGAGCTTGCCATAAATGGCGGCGACCTGAAAGCACTGGGAATCACGCCGGGACCTGAGATGGGAGAGATACTGAAAACTCTTCTTGGAGAGGTTCTCGGAACTCCGTCACTTAACACGAAAGAACAGCTTATACGCCGCGCGGGCCAGCTGATGAAGCACTAGATTAGAAGTTAGTTAAGAATAGATTAAAGGTGCTATTTTCACTTGTTTGAAGGCGGGATAAATGATACACTTTATCTTGTGGATTCTTACAACAGGAAGGAAACTATGTAAATGGTTAATTATGAGATCAGAAGCCAGGTTGATGCATCTCTCAGGCTGGCTGAAAAAATAGGAGAAGCAGACGAGAAGCTCTCAAAGAGCCGCATGAATCTTAGAGATATGCTGAGATATGATTATCTCATGTTTCTTGGATTTCTCTTTGAGTCAGACGGAACTACCGCTCTTGAAGAAGTTAAGTTTGTAAATGATTATCTTGGCTTTAACATGGATGTGGTTAAGTTCATCGGCTTTGTTTATGATAAGTGCAGAGATAAGAATTTTATAAATACACCGCCAAAGTCGCTTATGTACATTATGAAGAGCGACCTGACAGATGGAAACATCAAGACTATGGATGGACGTCCGGTGTCTAAGTTCGTTGTTGAGACCTTTAATAATCTGGGTGCAGAATTTGTATCCATCAATGGTTCTACTACAACAGAGCTGGCAAATCTTTCAAACTATACAATCATGCTGAATGATTTTCTGAAGGAGTACGGCCTATACTATAAGGATGGAAATGTTCCTAATGTCAACAGCGGCATGTATACGAACAAGAATAAGCCTGCAACAGGCGGAGCAGGCAGTGTAGCCCGTGCCAATGCAGGACAGGGTTCTTCCAATACACAGAAGAAGACAGATAAGGATACCAAGAAGGAAGATAAGGAGAAGAGTCTTGAGGAGCTTTATGAGGAGCTTAACTCTCTAGTAGGTCTTAAGTCTGTTAAGCAGGACCTTACCAATCTTATCAACCTTATAAAGGTTAAGAAGATCCGTGAAGAGAGAGGCATGAAGCAGCCGGATATCAATCTTCACCTTGTATTCTCAGGTAATCCCGGTACAGGTAAGACAACTGTTGCAAGACTTCTTGCAAAGATATATAAGCAGCTGGGCGTTGTATCGGAGGGACAGCTTATAGAGGTTGACCGTTCAAATCTCGTTGCAGGTTACGTAGGCCAGACTGCTACAAAGACCATGGAAGTTATAGACAGTGCCATGGGCGGAATTCTCTTCATAGATGAGGCTTATACACTCATCAAGGAGGGAGACGAGAAGGACTTCGGACAGGAAGCAGTAGATACTCTTCTTAAGAGAATGGAAGATGACAGAGATAACTTCATCGTAATCGTTGCAGGTTACACAGAAAAGATGGAGAAGTTCGTTAATTCCAATCCGGGACTCAAGTCCAGATTTAATAAGTATATATTCTTCAAGGATTATACCGGTAAGGAGCTTTACAAGATATTCCAGTCTATGTGCTCAAAGCAGGAGTACGAGCCGGATGAAGAAGCAGCCGAGTATATTCAGGAGTATCTTACAAGACGTGCAGAAGCACATGAAGATAACTTCGCTAATGCAAGAGAAGTAAGAAATTATATCGAGAGATGTATCTCAAGACAGGCAACAAGAATTGTAAATATGGATAAGCCGGATGATAAGGCTGTAAGAACCTTTACAATTGCCGATGTTCAGGAAGATAAGCTTCCGGCAGATGAGATCATGAAGTCATCAGCTGCTGAGGAAGAACCTGAAGAAGAGGAAGAGATCAGAATCGAAACTGAAGCACCTGCAGCAGAGACAGAGGCACCTGTTAAGGTAGCTGCAAACGAAGATACAACAGAGGTTCTTAAGGGACCGGATAACCAGAATGCTTAATAATTAGGTGTTGACACGTGGAGTATAATGTTTTTTAGGAGACAGTATACTCCACTTTTTTATGCACTAGAGTGCTTACTATTATGAAAGGCAGGTGACACCGAATGAGAAAAATTATAGCTCTTCTTATGGCACTTATTGTTGCTGCGGCTATATTTGCATCTATTATTTATATCGGTGAAAACCTGAATCATCATTGCTGCGGCGAGGATTGTTCTATCTGTATGGAACTTAGAGCCGCTGAAGCAGTCATCTCTAATACAGGAATGGCAGCTGCTGCAGTAGCAGCCATAATCTCGTTCCTGATAATTACAGTCTATAAGCCTGTTCAAAAACAGACGAAGCTTTTAGGCGAATCCCTTATATCGCTAAAAGTCGAACTTCTGGCATAGCCGTTCCGGCCTGTTTTTACAGGCTTATTTGTGATGGAATTTTTTTGAAAGTCTTATCATATAAGAGGATATTGCTATGGCAGAAAAGCGTGAAATGTACTTAGAATGTAAAAATTTAAAGCTCGGATATGGAGCAAATGTCGTGGTCGAGGATATAAGTTTCCGTGTGGATAAGGGAGACTATCTTTGTATAGTTGGAGAAAACGGAGCAGGTAAGAGTACCCTTATGAAAACCATCCTTCGACTGGTAAAACCTCTGGGTGGAGAGGTTCATTTCAGTGAATCTCTGGGACTGGGAGACATAGGCTTCCTGCCACAGCAGACTCTGGTGCAGAAGGATTTTCCTGCATCCGTTTATGAGGTTGTCATGTCCGGTAATCTCTCACATCTGGGAAGAAGATTCTTCTATAAAAAAGAGGATAAGGAAAGAGCCAGAACCAACATGGAACGTATGGGAATCTGGGACTTCAGGAAGCGAAGCTACAGGGAGCTTTCCGGTGGACAGCAGCAGAGAGTTATGCTCGCAAGGGCACTCTGTGCTACAGAAAAAATACTTCTGCTGGATGAGCCGGTAAGCGGCCTGGATCCGGTGGTAACAGGTGAAATGTATGGCCTCATAGAAAAGCTGAATAAAGAGGGAATCACGATCATCATGATCTCCCATGATATAAAAAGTGCTTTAAACTATGCGAGCCACATTCTTCATATAGGAAAGAATATTCAGTTCTTTGGAACAAAGGAAGAGTATCTTTCCAGTGAAGCAAAGAAGAGTTTTGAGAGGGGGGATGAGATATGCTGACTAAACTTATGATGTATCTGGATTATTCCTTCGTAAGATATGCGCTTATAGTTGGAGTGCTTATAGCTCTATGCTCTTCACTGCTGGGTGTAACACTGGTACTTAAGAGGTATTCCTTCATAGGAGACGGTCTGTCACATGTCGCATTCGGAGCCATGGCAGTGGCTACAGTTATGAAGCTGTCAAGCAACACTATACTGGTACTTCCGGTTACGGTTGTTACGGCCATTCTTCTTCTCAGAACGGGACAGAAGGCTACTCTCAAGGGAGATGCGGCGATAGCCATGCTTTCAGTCAGTTCCCTTGCACTGGGATACATGCTTATGAGCATTTATTCAACCTCGGCAAATGTAACGGGCGATGTCTGCAGTACCCTCTTTGGGGCAATGTCTATCCTGACCCTTTCTTCAACAGAGGTGTGGATAAGCTTTATTATGTCGATAGTTGTAATTACTATCTTTATCCTGATGTATAACAGACTGTTTGCGGTAACATTTGATGAGACATTTGTAAGAGCTTCCGGAATGGAGGCTGACAGATATAACACTATAATAGCGGTGGTGATTGCATTTATTATAGTACTTGGTATGAATCTGGTGGGATCCCTGCTTATATCAGCACTGGTTATCCTTCCAACACTTTCAGCCATGAGAGTGATGAAAAACTTTAGGAGTGTTGTTATCTTTTCAGCAGTGTCATCTGTTATAACAGCATTCTTTGGTATGTTGATATCGATGCTTTCTTCAACACCGGTAGGATCAACTATTGTAGTAGTAGACATGATATTCTTTATAATTTGTATGATAATCGGACGGATTGTGAATAGATAAGGAAGTGGACTATGAAAAAGGAGTTTAGAAAACACAGTATTCTTATAACCGTTCTTGCAGGAGCTCTGATGCTGTCAGGATGCGGTGGAGATGATGTGGCAGACAGAAGAGCAGGGAATAATAATATTGATGCGGTTATGGAACAGCAGATGCAGGCAGAAGATGCGAAGAAGACAGAAGAGGCATCAACTGAGGCTGCGGTACCGCTGCAGGAACCAACAACTCAGGAATCAAGTCAGGCTCTGCAGGAACCAACAACTGCGGGAACTTATGTAATAGATGACAGTACAGCTGAACCGACTACAGAGGAATATCTGGGAGAGCCGGATCCGAATGTAGATGTGGACCTTACAGTAATGGGTAAGGATATGGTATATGCCACTGTATATCAGATGATGTGTTATCCTGATGAATATATAGGTAAGAAGATCAAGGCTAATGGTACATATACTGCCTGCTGGTATGAGGAGACTTCGAAGTGGTATACGTACTGTCTGATCAAGGATGCGCTTGCCTGTTGTCAGCAGGGACTGGAGTTCACCTGGGAGGACGGAAGTCACGACATTAGTGAATTTCCGGAGGAAGGAACAGATATAGAGATCATCGGAACCTTCAGAGTATATAAGGACTTTGAGGAAGATGAAGTTCAGTATTGTGAACTTGCAGATGCAACCATGACAATATTAGATGAAAACAGTAATACAGATAATAATCAGTAAAAATATCAAACAGTAAACAATCAAAAAGGACGATCGGCTTATGGCTAATCGTCCTTTCTTTCTGCTTTCATCATAACTTTCATTTCATACATACGTTCGTCAGAGATTCGTACCTGTTCCTCTATATCATCCTTATCAGGATCATATTCGGCAGCTCCATAGGCCACCAGAAGCGGAATGATGCATGGCGGATTCTCATTAAACTTCTCCATAAGACGCTCCATGCACTTTATACCCTCTTTGAATCGCGGATCGGATTCAGGGTACTTAGCCATGACGAAGAACTCATCACCACCGATACGGAAGCATTTCTCACCGTTTGAGAAGGCCTTTTTAATATATTCTCCGGTAGTCTTAATGTATAAATCTCCAAGATTATGACCATATTCATCATTAACCTTTTTCAGATAGTTAAGGTCTATCATGATGAGGGTATATTTGGAGGAACCGGCAGCTGCTTCTTCTATAGCCTTGTTGAATCCTGTACGGTTGGTGAGACCGGTAAGTCCGTCATTATAAGCAAGCTTCTCCATAATCTCAGCATAGCGTCCGCGGCGTGACATCTCAGATATATTGAAGAACTCATATATTCCGCTCAGAATGATAAACAGGAATATTGAATACTTAAAGAACGAAGTAACTGTATATTGAGCAGGATATGTAAGATATCTGATGATATCAGCAATACCCGCTGCAAC
>ONEC01000058.1 GCA_900316715.1 uncultured Eubacteriales bacterium
GACTTCGGAAAGTTTATGGATCCGCTGGCTGATAAGCTGCTTACATGTTCAGCTATGATAGCACTTATCGAGCTTGGACGTATACCGGCTTGGATCGTAATAGTGATCATAGCAAGAGAATTTACCATAAGCGGTTTCAGACTTATTGCAGCAGATAAGGGAAGAGTTATCGCAGCAGGATGGTGGGGCAAGATCAAGACCACATTCCAGATGTTTATGGTTATCTTCCTTATTGCAGATCTTGGAGGATCATATATCTTTTATTTTGAGCAGTTCCTTATATACGCATCACTTGCGCTTACGATAATCTCGCTTATTGATTATCTTGTTAAGAATAAAGATATTATTACATCTGCATAAAAATATAAATATTTGCCTTGAAATGTTAGTATCAAATGCTATAATATATAAGGCGAAATTTGGCGGTCCGCTTTTTGCCGGGCCGCTTTTCTATTTTATTCTATTTATGGAGGGCATAAAAATGAGCGATAAGCTTACTCTGTCAGCAAGGGAAAGAATAGCTTCTTTACTTGATGACTCAAGTTTTGTTGAAATCGGCTCCAGAGTTACTGCAAGAGCTACAGATTTTAACATTACGCCTGCTGAAACTCCAGGAGACGGTGTTGTAACCGGTTACGGAGTAATAGGTGACAAGCTGGTTTACGTTTACAGCCAGGATGCATCTGTACTCGGTGGTTCCATAGGTGAAATGCATGCAAAGAAGATTGCTGCATTATACGATATGGCAACAAAGGTTGGTGCTCCTGTTGTTGGTCTTATTGACTGTGCAGGTCTCAGACTTCAGGAAGGAACTGATGCACTTACAGCATTTGGACGAATCTATAAGAAGAGTGCTGTAGCTTCAGGCGTTATTCCTCAGATTACAGCAGTATTTGGTAACTGTGGAGGAGGAGCAGCAGTTCTTGCATCACTTGCGGACTTTACATTTATGACAAAGAGTGCAAAGCTTTTCGTTAACAGTCCTAACTCACTCAGTGAGAACTATCAGGAGAAGCTTGATACAGCATCTGCTGATTATGTTGGAAGCAACACATCACTCGTTGATGACGTATGTGAGTCAGAGCTTGACACAATCACTGAGATCAGAAATCTTATCTCAATACTTCCATCTAACAACGAAGTAGAGGCAGTTGGTCCATGTACTGACGAGCTTAACAGAACAATTCCTGGTATTGAAGCATTTGGTGGAGATTCAAGAGCTATTCTTCAGAACATTGCTGATGACAACCTTTTCGTAGAACTTAAGAAGAGCTATGCAGAAGATGTTGTTACAGGATTTATAAAGATGGGCGGTGCTACAGTCGGAGCTGTTGCTAACCAGGCAAGACTTATGAGCTCTAAGGGTGCTGCTAAGATATCAAGATTCGTAAGTTTCTGTGATTCTTTTGGAATCCCGGTGCTTACAATCACAAATGTTAAAGGCTTTGAGGCTACAGTTGATGACGAGAAGCATATAGCAGTAGCTGCAGGACATCTTGCTCTTGCATTTGCAGATGCTACAGTTCCTAAGGTTTCACTTATTACTGGTGAAGCTTTTGGTACAGCTTACACAGTTATGAACTCAAGAAGCATCGGAGCTGATGTTGTATTTGCTTGGCCACAGGCAAAGGTTGCTCTTATGGATTCAGAGATGGCTGCAAAGATCATCTGTGATCAGCAGATCGCTGAGGCAACAGATAAGGTTGCTGCAATCAAGGATGCAAAGGCACTTATAGATTATACACAGGCAAGCGTTGAGGCAGCTGCAAGAAGAGGTTATGTTGATGATATCATCGAGCCTGATGCAACTCGTAAGAGACTCATCGCTGCATTTGAGATGCTTGCTACAAAGGTTGAAGAGAGACCGGTTAAGAAGCATTTTACATTTTAAGAGAGAGGTGAACAGAACGTGAAAAAAAGATTTTTACTTTTGCTTGTTCTCACTCTTATGTTTGCTTTAACAGGATGCTCTATGGAGGACGAAGAACTTAACTTCGATATCAACAAAGAAGCAGCCATCAACTATGTTAAGGCAGTTGTAAATTCATATAATGAAGTTTCAGATGTAGAGTACGAATACTATATCAACGATGGTAAGCCTATTGAAAAGACTGCTGTTGCAGGTTTCAGAGCTGCACAGACAACTGACCACGTTGGTTCATTCCTCAGCTTCGATACTAGTGAAGATAAAGTCACCTTCAAAAACGGTGCAAGAGGAAATGTTCTTTGCTCAATAATCTGTAAGTATGAGAACAGAGATGTTAAGGTTACTGTTTCTTTCACTCAGAACAGAGCCTATGACGTTATCAAAGATGGTACATTAAAGCAGCTCGAGGAGTACGCTTCACAGAGCGGTGCAAGCATAATGGATTATCTCCAGTATTATTATGCTGACTATGGTTATGATATGACTGATGAGGATTCTTTTATCGCAGGTTATATCTATGATCAGTATAATCAGTATCCATTTGATGCAGATGAGTGTGAGGTAAGCCCTGTATATTCAAAGAAAGAGCTTATCGGTAAGGCCGGTGTTAATACAGGAATCGGTATGGGAGTTGTATTCGCAGTACTTATCTTTATCGCATTTATCATATATCTTCTCAGATTCGTCCCTGTGCTTCTTTCAGGCGGATCAGTTTCTGAAAAGAAAGCAGAGAAGAAGGTAGAGAAGCCAGCAGCACCAGCAGCAGCTCCGGTTAAGAAGGAGCAGCCAAAGAGTGCTTCAGATGGAAATCTTGTTTCAGACGCTCAGCTTGTTGCGGTTATTACAGCTGCAATCAATGCTTATATAGAAGGAACAGCAGGAACTGGTACAGCAAGTGCCAGAGGACCTGTTACTACAGATAGTAAGGACAAGCTGATTGTCCGTTCAATTAGAAGAGTTAGATAATCTAGGAGGATTGAAATGAAGAATTATAGAATTACCGTAAATGGTACAACATATGATGTTGCTGTTGAGGAGACAGGCGCTTCTTCAGCACCAGCAGCAGCTCCAGTTGCAGCACCTGCACCAGCAGCAGCTCCGGCTCCTGCAGCAGCACCTGCACCAGCAGCAGCTCCTGCAGCATCAGGAAGCGAAGGATCAATCGTTGTTTCAGCACCAATGCCTGGAAAGATTCTTGGCGTTAAGGCAGAAGTAGGCAAGGCTGTTAAGAAGGGTGAAGTTCTTCTTATACTTGAGGCTATGAAGATGGAGAACGAAATTGTTGCACCGGAAGATGGAACAGTTGCTTCTATCAATGTATCAACAGGTTCTCAGGTTGAGCCGGGAGATACACTTGCTACACTTAACTAATTCAGTTTAAGTACGAATCCCGGAGGTAGAACATGTTAGACATTATTCAGAATCTGGCGAGCCAGACAGGCTTTGCAACTCTGGATTGGAAGAATTATATAATGATTCTCGTTGCATTTTTCTTCATGTATCTGGCAATTGCAAAGGGCTTTGAGCCACTCCTTCTGGTGCCGATATCATTTGGTATGTTCCTTGTAAATATGTTTCCAAGCATTATTCAGGAAGGTGGACTTCTTCACTTTTTCTATAAGCTGGATGAGTGGAGCATACTTCCATCGCTCATATTCCTCGGAGTAGGTGCGATGACTGACTTCGGACCGCTGATCGCTTATCCGCCAAGCTTTATCCTTGGTGCAGCAGCTCAGTTTGGTATTTACGGAGCATACTTCCTTGCTATAGCACTTGGCTTCACAGGTAAGGAAGCAGCAGCTATTTCAATCATCGGTGGTGCTGATGGTCCTACATCTATCTTCCTTGCCGGAAAGCTTGGAATGGGTGATACACTTCTCGGACCTATAGCAGTTGCAGCGTACTCATATATGTCACTGGTTCCTGTTATTCAGCCACCTTTCATGAAGATGTTCACAACAGAGAAGGAAAGAAAGATCAAGATGCCTGCACCACGTAAGGTTACAAAGCTTGAGAAGATTCTTTTCCCAATCGTTGTTACACTTGTAGTAGTTATGATTCTTCCGACAACAGCTCCGCTTGTTGGTATGCTCATGCTCGGAAATCTTTTCAGAGAGTCAGGTGTTGTTAAGCAGCTTACAGAGACAGCTTCTAATGCACTTATGTACATCGTAGTTATTCTTCTCGGTACATCCGTAGGAGCTACAACAAGTGCAGAAGCATTCCTTCAGGTAACAACACTTAAGATAGTAGTTCTCGGACTTGCAGCATTCTGTCTCGGTACTTTGACGGGTGTTCTGTTCGGAAAGCTCATGTGTCTGGTTACAAAGGGCAAGGTTAATCCGCTTATCGGTTCAGCAGGTGTTTCTGCGGTTCCTATGGCTGCCCGTGTATCACAGAAGGTTGCATCGGAGTATGATCCGACAAACTTCCTTCTCATGAACGCAATGGGACCAAACGTTGCCGGAGTTATCGGTACTGCAGTTGCAGCCGGTACATTTATGGCTATATTTAACGTCCATTAAGATACGATATATAAAAACTAATTCGAAAGGAATAATAAAATGGCAGAGATAAAGAAACTCGGCATTACCGAAACCGTGCTCAGAGATGCACATCAGTCTCTGATTGCAACTCGTATGCCGACTGAGGAAATGCTTCCTATCATCGAAAAGATGGATAAAGTCGGTTACCACTCTGTTGAATGCTGGGGTGGTGCTACATTTGATGCTTGCCTCAGATTCCTCAAGGAGGATCCGTGGGACAGACTTCGTAAGCTCAAGGATGGCTTTAAGAACACAAAGCTCCAGATGCTTTTCAGAGGTCAGAATATCTTAGGTTACAGACCATATGCAGATGACGTAGTAGAGTACTTCGTACAGAAGTCTATCGCTAACGGTATCGATATCATTCGTATATTCGACTGTCTTAACGATCTCAGAAATCTTGAGACTGCAGTTAAGGCTACTAACAAAGAGGGCGGACATGCTCAGATAGCTCTCTCATACACACTCGGTGATGCATATACACTTGATTATTGGAAGGACACAGCTCGTCGTATAGAGGAGATGGGTGCAGATTCTATCTGTATCAAGGATATGTCAGGTCTTCTTGTTCCATATGAGGCAGAAAGACTTGTTAAGGCTCTTAAGGAAGGTTCAAGACTTCCTATCCAGCTTCATACACATTACACATCAGGTGTAGCTTCTATGACATATCTCAAGGCTGCTGAGGCAGGCGTTGATGTTATAGATACAGCTATTTCACCGTTTGCTCTTGGTACATCACAGCCGGCTACAGAAGTTATGGTTGAGACATTCAAGGGTACAGACAGAGATACAGGACTCGATCAGAATCTTCTTGCAGAGATTGCTGAGTACTTCAGACCATATCGTGAGGAGTGCCTTGAGAGTGGTCTTATGAGCACAAAGATTCTTGGTGTTAACATCAAGACACTTCTTTACCAGGTACCTGGTGGAATGCTTTCAAACCTTGTATCACAGCTTAAAGAAGCTAAGCAGGACGATAAGCTTCAGGAAGTTCTTGAAGAGGTTCCACGTGTCCGTAAGGACTTCGGTGAACCGCCACTTGTTACACCTTCCTCACAGATCGTTGGTACACAGGCTGTTCTTAACGTTCTTATGGGCGAGAGATATAAGATGATCACTAAGGAATCTAAGGATCTTCTTGCAGGTAAGTACGGTCAGACTATCAAGCCTTTCAACCCTGAAGTTCAGAAGAAGGCTATCGGAGATACAGTTCCTATTACTCACAGACCAGCAGATGATCTTGCACCAGAGCTTGATACACTCCGTAAGGAGATTGTACAGTACATTCAGCAGGACGAGGACGTTCTGTCATATGCACTGTTCCCACAGGTTGCTACTGAGTTCTTCAAGTATCGTGAGGCTCAGCAGAAGGGTGTTGATCTCAGCAAGGCTGATACAGCAAACAAGACATATCCGGTTTAATTCGTATAGGATTATAAGCGGGTATTAAAAAGAATTAATATGTGTGTCACCATGTCTATCAGATATGGTGACACATTTTGTAAAAGGATAGATCTATGATGAAAATGATTGTTGTCGGCGGCGGCGCAGCAGGTATGATGTGTGCCATTAAAGCCTCTGACAGATATGATGTAACATTAATAGAGAAGAACGAGAAGCTGGGTAAGAAACTCTTTATAACGGGCAAGGGAAGATGTAATCTCACCAACAATACCGATGAAGAAGAGTTCCTCAGAAATGTGGTAAGCAACTATAAGTTCCTTTACAGTTCTATTTACTCCTATAATCAGTCCATGGTTATGGAGGATTTTGAGAAATGGGGACTCAGGCTTAAGACAGAAAGAGGCAACCGTGTTTTTCCTGAATCAGACCATTCATCTGACGTTCTTAAGACCCTTCAGCAGGAGCTTACACGCCGCAGGGTTAAAGTTATGCTCAATACTGCAGTAACAGGGCTTGTTCTGGATGAGATAGAGGATGGAGAAGCTGGATCAGGTAAAGTTAAGTGCGTTACAGGCGTCAGAATAGGTAGTAAGACCCTTCCGGCTGATGTGGTGGTACTTGCGACTGGTGGACTCTCATATCCGCAGACAGGCTCAGATGGAGACGGTCTGAGGTTTCTTGAGAAGCTCAGAGGAGAGGATTCACAGATAAAGATAACCGATGTCAGTCCTGCACTTTGTCCTATAGTTATCAGAGAGCCGTTCTGTAAAAAAATGATGGGACTTTCTCTCAGAAATGTTAAGGCAAGGGCAGAGTATATTCCAGACGAGATTACAAAGAAGAATAAGAAAAAGCTTCTCTATGAAGAACAGGGTGAGATGCTGTTTACGCATTTTGGAGTAACAGGTCCGCTCATGTTATCAGCTTCATCATATATAGCAAGATTCATCAGAGATCTTCGTGGTAAAGATACCAAGGAAAGAGTGAATGATGTAAATGCATTCTTCAGAGAAATAGGTGGTAAGATAATTATCACAGTTGATATGAAACCTGCTCTCACAGTTGAGGAACTGGATAAGAGAGTGATAAGGGATTTCGATGCATTTAAGAACAGAGAACTCCGAAACAGCCTGGGAGAGCTTCTTCCAAGGCTTATGATACCGGTTATCATAGAACGTTCTAAGATTAAACCGGATAAAAAAGTAAATGCCATAACCCAGGAAGAAAGAATGAGACTTGTAAATCTCCTGAAAGAGTTTACAATGGAGGTTGTGGGCATGAGAGGGTTCAGTGAAGCAATCATCACATCCGGAGGAATAGATGTGAAGAGCATCGATGCAGGAACCATGGAGATTAAAGGTGTTAAGGGCCTTCGTGCAGCCGGTGAGATAATAGATGTAGATGCACTTACCGGAGGCTTCAATCTTCAGATCGCGTGGAGCACAGCGTGCCTTGCGGCAAATTAAATGTGATATGTGGAGGTATTTCAATGAACATTGCAATTGACGGACCTGCAGGTGCAGGAAAAAGTACTATAGCTAAGCTTGCAGCAAAAGGACTTGGCTTCCTGTATGTTGATACGGGAGCAATGTATAGAGCTATCGGACTTTATCTTTTAGAAAATGAAGTAGACTATAACGAAGAGAGCCAGCTTCTTGAGGCTCTTGATAAGATAAATATAGAGATCAAATATGTTGACGGGGTACAGAGAGTAATTCTCAATGACCGCGATGTATCTGAGGCGATAAGACGTGAAGAGGTCGGACAGGCAGCGTCCACAACTTCAGCACTTAAGCCGGTAAGAGCTAAGCTTCTTGACCTGCAGAGAGATATAGCTGCAAAGAATGATGTAATAATGGATGGAAGAGATATCGGTACCAATATTCTTCCAAATGCAGAACTTAAGATATATCTTACAGCTTCTGTTGAAGTAAGAGCTCAGAGAAGATATAAGGAGCTTGTTGAAAAGGGCGAGACTCCTGATTTTGAAGAGGTTAAGAAGGGTATCGAACAGAGAGACTATCAGGATATGAACCGTGATATTGCTCCGCTCAGACAGGCAGAGGATGCTGTGCTTGTTGATACATCTGATATGACCATAGATGAAGTTGTAGCGCGTATTACTGAGCTTGCTGAGGAACGCAGATAGGGAGCAGTCTATGAAGGTTATACTAGCTGAGAAGGCAGGATTCTGCTTTGGCGTAAAAAGAGCTGTAGACACTGCATTTGAAAAAGCAGAAGAGGCTGCAAAGACAGGAAGACCGATATACACATATGGCCCGGTTATCCATAACGAAGAGGTTATAAAAAAGCTTGAGGAAAAGGGCGTAAAGATCCTTAACAGCCTGGATGAACTGAAGAATATTTCAGAAGGATCCATAATAATTCTTCGTTCACATGGAGTCGGAAAAGACGTATATAAGCTGATTGAAGATGCCGGTCATGAATATGTTGATACCACCTGTCCCTTCGTAAAAAATATTCATAAAATTGTTGATGAAAAAAGTTCTGCGGGTGCGGCCATAATTATTATAGGAAATCGTGGACACGCGGAAGTTGAAGGAACACTGGGGTGGTGCTCGGGAGACGCTTATATAGTGGATTCTGAGGAAGATATCAGGAAACTGCCTGATCTTTCAGACCGTGAAATTGTGGTTGTGGAACAAACCACATACAGCTTAAAAAAATTTCAAGAATTAGTTGCAGTTTTGCAACAAATTTATTATAATGTTAATGTTTGTAAAACTATCTGTAATGCTACCGAGGAAAGACAGAACGAGGCATCAAGACTTTCATCGGAAGTTGATTGTATGATCGTTATCGGTGGCAAGACAAGCTCAAACACGCAGAAGTTATACGAAATAAGCAGACAGCATTGTGCAAATACTTACTATATACAGACACTCGATGACATGGATTTCACTGTTCTTGAATCCGCTAGTAGGGTAGGTATTACTGCTGGGGCATCTACCCCGAATTATATAATCAAGGAGGTTCATGACAGGATGTCGGAATTGAGTTTTGAAGAGATGTTAGAGAATGAGGAGACTGTATCAATCAGATCCGGTCAGGTTGTTGATGGAGTTGTTGTCAGTGTAAAGCCTGAAGAGATAGCTGTAAATATCGGCTACAAGATCGATGGTATAGTAACAGCAGCAGAGTATTCTAATGCCCCGGTTGATCTTACAACAGTTGTTAATGAGGGTGACCCAATCAAGGTTAAGGTCCTCAGAGTTAATGAGAGCGAAAGCACAGTAGTTCTTTCATACAAGAGAGTTGTTGCTGAGCAGGATAACGCAGCACTTAAGGATGCATTTGAGAACGGTACAGTTCTTAAGGGTGTTGTAACAAAGGTTGTTAAGGGTGGTCTTAACGTAAACGTTGGCGAGAGCAGAGTATTTATCCCTGCAAGCCTTGTATCTGATACATTTGAGAAGGATCTTAACAAGTACCTTGACCAGGAAGTTGAGTTCGTACTTACAGAGTTTGATCCTCATAACAGAAGAGTCATCGGTAACAGAAGAAAGCTTATCGAAGAGACTAAGGCAGCAGCTGCTAAGGCACTTTTCGAGAACATCAAGACAGGTGATGTAGTTAAGGGTAAGATTAAGAACATCACAGACTTCGGTGCATTCGTTGATCTTGGTGGAGCTGATGGACTTCTTCACATTTCAGAGATGTCATGGGGAAGAGTTGATAATCCTAAGAAGCTTTTCAAGGTTGGTGATGAGGTTGAGTGCTTCATCAAGGAGCTTGATACAGAGACAGGAAAGATTGCTCTTTCACTTAAGTTTGATGATAGAAACCCATGGATCGGTGCAGAAGAGAAGTATGCTATCGGTACTGTTGTAACAGGAACAGTAGCAAGAATGACAGAGTTCGGTGCTTTCATCGTACTTGAGCCAGGAATCGATGCACTCCTTCATGTATCACAGATTTCTCTTGATCGTATCGAGAAGCCAGCTGATGTGCTTACAAGAGGTCAGGAAGTTACAGCTAAGGTTGTTGACCTTAACGTAGCTGAGAAGAAGATCAGCCTTTCAATCAAGGCACTTCTTAAGGATCAGGCACCTGCTGATGAAGAAGCTGATGATACAGTATATTCTGATACAGAAGCTGCAGAAGCTGATCCAGTTGAGGATGCAGCAGTAGCTGATGATGCTGAATAATCTATTTCAGCTTTAATTTCAAAAAACGAATAAGAGCTTATCACGAAAGTGGTAAGCTCTTTTTGGAAAAGAGGGATTTTTAAGGATGGCACAGCTATATATTAAAGCTAATGAGCTTGAAGAGAAGGATACTGTTAAGGTATTCAATGAGCGTGGTAAGGAAGTTTATTATACGAAGGACGACTTTATCGCAACAGGCCACAGAATCAAGATATTCATGGCTGATACTATTTCTGAAGTTGCTTACGTTCAGGAGAAGTATGATGGTGACATCGTAAGATTTGAGTTCTGTGCACGTGATAAGTTCGGAACCATCGAGAGAGATTTCTTTACTCTTGCCCAGAACTACAACATCGATTTTGATGAGGATTGGGAGATCGTCGGTGATGCTTTTATGTGGCAGTATGTTGTTAAGAGCGGATCACTTGATGTCATGAAGGTTCGTAATGAGCAGTATCTTATTCCGGGACAGGCGCTGAACCTGACTCCTACTTATATCATGGAGTTTATGACTGATTCAGATGTTCTTATCGGACTTGCTTTTGCTCTTGCTGTATATGCGCTTAATAAGTACTCATATTAATATATGACGGATACGCCATATTTTAGGAGAGAATCATGAATGGATATACTATAACAAATGCGGCAACAGGAGATCAGTCTCCGGTAATACTTCTTGTACTGGCAGCACTTGTAGCCGCCGCCGCTATATGTTTAATACTTTTTCTGAAGAAGAGGTCAGATAAGCCTTCAAGAGGCTTTGATAATGACAATGATTCAGATGATGATGACGATAAGTAAAAATATCAGGGTTTGGTAATGTTGATACCAAACCCTGTTTTTGTTTGCAATCTTATGCAGTTATATTTTCTCTGTCCTTACGTTTAGGCGTAGGCAGTTGAGCCAGGATTACCGCTGTAAACATTACGATACAGCCGATGGACTCGTCAGTGGTCATTCGCTGATTCAGGATTATTAGCCCTGATATGGCGGATACAACGGATTCAAGACTCATTATAAGTGAAGCAAGAGTTGGATTAACTCCCTTCTGACCTATGATCTGCAGCGTATAAGCGATTCCACAGCTCATGAATCCTGAATAGCATATCGGAAGCCATGCATCTGTCAGAGTTGTCATAGATGGATTCATATGAAGTACCAGTATATCTATAATAAAGATAAATGGAATGCTTATCAATCCCGTTACTATGAACTGGGTACATGCAAGGGTGAGACCGTCTATATCTTTGCTTACCTTATCTACATACAGGATATGGAAGGAGAAGAATATCGCACATCCAATTAGAAGAATATCTGATGGTGCAAAGTAGAAGGCACCTCCACGTCCGATACACAGGAAGTACAGACCTATAAGAGCAAGTAGAACGCTGAACCAGGTAAGGAATGAAGTTTTTCGACCGATAAATATAGCAAATACAGGTACAAGTACTATGTATAGTGCTGTCATAAATCCGGCTTTACCTGCAGAAGCATCTATCATGGCAATGTTCTGAAGATTGCTTGCAGTGCAAAGGATAACTCCGGTTATGATACCTCTTTTGATAGAGAATTTTGTATTGCTAATAGGTTTTCCTGACTTCTTACAGATCTGATTCCTGATAAGTATGATAGGTATCAGAATGAGTCCGCCGAGAAACATCCTTATGCAGTTATATATGATCGGTCCAACGGTCTTCATACCTGCTGACTGGGCCACAAAGGAAGTTCCCCATATAATGGCTGTAAGCAGCAGTATCAGAGAATGCGTGAACTGTGTATGCTGTTCCTGTTTGTTCATAACGTAATCCTTTTACTGTAAAAACTTCCGTAATTCTATCATTAAAAGGATTTTATAACAAGTATTATGTTATAATAGCATCAGGTTGTTTTGGGGGAAATGACATTCTAAGTGAAGGAGATTTATCTATGAAGAGTAAACTGGTAAAAACAATATTATTATGTATCGTTTCAATCTTCTGTTTCACAGGTTGTATAAGAAGTGAAGCTATAGTGGAATATAAGATAAATGGTAAAGCTGATATCACTATGGTTTATGCTACATCAGTCGGTGATAAAGAAGCGGCGGCTGCGGCTGACGAAGAGACCAATAAGCAATTGGAAGAAATCGGCTGGGAGTGTAAGACCTATAAGCAGGATGGTTTTGAGGGATTTGAATGCACGAAGAGAAATGTTGATATCGAAGATATGGAGTATGTATTTAATGGCGCAGAAGAACTTACACAAATAGGTGCAGAAAGTTTATCGGTTACAAAGAATGGAAATGACTATATTGTGGACTGGGCACTTATAGATGAGGAGACCCAGGAACAATTGAAGCAGTATGGTCCTATGTTTGCTCAGAGTGGCGGATATCTCAGGATAACTATGAAGTTCCCGAATAAGCCTAAGCAGCATAATGCAACAGAAGTTTCAGACAATGGAAAGACTCTTACATGGGACGTCCTCTCAATGGAACCAGGAGAAGCCGCGCATGTAGAGTTTTCTCTTTCCAAGGTCGGAGTGATCATTGAGCTGGCACTCATAATAACCGCCATAATAATTGCGATTATAGCAGCTGTGATAATTATGAAAAAACTTAAAAAGAATAAGCAGCAGGAAAATTATGACATGACCGAAGGACCTGAAGTGACTGATACACCGGAATAGGGTATCAGTCATATCTCCTAGGAGCCACAATATCCTTAAGTTCTAATATTGAAACCAGAGATTTCTGGAATGAAGATATCATATTATCGATATCCTTATCCGGATATGCCGGTGCGAACATCGGTTTTCCTGTGTTGAATGAATATACAGATGCATTCTTATATTGACTTCTTGGAATGGTTAAGGTCAGAACATCGCCCTTTATGCAGATACAGAATTCATATAGCTTATGAAGCTCAAGAAGTCGTTCGATCATTACAGGAGTAAGATAATAAAATGCTTCTTCTCCGTAGGTTGCTACGGTATCGAAATTTGCTGCAAATTCGGCACTTTCGGTATCGATGATATCAGTACTCTTTACATGCTTGAACTTGTTTTTCTCTTTTTCGCCAAGGAGAGTATCCTTGGTCTGCGTACTCATTATATTTATTGATCCCTGATATGTATGCTCCAGACGGAACTTAAATATCATACCATAGAAGTATACGGTCTCATGAGTATTATTATCTGAATCTTTGTATTCGCTGTAAATCTTATAACCGGCAAACTCAAAGGCATCAGGATTATCCTTATTCATCCAGTCATATGTACAACATGAATTGATATTACTTGAGCAGCGGCCTTTGGTAGGTCTGATCAGATGAGCTTCAACAAGAGCATCATCGTAATGCATATCTTCATCTACAAGGTCTTTTGGATTTGGCCAGAAATTCAAAAAGAGTTTATCATCTATTGATTGAAGCGCAGCCTGATTGATCCTTGTTTTGAAATCGTAATTCCTATATTCAGGACTTCTGCTGGCCATATATTTGATTACAATAACTGCTAAACCTATAAAGAAAATCGGACCTAAAAAAGGTACGAATATTGAGAAAACAGGCAATAATAGAATAACACAGAAAAAAGCGATGACCTTGGCTTTGTTTGTAGATATAACCCGTGGTGTTGGACCACCGGGTTCATCCGGCTGTTCAAATCCAAACTGGCCCATCATCTGCTGACTTTTCTCGGCAATCTTTTTGCGGTTAAATAATTTCTTGGGAGCGATAGAAGCGAAATGCTGATATTCCTGCAGCACATAGTTCTTTCGTCCCGGATCAACCCAATTGTTATTGAGGTTGTCTCGTAAAACACTTCCCATTTATAATTGTTCCCCTTTCAAATTATAAATACTTATATTCTTCACGGAATTCATTATAAACATATAATAGGAGAATCTTATAGGAGCATGTTATGGATATATTTATATATTTCAAAAATGATAATTATATAGAACTAGATGAAATTGAAGAAACAATTGATAATATAATATATGGGAAAGGTGAAGTTACAGGAACAGGTATAGGTTTAACTGGTTGTAATATAGATATTTGTTTTTATGAAAAAATGAGTATTGATGATGTTTTAGCAATTTTATGTAAGTTGAAACTACCTAATGATGCGTACTGTAAAATAGCTGGAAAAAATTATAAATTATATACGCATAGGGCTTAAAAATATCGTTAAATGAAGTTTAAATATTTATAGTTATTCACGGTGATATTGCATTTTTATTCAAATAATTTTATTTGTTAACGGACAAAACATAATGTGTGAGATTAAAAACTATTTTGATTTTAAAAATGAAGAAATAA
Organism: uncultured Eubacteriales bacterium; assembly: GCA_900316715.1. GTDB lineage: Bacteria > Bacillota > Clostridia > Lachnospirales > Lachnospiraceae > Eubacterium_Q. The sequence continues at coordinate 14,351 of ONEC01000058.1, forward strand.
AAGATTACCTCGTAAAGTTAGTTTTGACTAAAAGAATGGATATTGCTGATAAAATATGTTTTCTATCAGATTTATATAAAAGAATAAGGTAATGTATATGAGCGAGTGTATTATTTGTAAAGGTAATGAAAAAGTTTTAATTAATAAAGGATTTATAATAAAGGATGTTGATTCATTCCTGAGTAAAGGGGCTTTTTGGATCGGAAATCAAAATGATAATATGTGGACGTTTATTTATAAGGGAAAAGATATTGATAAAATTGTAACGGATGCTAATGAGCAAATGCATAATGGAATACCGTTTGAAGATACAACTATTTATAATGTTATAAATATTCTTTATGATAATCATATTTCCTTTGCAATGTGGTACGATATATATTTTGATGATTTAGATATTTGCAAAACAAAAAAGGAAGTTTTGGAGACTTGTTATAATCATATAATGGATATATCAGGAATGTGTGAAGTGTATATAGTATTTAATGATGAATGCAGCATAGTCAAGTAAATGGACATGTAATGGAAGTGTTTTGTAGATTTAGATTATGAGGAAAAACACCATGATTATTGATGAAGTAATAAGTATTACTACTAAAAGTATAATAGTAAATGAAGAGCAGGTGTACGTTATTGAAAGCAATATGTCGGATGAATTAGATGCGTTAAATAAATATATTGAAGTACACAAAGATGAAACAGTTGTGATGTACTTGAAGAATCTTGTGGATTTTATATTAAAGCATAATGGATTTGCTATTGTTTTTAGACCTTTGAAGAGAAAAAGTAATACAACATGGTTACCATGTTGTGTTTATTTTTATGGAAATGAATGGTTAAGGGTAACAATTGAAAATGCCTTCTGTTCTTTTTGTGAATGGAAAGGAATAGTGGCTAATCCTACAATACCAGATTTGTATTTCGGAATGAATAATGAAGTAGATATTTTAAAGAGAATGAATAGTATGGAATTCTTAAGATGTCCGGAATGCGGAAGTGCGATATCAAGAAAAGCTATTTGGATAGAGAAAAAGAATTAGACCAAAATATAATGAAAGTTCCTAATGTACATATTATATATTAAAGGATTACATTTCACGGTCACAGGCGCCACTGTTTTTCGCAATGACAGGCATTTTTAAATATATCAATTGTAAATTATAGATATGTAATTTTTTATCATAAAGGAGAATGGTTTTTGATGGATAATGTGGTATTTGAAATTAATGACTATTATGAATTATTAAATTTACACAAAGCATTATTAGAAGCTAGATTTCATGAAGGATTAGAGGATAGATATTTAGCGGGTAGTCCAATTGTGTCAGAAATACATAGTAGAATCATAAAAAATTTAATTTCTATGGAGATTGATAAGAAAGGTAATGAAACTTGGTCGGAATGGATTAAAATTAGTAATCGAAAAGATTATTTAGAAATATCTATAAAAAACATTATTAAATTTGAAACATGGGACAAAGAGACTAATAAATATGAGATTGTAAAAACATATATAAGCCCATTTACTGCGACAGATAAGGAAATAGATGAGATTATTGAATATATAAATACTGTAGAGGAACACTATGACAAACAGAGAGTTTTATAATAGTATAAAAATACTATGTTAGGGATATGATTAATATATAGTTTTTTAT
>ONEC01000059.1 GCA_900316715.1 uncultured Eubacteriales bacterium
TACGTGCGGAAGGCGTTTTTTGCTTTATGAAAGGATGTGCTTATGAAGCTTTATACCGAGTGTTTTTGGGATGATTGGGACAGAATAGTTGATATATACACTGAGAGATGTGATGCTCTGCCGGATTATATAAATGATGACGGAACCTACAAGGTGATCATTCTGGAAAGGGGCATACTGCATATAACAAGAGAGGGTGAAGTGTGTGAAGTAAAGGCACCGGCTCTTATCCTGCTGTCTGAAAAAGACAGGATAGAGAACCGGGTTATGCAGAAGATGAAGGCCTATATCTTATTCTTTAAGCCGTCTGTGATAAGGGAAGAGTTTACATTTGAACGTATACAGTCAGGTGAGTTTGAGAAGCAGATAGGGCAGGTAATCTATCAGGATTATGTCCTTATCCTGGTCTTTAGAAGATTTGAAGAACTCAGTAAGAGAATCATAGCTCTCCCATTAAACGGATTGAAAAAACTGAAAGATCTTTTTACGTCTACAGAGGCAGAACTTAAGGGACAAAGGGATGGCTTCTGGCCATGCCGAAGCAGATCTTATCTTATGGAACTGCTGTTCTTTATATTATATTCCTACTATGAGGGAGCGCAGGATAACGCAGATAATGACGGAACTTCAGAACAGACGGAGTTCTCTAAGATATCAGAATACCTGAACGAACACATTGAAGAGCAGATAACACTTGATTCTCTGACTAAGGAATTCATGATCAACAGAAATAAGCTGAATGATATTTTCATGAATCAGTCATCCATGACGTGTCTTAATTATCTTCTGAATCTCAGAATGGATCTGGCAAAGATACTTCTGACAAAGACCGAAATACCCGTAGGTGAGGTAAGCTGCAGGGTAGGTTATCAGGACGCCAATTACTTTGCAAAGGTATTTAAGAAAAATGTGGGTATGTCACCTTCGGAGTACAGGCATCAGTCATAGATGTGCAGATATTACTATAAGATGTGCCGATATTTCTAGTTTTTTTGATTCCGATTATATAGAATGAGACCAACATGAGAGTTTTGCGGAGGTATATATATGAGGAAAAGAAATATCGGTTTATATACGGCAATGTGTCTTTTGTACGGACTTCTGATGACAGGATGTGCCGCAGAAGCTGACAGTACGGCGGTTCAGGTAACCGAAGATACGGCATCGGTTGAAAGCAGTACGGAAGAAATAACCGAAGCTGCAATAGATTATTCGGCCGGTGTATCGGATGATGAGGTTATGGAAACGGCCTTTACCGAAGATGTTGATGCCTCTGTAGAGGCTCATAATGTAGCGGAAATATCAGGCACCGAATATGGCGACCGGTATATAGCATGCGATACTGTAAGCGTAACATATAACGTCGATAATCCGACAGGATTCTTTGAACAGAAGGTTTCCAAGAATCTGGAATTCTGTTTTGATAAAGAGACCGGAGCCTGGGACTTGGTGGCTGAGACCCTTACGGGGTGTGAAGTAGATAGTTCCGTGATACCGGGAAGCAGCTGGAAGGGTGAAGCGGATGAGCTTAAAAAACTATTCGGTTCGGATATACCCGAAGGTGATACGGGAGAGGTCTATATCCGTTTCAACAAGAGAGCGGGTCTTTTTGCCTTTAATATGAATAATGAGAATAACACTTCCTCCGAGAGATTCTATACTACCAGCGGAACAGGCGGTAAAGCAACATGGGTAGGTGCTGAGGGTAATGTGGAAGTTAGTTTCAAAGTAACGGATGGCTCGGTGACAGATGCGGGTGACATGATAATGAATGTCGTTTCAGATGCGGGAACTATCGGGATCAACTTTGGAACAGATGTGGTTACGGCTACGGAAATGGAGTATGACATGGCAGTAAGCGGAGAAATAGAGGAAGGAAAGATATATATAGATAACCTGGACAGATTTGAAGTTACATCTTCAAGCATTGAGGGAGAAGAGTGGAAGCTTCTGACAGGCGGAAAAGAGGAAAATCAGTCTCCCGAATTATCATGGGATGAAGTTGAAGGAGCATCGCTTTATGCGGTAATGATGATCGATAAGGATGCGAACAACTGGCTTCACTGGTATGTGAAAGTCGATAAGACTCATCTTGACGAAGGAGAGTATAACAGTAAAGAGACAGGTTACGTCGGACCGTATCCTCCGGAGACACATAAATATGATGTTTATGTCGTGGCTCTTAAGGGTGCTCCTGAGAAAGACGGATTCTTGCTGGATGCCACAGGCGAGGATGTCAGTTCAAAACTTACGACACTCAATACTGCAGCAGACGGAAGTACGGGAAATGTGATTTCTTACGGAACGGTTGGTGCGAATTTCACTCCGGGATCCGATTATTACGGAGACAGATAAATGAAATAACTTATATTTTTGAGAGTGCGGCTTTAAGGCCGCGCTCTTTTTACTTGAATTAAAACATTTTAGAGGGTATCATGCATTTATTATTTATAGCGAGGAGAAACGGAATGATACAGGATATCTATCCGAGCAGGCTTGACTGCTCTTATAAAGCTTATGAGGCAAAGGACGAAGATACAGCTCTCTTTTTTGATACAGAAGGCAGAATGCTTATCGGAGAGGATAAGGACAGTGTAACACTTACTACAGTGAAAGATGCGTCGGGTAAGGAATTACAGTATCTGTTTTCTCTGGATGATAGGAAGTTTTTTCTGGTGAAGGATAACGATATCTTTGAGAAGGAAGGGTTTCAATATCTTACCGTAAGAGAGATAAGAGACTCATATTCGGGAATGGAGATCTTTGCAGTATTTACGGCATATCACTTATGGAAATGGTATGCGGATAACAGGTTCTGCGGGAAGTGCGGAAAAGGTCTCATACATGACGAAAGGGAAAGAGCACTGAGATGTCCGGATTGCGGAAACACTGTCTATCCAAGAATAAATCCGGCGGTTATAGTCGGTGTGACAAAGGGTGACAGCATCCTTCTCACAAAGTACAGAAGAGGTTACTCTCATAATGCTCTTGTTGCGGGATTTACGGAAATCGGTGAAACACTGGAAGAGACAGTTGCCCGTGAAGTTATGGAGGAGACAGGAGTCAGAGTAAAGAATATAAGATACTATAAGTCTCAGCCATGGGGAATCGCCCAGGATATCCTGGTAGGATTCTACTGCGATGCGGACGGAGACGGAGAAATCCGGATGGACGAAACAGAGCTTAAATATGCCGAATGGGTGAAGAGAGAAGATGTGATCCTTCAGCCGAATAACTTAAGTCTTACAAATGAGATGATGAGGATGTTTAAGGAAGGCAGAGAAGTTTAATGATTATTTATGTTTATAACCGGCGATAAATTATACGCTATAGCGAAGGATAGGTTGATGTGATAAACTCACTCTAATCACTGTATCCTGTGATAAGTAGCACGGTTATCAAAGGATACATGCATCATCAGGGAGTTTAGTTATGACAATTATACAATTAAAGTATGTGATCGCACTCGCGAATGCTTCATCTATGCGAGAGGCCGCGAGCAAACTTTTTGTATCACAGCCGGCACTGTCTGCAACCATAAGGGAGTTGGAGGAAGAGCTGGGAATCAAAATCTTTGAGAGAAACAATAAGGGTATCGCTTTGACCAACGAAGGAAGGGAGTTTCTGACTTATGCTAAGCAGGCGGTGAGCCAGTATCAGGTGATTGAAGACAGATATGTGGAGAGCGAGAGAGATAAGGTTCATTTTTCTGTTTCCATGCAGCATTATGTATTCGCAGTGAAGGCTTTCCTTAATGCAATCCGTGAGTTCTCTTATTCCAAATACACTTACAGTGTGCAGGAAACAAAAACGGATGAAGTGCTGATCAACGTCAGAGACTTAAAGAGTGAGATAGGAATAATATCCTACTCAAAAGGAAATGAGAATATATTCCGGAAACTTTTCCGTGAGTATGGTCTGTCCTTTCACCCGCTCATGGTAAGGGATACATATGCATATCTGTGGAAAGACCATCCGCTGGCTGACAGAGAGGAAATATCGTTGGAAGATCTGAAGGAATACCCGTGTATATCATTTGACCAGAGCAGTGAGAGTGAGTTCTATCTCTCAGAGGAAGCGCTGGGCGAATATGATTTCGTAAAAAGGATCAAATCCAATGACAGAGCTACATCCATGGAAATCATGGCCGGAATGAACGGCTTTTCCATCGGTACGGGAATCATGACCGAGAGTGTAGCCATCAGTAACGATCTTGTATGTATCAAGCTGAAGGAGGATGATCCTCTTACGATAGGATATATCATAAGGACCGGAAATGCTCTGAGTGATATAGGACAGAGATATGTTGAGGAGCTTGAGAAGTATAAGGAATCGCGATAATGTTTACTGATTGCCGATGAAAAGGTATGGCGATTTTTCAAACGAGCGTTTTTGGTATAAGATAATTACAAATTTTACAGGAGGTACAAAAATGAGAACATATCATAGATTTACATGTAACCATATGTGTTGTTGTAAGGCTGTATGTAGGAATATGGTCTGTTTTTCGTATACTTTGTGATTAGCTGTAAAATAGAGTATTAAATGTGTACAGTTACCATGAAGTATGGTGACTGTATTTTTTTTACTTAATTTAGACAAACGGAGGAAGACATGAGCGAGATAAAAGAAAGTGCATTGGAACTTATAGGAGGAACACCGATTCTTAAGATCAGCAAGTATGCCAAGAAGAAGGAGATTACCGAAGTATCATTGCTTGCAAAGCTGGAGTATTTAAATCCGGCAGGTTCTGTGAAGGATCGTATAGCGCTGGCAATGATAGAGGATGCTGAGAAGAAAGGAATACTCAAGCCGGGGGCTACCATTATAGAGCCCACCAGCGGAAATACAGGTATCGGACTTGCGGCTGTAGCTGCGGCAAAAGGATACAGAGCTATACTTACCCTGCCTGAAACCATGAGCATCGAGAGAAGAAATATTCTTAAGGCATACGGCGCTGAACTTGTGCTGACCGAAGGTATAAAGGGTATGAAGGGGGCAATAGCCAAAGCCGACGAACTTAATAAAGAGATCAAAGATTCGGTTATATTAGGCCAGTTCGTAAATCCCGCTAATCCGGAGATACATAAGAAGACAACCGGACCGGAAATATGGAATCAGACAGACGGTAAGGTGGATATCTTTGTGGCCGGAGTAGGAACAGGCGGAACAATAACCGGAGTCGGTGAGTATTTAAAGGAGAAGAATCCGGACGTTAAGATTGTAGCAGTAGAGCCTGCTTCAAGTCCGGTTCTCTCCAACGGAAAGCCGGGAGCTCATAAGATTCAGGGAATAGGTGCCGGTTTTGTTCCGGAAGTGTTAAATACCGAGATCTATGATGAAGTCATCACTATCGGCAACGAGGAAGCTTTTGAGGAAGGAAGAGCCATAGCGGTGTCGGAAGGAATACTGGTCGGCATATCTTCCGGTGCGGCTCTTAAGGCAGCAGAGATTATTGCCAAGAGACTGGAAAACAAAGGCAAGAACATAGTTGTGCTCCTTCCGGATTCCGGCGACAGATATCTGTCTACGGCATTGTTCAATAACTAGAAGAAAGGTAAAAGCATGTCTAACACTTATAAAGATTTACAAAACTCACATCCATGCTTCGGCGGACACAAGAATAATACGGGAAGAATCCATCTTCCCGTAAGTCCGGGATGTAATATAGCATGCCGCTTCTGCGACAGAAGTATAAATGATGTGGAAGACAGGCCGGGAGTAACTTCAAAGGTGTTGAATCCGGAGGATTGTGAAGAGATATTAAAAAAGGCTCTGGAGATATGTCCCGACATAAAGGTTGCGGGAATAGCAGGACCAGGAGATACTCTCGCCACAGACAGAGCACTTCGAACATTTCGAATAGTAAAAGAAAAGTTTCCGGATCTCATAAAATGTATGAGTACGAATGGACTTCTCCTCAGTGAGAAGGCTGAGGAAGTAATCGATATAGGGATCGATTCTCTGACGGTGACGGTTAATGCGGTTGATCCGAAAATCGAGGAAAAACTGAACGCCTATATCATATATCACGGTGAAAAAATAGAAGGTGAAAAGGGTGCGGAGATATTAATAAAAAATCAGCTGGAAGGAATCCGAAAGGTTGCGGCCGCAGGAATAACTGTTAAGGTGAATACTGTGCTGGTTCCGGAGATCAACGGAGATCATATCGAAGAGATCGCGAAAACGGTAAAAGAAGCAGGCGCGAAAATATATAATATAATTCCTCTTATTCCTCAGCATGAACTTAAAGACTATGCGGCTCCGACCTGTCCGCAGATTGATGAAGCAAGAATTAAGGCGTTGAAGTATATAGATGTTTTCAGACATTGTCAGCACTGCCGTGCGGATGCGGTAGGCGTTCCGGGCAAATCCGAATTCGGAGATCAGATATATCAGAGACGATTAAACGTAAAGGAGACATTTTCGCATGGATAAAGATACGTATCGTGTGGCGGCCGCTTCAAGTGACGGAATAGTGGTTAACAGCCATTTCGGAAAAGCCGGGTTATTTCATATATATGAAGCTGATGATGACGGAGGCATAAGACATCTGGAAGAGAGGCGGCTGGAGCCGGTATGTAACGGCGGTAATCATGTGGAAAGCAGACTGAGGGAGAATCTTGAGAAATTGAAGGATTGCCGTTATCTTCTGGTAAGCAGGATAGGCGGAGGAGCGGCTGCGGCAGCTGAGGATGCGGGAATCATTCCGATGGAACTTGCCGGTCTGATAGAAGACTCGATCGAGGAACTTATCAAGTACAGAAAACTTCAGAGTCTTTTCGATGAATACGGGCAGTAGATCATAAGACAGAACAGAGGAGTAATATGAAAAATTTTATATATCTGGATAATGCCGCAACAACGCAGGTAAAGGAAGCAGTCTTACAAAGCATGCTTCCTTTTTTTAGAGAGATATACGGAAATCCTTCCGCCGATCACGGCTTTGCGAGAAAGGCGAAGGAAGCGGTGGAGAAGGCCAGAGTTAAGACAGCCTCTCTCATCGGTGCAAAGGCGGAAGAAATATATTTTACTTCCGGCGGAAGCGAATCGGATAACTGGGCTGTAAAGGCTGTGGCAGAGGCATACAAAGATAAGGGGAAGCATATAATCACAAGTAAGATCGAGCACCATGCCGTTCTTCATACCTGCGAATATCTGGAGAAAATGGGATATGAGATAACCTATCTCGATGTGGATGAGGATGGAAAGATAAGGCTTGATGAACTCGAGAAGTCTGTCAGGGAAGATACGATACTGATATCCGTAATGGCTGCAAATAATGAAATAGGTACTATTCAACCCATAACCGAGATCGGAAGGATAGCATATGACAGAGGCGTGCTCTTTCATACGGATGCGGTCCAGGCCTACGGACATATACCGTTAAATGTGACGGATATGAATGCTGATCTTCTTTCGGCCAGCGGCCATAAATTCGGGGGCCCTAAGGGTGTAGGATTTTTATATATCAAAAGAGATGTCGGAATATCTTCTCTCATCCACGGCGGAGCTCAGGAGAGAAGCAGAAGAGCCGGTACTTACAATACTCCGGGCATAGTCGGAATGGGAGAAGCGGCGGCAATAGCCAAAGCGAAAATGGAGGAGAATATGAGGAAACAGATTCTTCTCAGAGATTATCTGATAGGACGCGTGCTGGGTGAGATTCCGGATGTGAGATTGAACGGTCATAAGCATGACAGACTTCCGGGAAATGCGAATTTCAGCTTTGCATCCGTTAAGAGCGAATCCCTTCTGATCCTGCTCGATAAGCTCGGAATATGCGCCTCCGGCGGTTCGGCATGTACCTCGGGCTCGACGGAACCGAGTCATGTGCTTACGGCGATAGGACTTTCCGGTGATATGGCACAGGGAGCGTTAAGACTTACCCTGTCTGAGGAAACAGATAAGGACGAGATAGATTATGTGGTTGAAAATCTGAAGAAGATAACGGCGAGATTAAGAGGCGTGTCATAACATACAGTTATAGAAATATTTTATGGTACGCGATAAATATTAGAAAATATGCAAATGATACGTAATCTGATACAGTATCATAGGCGACAGAAAAACAGAGGAAAACAAAGGAAAGGAAAACGCAATGAACACATTTATCAACAGAAATATATGTTTTATGAATATGTCTTGTTGTATGCCTGTATGTAGAAGAAGGGCTTGTTTTGTGTGTTCATCATGATACTGAATGAAGATTGAGCAGTATTCGGTGCCATGGTTGACATGGCACCTTTTTTTGTCCTTTTCGAAATACGGAGGTGATATCTATGGCTTATAAAATTGCTATCGCATCCACGGATCGTATCCACATAGACCGGACTTTCAGAGAGGCAGACAGCTTTATCATATACGAAGTAAATTCCGACGGAAAATACGAATTCCTCGAAGAAAGAAGATTCGGAGACGGATCGGAGAACGGTGTGTCATGTGATAAAGGCCGGGACAGATGTAAGAGCGGATGCGGCAGCGGAAATGAATGTAACGATTCACATTTTACTAAAGTGTCACTGATAAGTGACTGTCGATGTCTGATCTGCTCACACATAGGCATGAAGGTACATAAGCATCTTGAGAGACAGGCGATTGCGGCGTTTGAAGTTGATTCGGGTACGGAGGATGTACTGGACAGGATCACGGAATATTTCTACAAGGTCGACAATCATCAGTCACTTCAGGGCATAGCAAAGAAAAGACTAAAGGAAAAACAATAAGTAAAAGACGGCTCTTTTAGAGCTTTTAAATATTTATGAAATGAGGAAAAGAAAAAATGGGAAATCTTAGACAGATTGCAATCTATGGTAAAGGCGGTATCGGAAAATCAACCACAACACAGAATCTTACGGCGGGACTGGTTGAACTCGGACAAAAGGTTATGGTTGTAGGATGTGATCCGAAAGCGGATTCAACCAGATTACTTCTCGGCGGTCTTGCACAGAAAACCGTACTGGACACGCTGAGAACAGAAGGTGATGATGTTCAGCTTGATAAGATACTCAGAGAAGGTTTCGGTGGAACACGATGTGTTGAGTCCGGCGGACCTGAACCGGGTGTCGGTTGTGCCGGACGCGGAATCATCACATCCATCGGCCTCCTGGAACAGCTTGGTGCATATACTGATGATCTGGATTTTGTATTCTACGACGTACTCGGAGATGTTGTCTGCGGTGGTTTCGCCATGCCGATTCGTGAAGGAAAGGCTCAGGAGATATATATCGTAGCCAGCGGAGAGATGATGGCACTTTATGCGGCCAACAATATCTCAAAGGGTATTGCAAAGTATGCAAGATCCGGAGGCGTAAGACTCGGAGGCATTATCTGTAACAGCAGAAATGTAGACCGTGAGCTGGATCTTCTGAGAGAATTTTCTTCCGAACTCGGAACACAGTTACTGTATTTTGTGCCTCGTGACAATATTGTTCAGAGAGCAGAGATCAACAAGCAGACTGTTATTCAGTATAAGCCGGATTCGGATCAGGCTCAGGAATACAGAAATCTTGCAGAGGCGGTGATCAACAATACAAGCTTCACTATTCCTACACCGATGAAGCAGGAGCGGCTTGAAGAGATATTATCCGAGTTCGGACTTATGATAGATGATTATAACATTTAAAAGGAGATGAAGATTTATGAATAGAAAAGGATTTAGAAGATTTTTAACTGTTGCATTAATTTCAACTATGATCGGGGCGATTGCCGGATGTGGAAACGAAGGTGGTAAAGCCGATGCAACGGCAGAAGGAGTAACTGTAAAAGAAGAGAAAACAGAAGCCGCTGCGAATAGTGAAGAAAAAGTCGAAGAGCAGACTGTAAGAACAGTTGTATTTCAGACAGCCGATTCCTATGCACCGACTGCATATCTAGATCAGGACGGAAATCCAGCCGGTTTTGAGGTTGAAGTTATTCAGGCAGTTGATGAACTGCTTCCGCAATATGAATTCATTATAGAAGCAGTACCGAGAGAGAGCCTTGAAAACAACCTCATCAGCAAAAAGTCGGATGTGGTTGGCTTTAAGATGACAAAAGCCGTTTCGGAAACGGACAATTTAAGAGCAGGTAATGAACAGTATGACACGATAGTGGAGAGAATATTTATACTTGCCGAAAATGTTGATAAATACCATGAAATTGCCGATTTTGCCGGTAAGACGGTATATTGCTTCCCGGACGAGGAGCATCAGGAGGATTTTCCACTGAATGTATATAACAGAGAACATCCGGATAATCCTATCAATATCGTATATCTTTCCGATCCGGCTACCTGTGTAAACGATCTTAAAACGGGAAAAGCTGACGGTTTTACAAGATCTCAGCCGTCGGTAATATCATATTCGGAGAGATTCGGTGTGGAACTTGAAACGGCAAAGGTCGGATCTACTAAGATTGACGGTATTTACTATATGTATCGTAAGGATGAAGATCAGCAGCTGATAGATGATATTGACGGAGCACTTAAAACATTAAAAGAAAACGGAACAATTGATGAGATTCACGGACGATTATTCTACGGAACACCGTGGAATTTCGAAGGTGATATTTCAGAGTGGGTGGAAGAACATCCGGAGTATCTGAAGGAAAGCGAGTATTAAAAGGTATATGGGAAAAATATTTGATCCGCACCTGATAATTGAATATTTACCTTACATTTTAAAAGGATTATCTACTTCTCTTATATTGTTTGTATCGGTAATATCGCTGTCTTTTGTATTCGGAACCCTTGGCGCTTTGATCAAGCTGAAAAAGATACCGGTACTGTATCAGTTTACGATACTGATAGGAAGTTATGCTATGAATATCCCCACGATAGTGCAGTTATTTATAATATATTATGTTCTACCGGTAGTTATCTACAGTGTGACTGGTATAAATGCAAGCAGATGGAATGCATTGCTCTTCGCAATAGTTGCTTTTACTCTGGAAAAATCGGTTTCAATGACAGAGGGAATCAGAGCGGCTTTGCTCAGTGTTGATAAAGGACAGTATGAGGCGGCGTTTTCCGTAGGGTTATCAAGAAGACAGGCTTTTAAGCGGATCATTTTCCCACAGGCATTTAGGATCATGCTTCCTGTATTTGAAATGTCATCCTGTACATTGTTTAAAGAGACAACCATGGCATATATGCTGGGAATCTCCGATGTTATGAGCAGAGCAAGGTTTATGGGACTCAGAATAGATCATAAACTTGAAGCATATATAGGAGCGGCATTGATATTTCTTGTGATCAATCTTTCACTGGTAATCGTGTTTAAATTGCTGGAAAAGAAGTTTTCTTTCGGAATTCGCGCATGAGGAAAAGGAGGAGTTTATGTATAAGTTCAGTTTCAGTGCGTTTTCGGAAATATTGGTATATTCGATCAGGTATCTGCCTACGACACTGATTCTCTCCTTTGTTCCTTCAATACTGGATTTTATTCTGGGAACATGGCTTGCATTCGGTGAATATCGTGGTCACAAAGGATGTAAATATACACGTAATCTGCTTACGCTTTTTTCTAAATGTATGCCGATGCTGCTTTTGTTATTTGTAGCTTACTTCGTTATATATAATTCCTTGGCGTGGCTTAATCAGAGATTTAACTTTCCGATAGGAGTACAGGATCTTGATCCGATATGGGTTGCACTGTTTGTGCTGACATTTGACGGAGTGGGTTTCTTTGCTCAGACCATGAGGGGAGCACTTATCTCAATAGGAAGAGGACAGTTGGAAGCTGCATACAGCGTAGGACTTACGACGTGGCAGGGATTTAGAAAGATCGTACTACCGCAGATCATTATAGAGGCATTTCCGAACCTCAGGATCAACGTAAGGACAAGAATCATGCTTTCTGCACTGGCTTTTACGATAGCGATAATTGATGTGATGAATTCCGCAACATCCTATGCGGAAAATACAGGCACATTTATAGAAGCATATATGGTGTGTGCGGTTCTTTACTGGACAATCTGTACGGTGACATCCCTTGTCATGATACTGACAGAAAAAAGAATTGCACGTAAAACAGGTTTTTTATTAAGAATTTAAAGGAGTTAACATGGGACAGAGTCTGGAAAAGCAGTGTGTGGGATGTGCGATCAGCTCATATTACACAGTGCTGTCGATTGAAAAATTTTTACCTATCATGCACGCGGGATCCGGGTGTATAAGAAACGGCGGCCCTTTGATGGGCGCACAGAACGGAAGCCAGCAGGGCGTCGGATTCTCGGAAGGACTTATGCCATCCACCAATCTGGTTGATGTGGACATAGTATTCGGAGGAGAGAAGAAACTGAAGAAGGTGATTGATAAGTCACTGGAATACTACGATGCCGATGCTTATGTGGTACTTGCGGGATGTGTGGCTTCAATCATAGGAGATGACCTGGAAGAAGTCGAGAGAAGTTATGAGGATTCCGGGAAGCCGGTACTGGTAACAGAGGTTGCCGGATTCAAGGGAAATAACATTTACGGACATGAGCAGGTGGTAAAGAAGATCATAGATTCCCTCTGCGAGAAGACGGATAAGATTAACAAGAAACAGGTCAACGTGTGGGGAATCATTCCTTATTACGATCCGTTCTGGGCAGGAACCTATGATGCTATCGAGGCTATGCTGACCGAACTCGGATTTGAGGTAAATATAATCTACGGACGGGGAAGAGGAATTAAGAGCGTAAAGAAGATTCCGGAAGCTGCATTTAACCTTGTATTATCTCCGTGGTGGGAAGTGAATATCGCAAAGCATCTTGAGAAGAAGTTCGGAACTCCGTATCTTCATTATCCGACACTTCCGATAGGACCGACGGAAACAGCGAAGTTTTTACGCACATTAAGAGAGTATGCAAGCCTGGACGAACAGGTTGTCGAAGACTACATCAGGAAAAACGAAGATAAGTATTATTACTATATCGAAAAGGGCATCAGCCTTCTCTGCGATGCAAAGGTTCTTCCGAAAAGATATCTTACGATCGCCAACAGCACTTATGCACTCAGTACTTCAAAATATCTTGTAAACGATCTGGGACTTATACCTGAAAAGCAGTATCTGACGGACGATGTTCCGGAACAGTATCAGCAGCTTATCATCGATGAATATAAGGACTTCGAATCGGGCATAACCGCCGAAGTCGAATTCACTGCAGATGTCGGTAAGGCACTCGATGATGTCAGGAAGATAAGAGAAGAAGGCGAGAGGATCAATCCGCCGGTTCTTCTCGGAAGTATGTGGAATGATGTGGAAGCAAGAAAGCTGAAGACCGACTCCATACATATTTCCGCACCTGTCGGTAATATGGTCATCTTAAACAAAACTTATTTCGGTTATAACGGAGGACTGTAAGGAGGATATATGAATTTAAATGTTTTAGAAGCGGCAAACAGAGAGACCAGACTGGGCTCTTCAGTTGTGTACGAAGGAAATATATCAGAACTTTTAAAGGGCGGATGTGCCGCATGTGCGGGTAAAAAGAGATGCTTCAGTACGGCGGCATCATGTTCGCACTATACGGCAACTCATGAACTTGCGGTAGTTAAAAACTGTGTTGTTGTAGACCACGGACCGGTGGGATGTTCTGCGGGGATCATAAGATGGTCACTGAATTACAGATCGGCCACAAAACCTAACAACGAGCCTTTCGACGATCTTCGCGTAATATCAACAAATCTGAAGGAATCGGATACGGTATTCGGAGCGATCAACAAGCTTTATGATACAGTGCGCAAGGCATATAAGAGACATAAGCCGGACGTTATATTCATAACATCGACCTGTATGTCCAGTACGATCGGAGAGGACTTCGAGAGTGCGGTTGAAGTATTAAAGGATGAGATACCTGTTCCGATCGTATTTGTCGGATGTGCGGGTGCAAAATCAAAGCTCTGGGCATCGGGCTTCGATTCCGAGCAGCATGCCTTATTCAATGCACTGGTAAAACCTCCGAAAGAAAAAAGAAATACGATTAATTTCATAGACTTTCTTCATCCGGGAGCTCCTTACGTAAGATTTCTTATGAATAAACTGGGATTGGAACCACTGTATGTAAATGCATTTGCAACGGTGGATGATTTTGCACATCTGTCGGAATCGGTATGTACGACAAGTATCTGCTACAATCTTGGTTCTTATATGGGAACAGCTCTGGAACAGGTATACGGAGTGCCTTTTATAAGAGATGAGTATGGCATGGGAATAGAAGGTTTTGATAACTGGTATCGTGCCATCGCAAGAACAGTAGGAAAAGAAGATATCGCAAATGAGTATATCAAGGAGCAGAAGGAGAAGTATCTTCCGAAACTCGAAAAGTACAAGAAGATACTTAAGGGCAAGAAAGCAATCGTAAGTATGGGTTCAGGCTTCGCATTCGAGACAATGAGAGTCTTGAAGGAACTGGGAATGGAAGTACTTCATACTTATGCTTATCATTACGATCCTAAACTGGATAACGGTCAGAC
>ONEC01000060.1 GCA_900316715.1 uncultured Eubacteriales bacterium
TTGAAAATGTTTGAACTGGTTACAATTTTCTGTATGTTATGTGCTTTGCCGGATGTGGGGGCACTTATAGTGGCATTTGTCCACAGGAAAAATCTAAATTGTGCGAAGGTTATCAGTACATTGGGATATGTGTACAGGCTGAAAGAGGCCGAACTTACAAATGAGACGATGCCTCTTAATGATGAGGATGTGGAACGACTCAAGAGACGCCATTCGGTTATACCAGGACTTGTCACATTGCCAATAGCTTTTACTGCGATGGGCAGCCTGATGATTATATTGGGATGTCAGAATAATCCCGAAGTATCAAATTTTATAGTGAACGGCGTAGCTATACTGGGAATTCTGATGGGTATCGCGAGCGCCATAGTTATAAATAGGATTTTGAAGCAGAACAATGACTGGACGGATTACACAAAGCGTAGAGGTGTCTGTCTTGATCTTAATGTAAGGATAATTTATGCAGGAAGGAATACGACCCCTATTTATTATGCAACAGTGGGATATCTTAGTGATGATGGCACGCCGGTTGTGTTCGAATTGACGGTTACCGAGGAAATATATTACGCAATGCGCTATGAGAAGGGTTGGTTCGTGGTAGTTCAAAGCAATAACCGAAATGTGAATGTAATCACTGAGAAGTCTCTTCACGAGATGGTTCGTGAGGATAGGGAAAATGGTATCTCACGTCGTAGGAGACGCATAGGAATGTTTAGAGAATTTTATGATTAATAAATAGCAAAGGGGAAATAAACCATGGGTATTTATTCATACTTCTGTGCGTTTGTAAAGATGGCTTATATGGCCATCTTTGCATTCCATCTCTTTGATCCGCCTTCCTGCTCAGAAGTTATAGGTGGTTCGTCATGATTATGTCCTTTACTTCTGATGTTCAAGTATATCTCCGGGCTGACAGTCCAGGACTTCACAGATTTTATCAAGAGTTTCAAAGCGGACAGCCTTTGCTTTACCGTTTTTCAGAATTGAAATGTTAGCCAGCGTGATTCCAACCTGATCTGCCAGATCGGAAACCTTCATTTTACGCTTTGCCAGCATAACATCAAGATTAACTATTATCATGCCGACACCTCCTAAATAGTAAGATCATTTTCCTGTTTGATGAGATAAGCGTTTTGAACCAGCTTAGACATAGCAACACACAGAATAACGAATATTATAAAAACAAGAATCTTTAATAAAGTGTATGACAGTGGAATCAGTGCAGTCTCACCCTTCACTGCCCATATAACCAGTTGAACGATATGTTCTACTATTAGAAGACCTCCGCAGACGGCCATGTTCTTGAAGTTTTTTACATTCTCCATGGAAAAGGAATTATTCTTTCCAATCTCTGTTACAATTCTCCAGAAGAAGAAAAGAATAATATAGCAGAATGCTGCTGTTATCCATAACGAAATGATGTTCTGCCTCAGATATGTAGGAATAGGTTCGTTAAAGTCGGGCTTATACATATAGGCATAAGCAGTTGCTCCTCCGAAGAACGCGAGGCCGAGCAGTGCCATGAAGACTGTAACTGCTTTCAGCCAGTAATTTACAGTTGTTGATCTCATGATATTTCCCTCTTTTTGAAATTTGTTTTTTGTTATTCGATGATGTGATTATAATACATAATTGAATGATAATCAAGAAAAATATATCGAGAAACGATAAAAATATATGCGGCGTAACACTAAATCCGATGACAGAATAATTATATTTATAATTGTTATAAAATGAAATATAATAATTAAAAACAGGGTATCAAGTGTACTTATGAGGGTGAGTGCCTATGAAACTTTTAAAGAAGATTCGTAGATATTATTTATACTGCGGAATTGAAAAAGATGAATATAACGAATTAAAGAAAGATGCATATGTTTCAAACTTTGAAGTCTGGAGAATACTGCATTTTATTATGTTTGTTGTATTTTTTAGCCTGTTTGTTGGATCTCTGGGCAATGAAATGATGTCAGTTAACAGAGATTATTATCTGGCTTTCTTATTATATTCAGTTATAGCCATTGGTTTATTCAGCATATTAAAGAAGGACTCGCTTGCGGCACAACTTCTTATATATCTTTCAATGTCGTGTCTATTCCTGTTTGGATGCCTGATAAGCAAGAACAATCCTGAACATAATGCGACAACATTCATTGCATTTCTGCTTGTAACTCCTATGTTTATGATCGATAAACCGTTTTTTATGACTATTGAGCTGGGTGCTGCGTCAGTGATATTTCTGTTATGGATGTATGCCGTTAAGCCATTTGAAATATGGGAGATGGATCTTATCAATGTTGTAACGTATACAATTATCGGATGTTTCCTAAATGTAGTCGCTAATTCTATACGAATAAAAGAGTTTGTCCTGACCAAGAAAATTCGCATCCAGAAAGATACAGATGCTATGACGGGACTTAGAAACAAGGGAGCTCTGACTAGAGAGATAGATGAATTTCTGGAAGATGAATCAACTGATAAGGGACTTCTATTTATCATGGATATCGATAAGTTCAAGTCAATAAATGATAATTATGGCCATGATGTTGGCGACAAAGTTATTATTCAGTTTGCGGATTATCTTCTGAAAAGATTTAGTGATGAGCTCACAGGACGTTTTGGCGGTGATGAATTCATACTATTTATCAGGAATACCTCTGATGAAGGCACTGCCGGTAAAATAGCAGATGAAATAATAGAGAATATTTCAAAAGTTGTAGAGCTGCCAGATAAAGGAAAGAATGTAAGTACCAGTATTGGTATTGCAACTTATAAGGGTGTTGAAAAGAGCTATTCTGAAATATTCAAGAAAGCAGATATAGCATTATATAAAGCAAAGGTTGACAAGGATAAAAGATATTATATATATTAATACTTTTAAACTATTAAAAACACGGTACTGCGAAGCAACAGTACCGTGTTTTTATTTATACCAGCGTGATTCCTTCCGGTGAGGCAGCAAAAGGACCTGCCAGTGGAAGAACATCTCTATGTTCGCCGAGATAATCCAGATCGAATATGATTGGCTTTCCATCAGGATCTTCAAAACGTTGTTCAGGTTCGAAAGCTTCTCCGAGAATAGCTGTTGATATGATACCTGTCGAACTTGGGCTGAGATACTCATACAGATTTGTATGGAGTACCGGAGCGTTGTCAGTTCCTGTCAGTGACAGCTCTATAGGATGACTTATTGTACAGGCATCTATATCGCCATCACATGGTTTTGCTCCGTTACAATATACATTTCCGCCAAAGTACATAGGCAGATGATCATAGTATTTATCGCGGCTTTCCAGTGATACAAAAGTATCAGCAGAAAATTTTGCAAGATAGCTTTCTTCATCCGGATAGCCATCGTAAGGATGTGTACCACAGATGAAATTTAATGCTGTTACCCGGTCCAGCCCCAGCTTTTTTGCACCCTCAGCCAAAAGCGGACGTATAGGCTGCTGGATAAAAACGTTATTATAGAAACGTGTATCTCCATGCAGAATGGACATGAATCCGAGTATTTCCGTGCGGTGTGGTAAATGGTATGGCGTATAGCGCATATTGGTAAAACGTACGCCGCCGCTGTCTACCCCTTCTCCGACAAATGTAAAGGATCCGGCTATAAGATTATGTACAAAAGCGAGTCCCTGGGTACTCAGTCTGCAGGACACATTCGAGAGTAAAATATTATTATCGACTATAGTCGGACCATGTGAAACCTCTATAAAAAGGTCCTCGCCAATAGACAGTTCCATAGGAATCTCTGTTCCGTCCGGTGGAGTATTATCATGAAGAAGATTACCGGTGATTCTGGTTCCCTGTGCCTGCCAGTCAAGCCATATACCGCGCAGACAGTGGTGTATATGATTACGGCGGAATATAACATCTATAGCGGCATGCATCTTGATTCCGGCATCCTCTGCACCGCTGAAATCCTGTTTGGTGCTTATATGATGAATAGTATTGTCTTCTATGATTGAGAAGACGCATCCCAGATGACCGCAGATTGCAGTTTGTCCGCAATCATGTATATGACATCGACGAATGATATGTGATCCGATCTTCTCCTTGGTCCAACCTTCAATCTGTGCCAGGCAGATGGCATCTCTTTCGTTCTGCGCACCATCCTTGGTAAATTTCGTAGACCATTTGTTTTCATTACTTGGCTGATAATATTTTCCAAGGGTGATTCCGCTGCATTTAGAATCGGATATTTCACAGTCTTCAATTATCCAGCCTTTTGACCAGCGAGGGCCTATCATACCATCCTGATATGCTGTAGGCGGAGCCCACTGAGTTGCCGCCTGACGAACTGTAAAACCGCTTAAGGTGATGTAATCAACACCATTATGATCAGGATAGAAGCAGTTTCGCCTTACATTTATCTCAACATTTTCCTTATTAGGATCTGCACCCTGAAAATTTGCGTAAATAAGAGTGACCTCATCCTCCTGCTCTGTGAACCATTGATACAGCGATCTTTCAGGTTCCCAGGATTTTCGGAGAATCTCTGGTTCCAGAACTTCCTTCAGTGAAGAAACTTCAAACATTGACATACCATTCAGATAAACTTCGCCTGTGTGAGCAGGATGAAGTGGAAGATACCAGTCACCCTGAAGAGTTACTGTATAGGGATTATAATCACCGAACAGTCCGTTAGGAATCCTGGCGAGCCAGGTGTTGCCGTCGAAGTGTTCCCATTTTTTAATCTGTTCCGCACCGGTAATAACCGCGGCGAGCGGTTCTACCGAGCGATAAGTGATACGTTCTTTCTCTGTTCCCGCATGCACCGGACATACATATTCTCTGTAGATTCCCGGTGCAACCAGAATTTCGTCACCGGGCTGCGCGATACGTGCTGCTTCATTGATTGTCTTAAACGGCGCATTTTTATCTCCGCAGCCGCTATGGACTGCAGAAGCCGATACATATATTTGCATATTTTAAATCCTTCCTTCCGGATAATAATCATCCCTTTACTGCACCTGCCATCATACCCTTAACCAGCTTATTCTGGAAAATGATGAAGAGGATGATCATAGGCAGAACTGACAGTGTAAGAACTGACAGGATAATAGGAATATCTAAGGCGTGTTCTCCTTTAAACTGACCAAGCGCCAGAGGAAGAGTCTTGTTGGCAGGACTCTGGAGCAGAGTATTTGCAAAAGCAAATTCATTCCACATAGCGACACCGTTATAGATTGCAAGTGTTGCAAGTCCCGGCTTGGACAGCGGCAGTATGATCATAAAGAAGTTTCTGAAACGGCCGCATCCATCGATTTCCGCAGCTTCTTCAAGTTCCTTTGGTATGGTCTTCATAAATGCGACCAGAACAAAGACTGACATTGGCAGAGCGAAAGCAACATATGGACCGATGAGAGCTTTGAGTGAATCATACAGTCCCATTTCTGTAGTGAGCTTAAATACCGGTATCAGAGTCACATGCATTGGTACGGACATCATAGCCACTATTCCGGCATAAAGCAGTTCTCGTAAAGAAAAATTCAGTCTTGAAAGCGGATAAGCAGCAAAGGCTGCAATTATCAGCATCAGAATGAGCGAAACCGCAACAACTAAGACACTACGCATAAAGTATCCGAAGAATCCATTGGATATAACCTCAACATAATTCTTGAAGGTCCATGGTTCAGGAAGATGGAAAACTCCCTGCTGCAGCATATCAAACTGTTTACGGAATGAGTTGAGAACCATAAATATGAAAGGTGTCACAGTTATGATCAGCCATATAATAGCAAAGAAGACGGCGACTCCCCAAATAGGACTGTGACTCTTATGTGTTTTTACAACCTTGGGTTTATTACCTGCCATATTAGTAATCCTCCTTTACTACAAAGATCTTCTGGAACAGTATTGCTATAACAGTGATCAGGATGAACATACCGGCTGCCACACAGGAGCCGTAGCCCATATTAAACTGTTGGAAGGACAGTTTATACATATAGGTTGCCATAAGCTCAGTGGAATTAACCGGACCACCCTGCGTCATATTCCAGATAAGATCAAAGTATTTCAGCGAGCCGATGAGTGACATAGTACAAGCAGTTTTAAAGATAGGACCGAGCAGTGGGATAGCAATATACTTCGTATACTGCCAACGTGTTGCACCGTCGATGACTGCAGCTTCATATATGGTTGAGTCGATGTTGCTGTAACCTGCTATGAAGTAAACCATATAGAAAGGTGTGAACTGCCATGCCATGACACCGATAACGGTGAATAGAGCATGAGGAGATCTTCCTAAAAGATCTACAGTAACTCTCTTGCCTGTAATAAGACTCGCCAGAGAGGAGAATATACCTCCGTTAGTAGCCAGTGCATAGGTAAAAAGAAATGCGATGGCTACAGAACTCATAAGGTACGGCAGAAACCATAGAACTTTGAAAGCTCCGTACCTCTTGCCGCCTGCTTCAAGGAAGGTTGCAAGAAAAAGTCCGATAGGAATCTGCAGTACGATTGAGAACACCATTATGATAACATTTCGGCCAAATGCAGACCAGAAGTTTTTGTCATGTATCAGGGTGTTCCAGTTCTGAAGTCCTATAAAGGTTCGGTCTGATGATATTCCGTTCCATTTATAGGTACTGATAATAAATGTATCAATAATTGGATATATAAAATATACAGCAATCAGGAGGAAGGTGGGTATCAGGAAAACGGTCGCCACTATACGTACACGCTTCTTCCTTGTCTGTTCTAAACTTTTTGGAGATGATTTTATTGTTGCCATACTTCCTCCTGTGCTTTTTTAGTGGTGTTTTGTTTATTGGTCTGCTAAAGCTTCCTTCATAGCCTTATCCTGAGCTTCGCCGATTTCAGCACCGTTCTTCTCAAGACCGAACAGAGCAGACATGCTGTCCTTATGAACCTCTGTTACAGATGCTGGCAGATACTGGTCATACCAGAGCTGAACATTGGATGCGTTGAAGAATACTTCTGTAATGACCTTCATATTAGGATCTACAACCTGAGCTTCATATCCCTTGATTGAAGGAGTATTGAGATGCTCCATCTGTTCCTTGTTATAGATATCATCATTGAAGTACTGGGTTGCAAGTACGTACATAGCTTCAAGCTTAGCCTGATCACCCTTGCTGTTGAAATTAAAGGCATTACCGATGGCTGTACCGATCTCAACATCCTGAGGAACGCCCTTTGCTTTAGCTTCTGTATCTTCAGGCCAACGGAATACGCCGATGTTCTCTTCGTACCATTCCTGGTTATCTGCAGCCATACTGCCGGCCATCCATGAACCATGAAGCATCATTGCGCATGAACCATCATACATAAGCTGCTTATCCTGACCATCATCAGGAGAAAGAGAATTAACGCCATCAGGGAAATATCCCTTCTTTACCCAATCCTGTATCTTATCGCTGGCAAAGATAAATGCTTCAGATCCAAAAGAACCTTCCTGTGTGTAAGCTGCATCGAACTCAGCATTTCCGGAGTGTCGTGCAACCAGATACATATAGTACATAGATCCTGTCCACTTAGGAGCATTAGCCAGTGCGAAAGGTGTAATATCTGCAGCCTTAAGCTTCTCGCATACTGCTTCAAGCTCGTCAAGTGTAGTAGGTACTTCAATGCCGTTTTCTTTAAAGATCGTCTTGTTGTAGAAAACATCGCATCCGGATAAACTTCCGAAAGGAATACCGATTACCTTGCCCTGGTAGGTTCCCTGAGCAACAGCTGCATCTATGAAATCCGGATGATCATAATTGTTGAAAAGATCAGTGATATCATCTGCATATCCTGAGTTATAGTACTCGGCCATAGGACCGCCGCCCCAGGAAATGTACATATCCGGACATTGTCCGGAACTCATTGCTACAACAAGCTGCTGCTTGTAGTTGTCGTTCTGCTGATGAATCTGTTCCACATGAATGTTTGGATAATCATTCATGAAACGCTGAACAGCCGCCTCCTGTGTACTCTTGTTTGGCTCTTCTGTTGCGATATCCCAGAGAACGATTGTCATTTCGTCCTTTGTAAGCTCAGGAACATTCTTTCCGTCCGTCTGCTTTTTGCCTGTAGATTCTCCCGAATCTGTGCCACTTTCCTGAGTGGCTGCACTCGTTGTTCCGCTGTCGCCAGAGCTTGTTGTGCCGGCGCTGGTCGTGCCGGTTCCACCGCTTCCGCAAGCTGCCATAGATAATGTCATGGCAAGACTCAGTGCAAGTGCCTTAAACTTCTTAAACCTCATTGCGTTACCTCCTTGTTTCTGTCTGACCGGTCTTACCGGTCGTTGATTTGTGTAATTTGTTGGTTTTATTTGGTTTTCCGCTTCATTTCTTGTTCATTTTATAATAGGAATTTGTTAGTTAACTATCCAATAATTGCTTAATTGTTCAACAATTCTTGCCATCATGGTATATAACGATTGTTTTTGAATGGATGATGTAAGATAATACAACTATTGAAATATTGTATTTGGGAGTTACGGAGAAAAGCATTGAAAGAGAATACAAATCCACAGGAAATCATCCGGCGTCGTGGAAACCGACATGTCCGGGTGTATATAAATAACGAATCTTTATATTATCCACCGCATTGGCATACAGACGTTGAAGTTATTGCTATTACGGAAGGCACTTATCGTGTCTGCTGCGGAGGAATTGATTATCATCTGGAAACCGGAGATATTCTGATGATCTGTCCTTCGGCTGTGCATGAGATATTCCCGGAATCGCCGGGGAGCCGTGTATATATTCAGGCAGATCTTCTGGGGCCGCTTCATATATATGAGTTAGATACAGTTTTTCTGCTTCTGAATCCGGCAGTAAAGATCAGTAAGGGTAATTTTCCATCGGAGGTCTATGACAGACTGTGGAAACTGGTATCAGAAATCAGAGATTTATATTTTTCTACATCCCGCCTGGCATCAGATAAGATAGAAGATATGAATGTTCATGCGACGGATGATCTTCCGATTTACGGAGAAACGATGATCTGTGCCAAGATTTTGGAATTTACTGCACTTGTGGGTATGAATGCACCTACCGGAAATGTGCAGGAAATCGGTAAAGATGAGCTTTCGGAAAAGGTGATAGAAGATAAGCTTCCACTGCTAAATGCGTGTGGTTATATATCGGAGCATTTTACGGAGCAGATTACTTTAAATCAGGTTGCCGATTATGTAGGACTCAGTAAATACTATTTTGAACGTGTATTTAAGCAGTTTACTGACATGACATTTTATCAATATCTGATCCAGAAGAGAATCTCTTTTGCCCAGGAGCTTTTGGCTAACCACAGTCTGTCTGTCACGGAAATCGCCTTTGCGGCCGGGTTCTCCAGCAGTTCTGCATTTGCCCGAGCTTTCCGCCAGTCCACGGGATATGCTCCTTCGGAATTCCGTACACTGAATGAATCAAAGCATTTTACTGTGGGTAAGCCGTTTACGCCGGAGGAGGCTATGGCTGCAGTCGGACACGTAGCCAGAGTTAGTACTCCAACACCGGTAATCACCGAGATGTATTCTTAAAAATAGAGCACATCCGCAAACCTCATTGCGCGGGTGTGCTCTTTTTTTTGGCATCTCATGTTCCGTATCCGGCAACATACGTCAGCATCTATTGAATACCTGATTTGTAGGTGCTATTTTGTGAAAAACAAAAACACAGGAGGAATATAAGATGATACATTGTGAAAACGTGGTAAAGCGTTTTGGTGATAAGACAGTTCTTTCCGGAATAAATATTGATATTCCCAAAGGAAAGATATTCGGGCTTCTGGGACCTTCCGGAGCAGGAAAGACCACCCTTATAAAGATTCTGACGGGTCAGCTGGAATATGACAGAGGAAGGGTACGGACTATGGGTAAGGACGTAAAGAATCTTACAGGAGAGGATAAAAAGAAGATAGGAATCATGATGGATCAGTTCGGCGTATACGAGAGACTATCATGCTATGACAATCTGAAGATTTTTGCCAATCTCTATAAGATTCCGGCATCGAGAATATATGAGAATCTGGAACTTGTTGGGTTGGGAGATGCGGCTAAAAAGAGTGCATTTGACCTGTCAAAGGGTATGAGGGTAAGACTTCAGCTGGCGAGGGTATTTATGCTTTCACCGCAGATTCTTTTCCTGGATGAGCCGACAACCGGACTTGATCCTATGACACAGAAGAAGATCCATAACATTATATTGAGTAAGAAGAAGGCGGGATGCACCATATTCCTTACAACTCACAACATGGAGGAAGCAGCAAAGCTCTGTGATACAGTGGCTCTTCTGAATGACGGAGTGATCGTAGACAGTGGTACTCCGGAGGGAATCTGCAGAAAGTATAATCATCAGAAGAGAATAAG
The DNA here is from genome assembly GCA_900316715.1 of uncultured Eubacteriales bacterium. GTDB lineage: Bacteria > Bacillota > Clostridia > Lachnospirales > Lachnospiraceae > Eubacterium_Q. The sequence continues at coordinate 10,325 of ONEC01000060.1, forward strand.
CCTTAATCTTAAGTCAGGTGAAAACCTGGAACTGGCTCATGGAAAAGAGTCGGCAGACGCCATTCGAATGCTTCTCATGAGGGACGAGATAGTAACAATCCATTCATCGGAGCCGACACTTGAATCGGTATTTTTAGAGCTTACAGGCAGAAAGCTGGAGGAGGAAGTGTAATGAATAATATCATAACTATTTTAAGAAAACAGACTAAAGATACATTGAAGAACAGGATTGTTTTTCTTCAGTTTTTTATGTGTCCGGCGCTGGCTCTTGTCATGGAAAAATTCATGCAGGCTGAGGGTACACCTCCACTCTTTTATTTAAGAATGATGTCCGGTATGTACATCACATTTGCTCCGATAACAGCTATGGCATCTATTATGTCAGAGGAAAAAGAGAAGAATACATTAAGAGTTCTCATTATGTCAAATGTAAAGGCTTGGCAGTACATTCTTGGTACGGGTATATATGTGCTGGGAATGTGTCTTATAGGAACGACCGTCATGGCATTAGCGACGGGAATGCCAAAGGGAGATCTGCCTGTATACTATGGATTTATGACATTCGGATTTATTGTTTCAATCCTTATAGGTGCTGCAATAGGTATGTACGGAAAGAATCAGATGGCTGCCCAGTCCGTTGCTACATCGGTTATGCTTGTGATTGGATTCATGCCGACACTGGCTACATTTAATGAGACAATACAGAAGATTGCAAGGTTTTTATATAATCAGCAGATCATTAACATATTTAGTGATATGTCAATAGATAATCTTGGAACCAAAAGTGTTATAATACTGATAGCAAGCGTAATTTTCGCAGTAGCTGTATTCTGCGGCGCATTTAAGAAAAAAGGACTTGAGTAGATTATGAAAATATCGATAGATATCGATGACAACTACAAAGATACGGAAGTTGTAATCCGCACTCCGAAGCTGACTCAGGACGTTGAGAAGATGATTGCTGTCATGAGGATGCTTAACATGCAGATTGCCGTGAATAAAAACGGCGAGACCTATCTTCTCGATGCCGGGAAGATACTGTATGTGGAGGCTGTGGAGCGAAAGACCTTTGTGTATACCGAAGAGGAAATGTATGAATCGGAATTAAAGCTTTATGAGATAGAGCGTGAATTCCATAAGCATGATTTCCTTAGGATCAGTAAACAGAGTATAGTTAATCTTAGGATGATCAAAAGCCTTAAGACGGATATAAATCGACGGATCAAGATTACGCTGAAGAACGGTGAACAGATAGTGGTGTCCAGGATGTATGCCGATGAATTAAAGAATAAACTGGGGGTGAAGTAGATGGAAGACAAAATGGATGTGTATAAATTCTTTAAAGAATGGTTCACCCTATATGGAATAGTAGTAACCATAATGGCGATTCTTACAGTTGTGGTTACATCACTCAGTGATGAAGTATCGAAAATATCCACCATGTTCAGTTTGAACGGCAAGGGAATACCGATAAATACCCTTTGGCAGTGGCTGCTTCTGACGTTTTTGATATCTGTTTACAGACTGGTTTTTATGACAGATACAGTTATTAAAGATATGAGCGTCATAAAGAGATCTGTATTATTATATTCGATGGCATTTGCAACTGCAGTGGTATTCAGTATAGTATGCAGATGGTTTCCGATTGACAGCATCGAGTCCTGGTTAGGATTTGTCGTATGCTATTCAGTGGCGGTTTATAAGAGTACGTCCATTTCTAAGAAACAAGACCGTAAGATGCAGGAGGCTTTGGAAAGGTACAACAGAAATCACCAGACAGATTGGGAAGATGAGTGAGCTGTAACGAAGTGATTTTGTTGCATTATATACTATCATATAGGATGATTTTTATTAAATTTGCCGACGATTATATGTTTGACATAAGTCGTCGGCTTGAATATAATTAATGTATAAAGTTCATATTGTTGGCAAAGCAGTGGAAACGCTGTGACGCAAAGCTAAAGGGCCTAAAGAATATAGATATGGCAGCCAGTTGCAATTATTCAAGCATCAGACTGGTTCAAGGGCCGCTCGGGATGCTGTTTTTTTGCTCAAAAACAGTCCCTCTGAACTTTGTTGGTAAATAATAAATATAGATGTATTAATATTGAGGAGGAACAAAAAGAATGAAGTGTCCAATCTGTGCTACGGAAGTTGCTAACACAGTTACAAGTTGTCCGGTATGTGGAAGAATCATGGAAGCTGAGCAGCCTGCAAAGGTTGAGCAGCCGGTGAAGGCTGAACAGCCAGCAGATTCAGATGCATTTTCAATAGATGATGTATTTAAGCCAATCCCTGTGGAAATATCACAGTCCGAAATATTAAAGAGTATGATGAAATATAATGCACAGCCTAAGGAAGAAGAGGAGGAAGCACCTCAGCTTAAAGAGGAAGCTGTAGCTCCTGAACAGGAACAGCAGATCGAGACTCCTAAATCAAAGGGTTATTCAATGCGTAAAGATTCAAAGCCAAAGGACTACAATCCACATCAGAATATGAGTGCACAAGGACAGCCTGTTATAGAAAGAGAGACACCTGAACAGAAGAAGAAAACACCTATCATTATGAAGCTGGGCCAGTTTGTAAAGCTCAGACATGCATAAAATTTAATAATTTATAGCAAAAAAAGAGTGAGCATATCCGAAAAAAGGGTATGCTCTCTCTTTTTTTGTTGTCACTGCGAAATATGACAATAATATCTCCAAGCTTTCCGTATGAAATGATTTGAGACCACTGACAGAGGAAGAAGGTCAGGCGTTCCGTGACCTTACTGACAGGAACAGAGCCCAGACATACATGAATGAAGCAAGGTAAGACGCAAGACACGGTGAATATAAATAAATCTGTTGCAAAGAGTTTATTAAGGTGATATTGTTTATATCAGACAAGGCAACAATTTAGAAAAGGAAGTGATGATACCGATTATCGTACTGCCGGCCACCGGTAGGAAAAT
>ONEC01000061.1 GCA_900316715.1 uncultured Eubacteriales bacterium
TTCTGCCACTGTGGTATCCACCTCATAGCAGCACATTCCTGCAGAAGGTCCGATGGCCGCGTATATATCCTTCGGATCAGAGCCAAACTCCTTCCTGAAGGCTTCTACCATCTTAGATGCTATCCCATTTACAGTCCCCTTCCATCCTCCGTGAGCAGTCCCCACTGCTCTTCGTACAGGATCTATAAATATAATAGGAACGCAGTCCGCTCCATATACTATAAGTGGAAGGTTTCTCGCATCCGTTATCTGCCCGTCTATTCCTTCGGCCCGAAGAGGCTTTACTATTCCGCTTCCCGCATCCTCTTCATACACACGTCTTATGACTGTGTCATGAACCTGATTCGGAGCCGATATCCTCGTATAATCGATTCCTATCGCCTCTCCGAGAAGCCGGTAATTCTCAAGCACCTTGTCTCTGTCATCACCGAGTTTAAGACCGACATTCATATCTGCATAGATATCCTGACTCACGCCTCCGATACGGGTTGAGAATCCATGACGGAACCCTTCTATCCCTGACAGTGTCCTGCTCCTTAGAACAGGTACTCCGCTATCCGAAACATTGACCAGAACCTCTTCAGCATCCTTTAATCTATGAATTGCTTCATCGCCGGATATAATCTTCATCTCTTAAATATTACTCTTCAGTAAGTCTTTCTATCATCTCCCAGAGTGATTCAGCGGAATTAAAGTTATCCGGAACCAGATCTGCAGGTGATATAACTATATCATATTCCTCTTCAAGCGCTGCAACCAGTGAAATGATTGCAAACGAATCAAGGATATTATCATCAACAAGGGTAGTGCAGTTTTCTACATCTTCCCCTGGTATAATCTCTTCAAGAATCTCAAGTAATCTGTCCATTCTTATTCTCCTCTTCGTAAATACTTTTAACTTATATCTTAACCAATCTTTCCTGTACCATCATTAAGAGCGTTTGTCTCCATGTGGTCTCTTACAAGACTGATATCCCCTTCTTTGTTCTGTATAAGAATCGCAGGCAGATCTCTGCTTAGGAATAAACCTATTCCCTCTGTGAGTGCATAGGCACCGGCCAGATCAAAGATAAGTGTATCTCCCTTAGCCAGTTCCGGAAGAGATGCCTTTCTTACCAGAATATCATTTACTGAGCAGAGAGAGCCCGCCAGGACATAATCCTTTTTCTCAACATCAATCGCTCTTTCCTCAGCTGATATCACATCGATGTATGGCACCTTCATTCCTGCCATGCTTCCATAATATGTAAGCTGGTGAAGTCCGCCCTCAAGTATAGCATAATTCACGTCATAGGTTTTCTTCAGATCAGCGACTCCCGTAAAGTATCTTCCGGAGGCCGCAGCTATGAATCTGCCATATTCAAACGTCACATCCCTATATACACTTTTTATACCCGTTCTGTCAACTATTTCTGCAATAAGTGCCAGTTGTTTTTCTGCTTCAGCCCTCTCAGCCTCGCGTCCTGACGCTTCACCTGCACCGAAGTAGTTTACACCGATACCGGGTCCAAATTCAAGTCCAATCTCACATTTTAGCCTATTTCTAAGGATTTCTCCGTACTCAGCCAGCTCTGAAAGCTCTGATTCTATCCTCTTTACAGTCTTTTGAGTACCAGAAAAGAAATGTATTCCTTCCAGATTCAGATTATTCGACTGTATCACCTTCTCAGCCAGCTCTTCAAGAGTTTCCTTATCCACGCCGAACTGATTGCCTGAGGAAAGTCTGATATAGCAGTTAAGGGTGAGTCCCTTCTCTGCAGCACAGCTGTCCAGTATCTCGAAATGCTCCGGAGACTCGATGGTGTACCAGCCCTTTCCCTGTCCCAGCTCCAGAATTCTTCTGATGCTTTCATAGGACTTATTGACTCCCGATACCAGAAGCTTTTCGGCCGGCACTGCATTTCTTATGCAGATCTCATATTCTCCCGGAGAACATACCTCCAGCCTGTCAGCCTTATCAGCCATGAGCCCCGCGAGGACCGGTGCCGCCTTAAGAGCAAAGCACAGTCCTATACCCGGAAGTGCCTGTCTCATACACTCTGTACGTTCCAGAAGAACTGCTTCATCATATAGATAAAAAGGTGTCTTATATTTACTTATAAGTTCTCTTTCTTTCATCTGCTCTCCTTCAGCAATTTCCTGTCTATCTTTCCATTCTTTGTAAGAGGAAGCTCCTCCATGAATTTATATACGTTCGGAAGGCTGTATTCCGGAAGCTTCTCCTTAAGTCCCGCTACCACTGCCTTCTTATCCGCTGTACCTGCGCAGAAAGCGATTATCCTGTATTTCTCATGATCATAGATACAGCAGGCCTGCTGAATGCCCGGAAGGCTTCCCAGCGCCCTCTCAACCTCTTCAAGCTCTATTCTGTGGCCGTTATGCTTGATCTGGAAATCTCTTCTTCCTGCAAAATATATAAGCCCGCCTGCTCTGTAGCCCAGGTCTCCTGTCTTATATATCTTCTGCTTTTCGCCGTCTATATCTATTTCTATAAATGCAGCGCCTGTTGCTTCCGCATTATTGTAATATCCAAGTGCAAGCTCATTTCCGCCGACACATATCTCTCCGGTTACGTTCTCTGTATCAGAAGGAATGATGCGTCCTTCTTCATCCATAAGATAGATAACCTTTCCAGGGAACACATATCCTGAAGGAATCTTATCCTCCGGTGCCGGAACCTCCGGCAGCTCATAATAGGTGCAGTTACAGGTTATCTCAGTCGGTCCATACAGATTAACAAACTTTGCCTCCGGATAAACCTTCATCCAGTCTGTAAGATGCTTTATAGGCATTTCCTCACCGCTGAAAAGAACCTTATTGATGCATGGAGGCACCTTATACATGAACTCATGCAGACGGTTCAGCAGCACAAGGGCCGACACTGCCCAGATAAGGGTAGTTACCTTATGCTCCTCCAGCATATCCATTACTCCATTCGGGAAGCGGAAGAAGGCCGTCGGAATGATGACCATCGTCGCACCCTTCCTGATGGTGCTGTATATATCCTTTACTGATACATCAAAATCAAATGGTGCCTGGTTGCCGAGCACATCCTCTTCAGTGATGCCAAACATTTCTGTAAATGAATCGATAAAACTGATTACCGAAGCATGACCTACCAGCACGCCCTTTGGAGTTCCCGTAGAGCCTGAGGTAAAGTTACAGTAAAGCGGAGAAGCTTCAGCTGCTCTATCTCTTATCTCAGCCAGTCTGCCGTCTATCTCAGACTCTCTATCAGCTGACGAATCTGCCTCTTCTATAAGTTTTCCCGCATTTTCACGAAGCTCCTCAGCATATACAACGCGTCCCTTGTAGCCGGTTTCAAGAAGCTTATCCTTATATTCTTCCAGTGTGATCACAACTTCCGGCTCAAGAACCTTCAGCTGTTCGGTAAGTCTCGTCACCGGAAAATCCGGATCTGTCAGGCTGTAGAAACCACCTGCATATACTGTTCCGAAAAATACCTCCAGAGTAAGCACGCTCTTCTTCATCAGAACGGCTGTCGGCCTTCCTTCCAGCGAATACTCAGATAAGATAAATCCCATCATACGGGAATAGTTCTGTAATTCCTTATATGTACACTGCTCCTTATCGTCTATAACAGCAGTTTTTTCCGGAAGTCTCTCTGCCGATGCTTCCAGATATTCCAGTACATTTTTCATTAATTATCTCCCCTGTGATCTTCAAGATCATAATTATCCTTCAGATATTTCATAAGATACTTTGACAGTTTCTCTGTTCCGTTATAATTAATGTGGTCACCGTAATCAAGAGAATCCGTCTCCCAGTCAATGCCTATCTCATCAAGCTTAAGATTGAAATCTATAAAATCTATTCCCTTTTCATCAGCAAAGGCCTGGAGCGCATTATGCTTTTCATAGGTTGAATTAGACGGTGACGGTGCACTCACCATAAGAATACTGATTCCCTTTTCATCACAAAGCTTTATAATCTGCTCCAGATAGTAACGCGTTGATAGAAGAAGTCTGTATTTTTCCTCAGTAGGGATCATGTACTCTCCATCAGTGTAAGGATTCACGTCTGCCCTCACAGCAAAGCCTCGGTCATGATCCATAACCATCGGCTCTTTTATTCCGTACATTTCCTTCCACATACCATGATACCGGAATATAGGAAAATAATGATATGATGCTGAAGTAAAGGAACCCAGTGCCTCTCTTCTTTCATCAGAATCAATAACTATCATATCCGTTTCCAGGATCACCACCTTCGGACTCTGGGTCTTTACCAGTTCCTCCAGTGTATAATAAGCTTCACTTATCCTCTGCCCCGACTGACCTATTATGTAAGAGGATATTCCTTCCTCATCATAAAGCATCGGAGGTGATAAAAGGACCAGTGCCTCACTGTCTCCAAGAACAGCCACATCTATGGTATCCTTCTCCTCCGTAAGGGCAGAAGCCACATAACGGTCTCTCTCGTCAACACAGTCAGGTTTGTTCAGCCTGATCGGATTCATAATGTATGATGCTGCCTTCAGCAATACCACAGTCACTATCAGAAATGCCAATATCTCTATCCATCTTTTTTTCTTATCAGAAGCCTGCATATATAAGATCCACCTCCTGATATCCCGGTCCGTAGAGACCGAATATTAAAACGATAAAGATAAGGCCGAAGGCCAGTGCCCATCTGAGCACAAGCGGTTTCTGAAGCAGACCGGCTGCAACATCTGTTCCCTTTTCTCTCATCACATTTACAACTATTACTATAAGAAGACTGAAAAGAATTACTATCCAGTCAGCCTTATCAAGTCCCCAGCCCAGTGCGGTTCCGTTCCACAGTATGGATAACCTGAATCCGCTGAACATGCGGCCGAACATCTTGAAGCCATCCGTAAGAGTTTCTGCTCTGAAGAACAGCTCTCCTGCGAAAATTACTATCCATGTTCTGAGAATTCTTATGATATCTACTGCCTTATTCTCTCTGGTAAGCTTCATACGTTCCAGAAGCTTATCACCAAGGGGCTCAAATATAAGCTCTATCATGATAATAACAAAGTAGAATACTCCATAGAAAATGTATGTCCACTTAGGACCATGCCAGAGGCCGTTGCACAGCCATACAGGCAGAAGCGCCATAGCTGAAGCAACCATCTTTGAAGTATGCTTTCCAACTCTGTCTTTTGAGAACTTGCCCCATTTCTTTGCAAGGCCGCTCATAGATACCGGATAGAATATATATGTCTTAAACCAAACACCAAGTGATATATGCCATCTTCTCCAGAATTCCGATGCATTTCTGGCAAAGAATGGCTGTTTAAAGTTCTCCGGAAGCTTTACTCCGAAGATTCTTCCACATCCCACTACCATATCCATACAGCCTGAAAAATCCATATATTCCATAACTGTAAAGAGAATTGCTGCTGCAGCTATCTCCGCCCCATGAGGGTCTCTGGACATATCAAAAAGGGTATTTACTGCCGGATAGAGTCTGTCTGCTATAACCAGCTTCTTCATAACGCCCCATCCAAGCCTGATAAAGCCCTGTATAACATTATCAGGATCAAGAGGCTCTCCGCTGAACAGACTCTCGTGAGTGTCTGTATAGGACGCAATAGGTCCCTCAACAATAGTCGGGAAGAATGACAGGAAGAGCAGCATTTTAAGAGGATTCCTCTCAGCCTTAACCTTCTTCCAGTAAACGTCTGCCATGTAGCCTATAGCCTGCATGGTATAGAAGGATATTCCCAACGGAAGGATAATATCTTTAAGAGAGAACTGTTTCTCGCTTCCCGATGCCTCGAGGATATGATTTATATTCTCTATAAAAAAGTTTGAATACTTAAGATATAACAACACTAAAAGCAGGGCCGCAACTCCCAGTCCAAGAGCAGCTCTGCTTCTTCTTGTATATAATGTTTTAATCCCGGCCTTTTCCTTCTTTATTTCGTCCTTGGACTTCGGACTGCCGTCTTCATTCTCTGCAGCTACAGCCTTAAGGGCTTCACTTCTATTCTTATCAAGCTTCTCAAGCCATATTCCTATCAGATAAGTTACAACAGCCGCCGTTGCCGGATAGATAAAAATCTTCACGCCAAAGGTGGAATAGAAAGCCATACTGCCCAGAAGCAGGGCTGACCATCTGTATTTCTTAGGTATTATCTGATATAAGATCATTACTGCCGGTAAGAACAGGACAGCAAATGCCAGTTTATAATAAAGCACTTCTCAATGTTTCTCCAATCAATAGTATTCCACTTTAGTCGAAGAGAACTCCCTTCATACATACCTTTGGTTTCTCTTCTTCATAATCCCAGCTGTGATAAGCTCCGCCTCTGCACCATTTTGCTTCCGGACAGGTCTTACATGTACTGTTGCGTTCTGAAAGATGATTTCTGTAAATTTCAAATCTGTTCTTCCAGATTTCAGTAAAGCTGGTCTCAAATATATTTCCCTGAATGGTCTTTTCATTTCTCGGTATATCGAGACATGCTCCTACATCACCATTCTCCATAATGCTTGCCACATAGATGCCTGCATTACATAAGAAATACCAATCACGGACCTCAGCCTCATATTCGAGTCCAAGGAAATGACAGCAGGAATATGTCACAGGAATCTTCTTATCTCTCTTATCCTTGATAAACTTCATCATACGACGGTTATCTTCCGGAGTGAGCAGCATTTCAGGATGATCCATGGCTCTTCCTATCGGTTCAATTCCCGTAAGCCGCCATTCATCTATATCTACCTTATCGAATATATCAAACAGTGCATCAAGCTCACTTATGTTCTCATGATTCACAACTGTGGTGACCATGAGCTGTCTGCAGCTTTCCTCATCTATCATGTTCTGGATACCGCGCATAGCCAGCTCGTATCCTCTCGGGAATCCTCTGTAGCGATCATGGGTTTCAGGAAGTCCATCTATGCTTACTGATATACTGAACATTCCTGCATCATGAAGATGCTTTGCAACCTCCTTTGTTATAAGAGTTGCATTACTGGTCATACCCCATTTGAAGCCCAGCTCATGAATATACTCAACCAGCGGGAAGAAATCCTTATAGAGAAGCGGTTCTCCTCCGGTTACGGCAATAAGCATATTTGTGCCGAAGTTTTCCTTAACCTCATCTAAAATTTCCTTATATTTCTCAAGCGGCAGTCCATCAGGAAGATCCTTTCCACAGCCGCTTCCGCAGTGAAAACAGAACTCATTGCATTTCAGAGTGAGTTCCAGGAACAGCTGATGTAATTTCGGCTCTTTGCAGAGCTTCATCTGATAGTCCGCAAGTTTATCCAGATTAATTGTTTTTATCTCGTTCTTTTCCATGTAATCACCAATTTATAGTTTTACTAGAAATATCTCCACCACTTATCACTTCTCGGTGCCCTGAATCTTCTTCCCATATTATATCCCGGTGATCTGTAATCGAGATGTCCGTCTGCATTTGGTCCCTTATGCCATCTGACTATCGCTATTATAGTAAGTGTCGTAAGACTCGCAATAATGATCAGCTGCAGCATATCACCTATAGAAAAGCAGAAATGATATGGTTTTCCATCCAGATCCGTATAGATTGTGATCACATCATCAAGATTATAATGAAATCCGGCCTTAACCCCATCTGTTAATATCTGGCCATTATACTCATACTCAACGATACAATCTGTTGTAACTCCATTCTCTCCGTTTCGATCCATTCCGATATAGTGGAGTCCCACTATAACTGCCTGTTTCTTCTCATAGGCCGAACCGGCTTTGTACTGAATGAACCTGAAGGCATCCAGTGCGATCAAAACCAGAATAAATGAAATGATAGCAGTCACAACAATGGCTATTATCTGTCCATGGGTCATAGCGTCATCGTTGGTTCCCATATCCTTACTTATCTTTTTATATAAGTTCTCATCCTCCTTCTTCACGGAATCCATATCAGTATAGTATTCCGAGATAGACTTAGGTCTGAGATCTTCACCACATACAAAGCACTCTTCGCTATTGTCCGGTATGTTACTTTTGCAATAAGGACATATCACCCCAGTTATCCTCCCCCATCAGCACTATTGGCGCTTTCTTGCCAAGCACTATTGTACAATAATTGCTTCGCAATTATCCATCCGCTTCGCGTATGTTCTGTGCTTCAATTCTCTCGCACAGGTATCCTTCGCTTCGCTCAGGATGCTCGACTACCATCGAGCACTATAATACAACAAAAATGGTCCAATATCCACCTAGATACCGGACCATTTTCTAATCTTTTTAAATAATTAATCGAATCTTAACCTTTAGCCTGGCCACAGCCTGTACATGTATTGCCTTCATTCTGTGTACCACAGTAAGGACATGTCCATGCCTGCATCTGAGGAGCCTGACCCATACCGCCCATCTGGTTCATTCCCATCTGGCCGTTCATTCCGTTCATGTTGTTCATGGCGCCCATCTGACCATTCATTCCGTTCATCTGATTCATACCGCCCATCTGGCCGTTCATCTGGTTACCCATCTGACCACCCATCTGGTTCATACCGCTCTGAGGACCCATGCTGTTTCCTGCAAGACCGTCAGCAGCTGCACCGGCAATTCCTCCGAGAACAGATCCGACCATGCCGCCAACACCACCATTCATCATGTTTCCGATGCTGTTCATGGTGCTTCCAACGCTGTTCATGCCGTTCATTCCGTTCATGCCCATCTGGTTATTCATGCCATTCATGTTGTTCATGCCGCCCATCTGGTTCATTCCCATCTGACCGTTCATTCCGTTCATGTTGTTCATGCCGCCCATCTGGTTCATTCCCATCTGACCGTTCATTCCATTCATGTTGTTCATGCCGCCCATCTGGTTCATTCCCATCTGGCCATTCATTCCGTTCATGTTGTTCATGCCCATCTGATTCATTCCCATATTGTTCATGCCCATCTGGTTCATGCCGCCGGCCATAGGATTCATACCCATCTGATTCATACCCATGCCGCCGCCCATGCCGGACATAAGAGCCTGCTGAATCTGATTAGCCTGCATCTGAAGATTCTGATAACCAGCATCAAATGTATTCTTTGGTCTGCTGGACATATCTGAAAGTTCAAACTTGATTTCATCGAAGTATGGTGAATTAACGTTGATCTCTACTTCGAACTCATAAGAATACTCATACTGTCTTGGATTATAGCTTACGTTCTTTCCTTCAGCATCCTTTGTATAAAGCTCTTTCTTATGCTCCTCAACTTCTGTATGAACATTTGAAACCTGATTCAGAGGAATGATATCAGGATTCTTTGAACGCCAGTCTCTGTCTCTTGAAACTGCAAAGCATCCCATACTCTGATCGATATAGACCTTTGTAGTATTACCAAGAACCATATTAGGATTGAACTGAGCTACATACTGCTTATTCTGCTCTCTATATTCAAGATGTCTCTTGATATCTTCCAAAGTTGTATGACGTCTGCCTGACATAAAAGGTGAGAGCTTAGCTGCACAGTTCTTGCATACGTTTCCATCCTCAACCTTACGATTTCCAAGCAGGCCTATCTTTTCTCCACAAATGTCACAATTCTTAGAATCAAAAAGTCCCATGTTTCATTACCCCCTTGTAATAAAAAAGTCTGTTTAAATTATACTCTATATAGTTTTTACTTAGTATAATCCGAATAGATGATATTTCACTTATCGGCTATAACTATTCCCCTCACTCTGGCCTCTATAGCCAGCTCTGTACGGTTTGAGAACCCGGTTTTATCAAGCATATGCTGAATATGTGTTCTTATGGTATTTACAGATACCATAAGCCTGTCAGCTATCTCCTGATTTCCCGCTCCTGTGGTGAGTTCTCTCAGAACCATCAGCTCCATCTCCGTAAGCTCTGTACTCTTTATATACCCCAGTTCAAGTACAGGAGTTGTTTCCGGATACACATGTTCACCATTCATGGTACGTCTCAAAACGCTGAGCAGCGGTTCTCCCTCAACCTCCTTATACCAGAAGCTTTCAACCCCGATACCTCTGGCTCTTTCTATGTAGCTTACCTCCGGCATAGAGGTAACTATTACTATCTTTATTCCCGGATATGATCTCTTGATACGCGCAGCTGCGTCCAGTCCGCTGGTTCCGTCTGCCATAACCACATCCATGATGATAAGGTCTATGCCGCCTCTGGCACAGTACGTATCAGCCACCTTCGCTGTATCAAGCGAATATACCAGTTCAAAATCATCTGCTGACTGGATAAAACTCTCGAAAAGCTGTCTTGATATACTCTGGTCATCAACGATAATCACTCTGTACTTCTTGTCATTCATCGTGTAATCCCTCCTATCAATTGTTATATATTACCCACTACAATTCTATGATAAGTTTAAACACTGGTGAAGATTCTACTCTTGCATCTCCTCCGTAGTCCCGGACCATACGCCTTAGCATATCCAGTCCGCCGCCTGTAAGACGCACCTTGCTTTCCGGAGGTTTGCCGTTATTAGTAAATTCTATAGTAAGTGGTCTGTCTCTGACTATACTGATATATAGCTCATCGCCGTCTGCATGTCTTATGGTATTGGTTATACATTCATGCATGGCAGTTGCGATTATCTTCTTACGGGCTTTATCCTGAGGCAGGATGCCCTGTACCTTTATTGTAACACCCACATCCTTTGCAGTCTTAAACATAAGACTGTACTCATCAGTTTTCTGGGTATCCATGTCACTATCGATAAGGTGAGTGTTCTCTCTCCATTCACTGATTATCTCACTAAGATTTCCTTCTCCTGAAACAAGGTATCTCTTTGCGGAAAGAAGCGAACGTCCAAGATTGTCGTGAACCTTTATCTTCATACCCAGAACCTCTCTTTCGATGGTTACACGGGTTATGGTGTCATTCAGGTTCTTCATCCTGTTATTCATGCTCTCGAGTCGTTCATTGCCCTCTTTAAGCTCTATAGAGGCCTTATAAAGGTTAGTGATCTCTGTGGCAAACAGTTCATTCAGAAGAATCTCATCTACTCTTATCTGTCTTCTCTTCAGCTTAAATATTCTTCCGGTCGGAATCTGAAGCAGCAGTGTATTTCCCTGATCTATTACCTCACAGCCCTCTTTCAGATTATTATTGACCATCGAATCCCATAGGAAATTGGCGTTAAGCAGTGGCTTGCCGGTGATATACTCACATAAGTATTCCATGTTTGGATTAACCATTACCGGAACACCCATCTCATTTGAACATACGATTCCGGCTTCCATATCATTGATGGCATCCTTTACCGAAGCCACCGTAACATTATTCTTATTCCACCTTATAAAGAATAATATCCAGGATACAACAAGCAGCGCAACAAGAAATGTAATGATGATTATAGGCACCGCCGGAATACTGATCACCAGTTCACTCAGGAAACGCATACCCTTAATGCCTTTCCTGTGGTAGCTGCTGTATAGCACTTTATAAGCAGCATACTCAAACAGAAGAAGGCCTCCACTGATGAGGATATATTTTCTGCTGAGCTTTTCAGCAACGCTCATAACAAAGAGGATTGCAATGAGTACCACCAGAACGAGGACGATAGAAATAACAACTCCCGCCCATCTGGTGCTGAGTTCTCCGAAGGTTATCATAACGCAGCACCTCCTTCAGAGAAATTTCCTGAAAGCTCAATCTTTACATCATGCAGCTCCTCTATATTCTGTTCTATTATTGACTCAAAGGAGTCATACATTTCAATAAGCTTATCTGATTTCAGCTTACCCGAAGCATTAAAGAATCTCTCGCATTTTGCTCCGTAAAGCTCAATATAATCACAGGATTCTTTTAAGGAAAGTTCCAGTTCCCTGATATCAAGGTATTCTCCTGACTCTGCCAGCATAAGGAGATTACTCACTCTCTTTATATATACCGTTAATATGCAGAGTGCAGCCAGAAGTCTCTTGTCATAATTAGTTTCAAGATAATCCAGAATACTCTCTATCCTTCTTAACTGAGGACTTACCTTCTGAGATATCATATCGTAGATTCTTGATTTCGTAAGGACCGAAAGCTCCTCTTCCTTAAGCTCTTTCTCTGCCAGAAGAATCTCATGCTCCTCCGACAGATGCTCCCTTACTTCACGAAGTTCATCTTCGATCTTGATAATGTCTCTTACATCATCTATCCAATATACATATCCGCCCTTAACACGGGATGCTCTGATGATCCTTCCATCTGATGTAAGGCTTCCTGTTGCATCCTCACCGCTTCTCTGAAAACTGAGCCCCTCTACATTTCCTGCTCTATAATATATACGGCCTCTTTCATCTGTAATCTCAGCTGATACAGAAGCCTTCTCAAATATTCTGTCATAGTTATAATTACTACGGATAAGTCCGGTCTGAAGACAAGTCTCCCAGAACCAGATTATACACAGGCAGAAAATATTCGGAAGCGTAATGAAGTTGCGGAGCACCAGTCTCAGTCCGCATACCGCTAAAATGCAATAAATAAGTATGATAAGCAACGGTGTCAGCATAAGAAATATATGATATGGCTTCTTGGTATACATATACTTGCTGATAATGTCATACAGTGCAAGAAGGAACAGCATAACCGCCCAGGCCAGCACCATGTAATAACCAATACCATAAGTATATTTCTTTTCGTTGATTCCGCCTTCAAACTTAAATACAAACTCATGAAAATTGTTTGTAAAAACCATAAGGAACAGTCCTGCTGCCACGCCAAACATCCATTTCTTCTTTCTGACACGGCTCTCACGGCTTCTGACGCCTATACAGTCTGCGATGAAGTATGATACCAGCGGAATAAAGATAAGAGGAATATAGTACAGATACCAGAGATATATTCTGGCCATGGAATTTGCATCTCCGTCAAATGCATTGTACTTAATATCCTTTATAAACCAATGAAAAAGGAGCAGTGCAGCAACGGCAGTAAAAAGCTGTCTAACCCTTGTCGCAACTACTCTGTTTCTTACACTGATACACCAGGCTGATATTAATACTAAATATTCAAGTGCGGAGAAGGGATTGGAAATCAGGTAATCAATCACCAGAATTCCAAGCCCTATAACCATACATGTTATCATCCATCTGACTATTTCAGAATCCGATTTCATCCTTATTTATCTCCATCTTCATCCCAGTCAAGATCTGCAGGAGGTCCATATACATCCTCCAGCTGATTATCCTCAACGGTTATCTCCTCTGTC
>ONEC01000177.1 GCA_900316715.1 uncultured Eubacteriales bacterium
GTTCCTGCGGAGTCAGGGTTGAGTTGAAAACTCCGGAGGAAATACTGACTCAGGCACTGAGATATAAGCCGTACTGGAAGAACGGAGGAGGAATAACCTTGAGCGGTGGTGAAGCACTGCTTCAGATAGATTTCGTAACAGAACTGTTCACACTTGCGAAGGAGGCAGGGGTTAATACGTGCCTTGATACGTCAGGGAATCCCTTTACAAGAGAAGGAGAATTCTTCGAAAAGTTTAACAGACTTTGCGAGGTAACGGATCTCTTCATGCTGGATATAAAGCAGATAGATGATGAAAAACATCGAGATCTCACAGGCTTTACCAATAAGAACATTCTTGATATGGCCGGGTATCTGTCGGATATCGGCAAGGATATGTGGATAAGACATGTGCTTGTTCCGGGAATAACCACAGATGAAAAGGACCTGAGACGTCTTGCAGAGTTTATAAAGACTCTTAAGACTGTTAAGAAGGTTGAAGTTCTTCCGTATCATAAGATGGGCATTCCTGAATATGAGAGACTGGGAATACCTTACAGGCTTCCTGATACGGAACCGCCAACAAAAGAATGCCTGGATATGGCGAAAGCTATTCTTGGAGCAATGTGATAATTCCGTATTCAAAAACAGAAGTTTGATATATTTAACTTAGTAGTTGTTTAATACATGAGTTTAATGTATAATATTAGTCGCTGAGTTTTCCTCAGCGACTTTTCTTAATTGATTTATAATTTTATATATGGAGGTAATCTATAATGTTAGTTTCTGCAACAGAGATGCTGAAGAAGGCAGTAGAGGGTCATTATGCCGTAGCACAGTTCAACATTAACAACCTTGAGTGGACTAAGTCAGTTCTTCTTGAGTGTGAGGAGCTCAAGACACCTGTTATCCTTGGAGTTTCAGAGGGTGCTGGTAAGTACATGACAGGATTCAAGACAGTTGCTGCTATGGTTAAGGCTATGGATGAGTCACTCGGAATCACAGTTCCTGTAGCTCTTCATCTTGATCATGGTTCATACGAAGGTGCTAAGGCTTGTATCGAGGCTGGTTTCACATCTATCATGTTTGATGGTTCTTCACTTCCACTTGAGGAGAACATTGAGAAGACTAAGGAACTCATCGCTATCTGCAGAGAGAAGGGTATCTCTCTTGAGGCAGAAGTTGGTGGTATCGGCGGCGAGGAAGACGGCGTTGTTTCTACAGGTGAGTGTGCTGATCCTGCTGAGTGTAAGCAGATCAACGATCTCGGCGTAGATATGCTTGCTTGCGGTATCGGTAATATACATGGTAAGTATCCTGATAACTGGGCAGGTCTTCAGTTCCAGGTTCTTGAGCAGATCAAGGCTGTAACAGGGGATACACCACTCGTACTTCATGGTGGTTCAGGAATTCCTGACGAGCAGATCAAGAAGGCAATCGACATGGGCGTTGCTAAGGTTAACGTTAACACAGAGTGCCAGCTTGTATTCGCAGCTGCTACACGTAAGTACATCGAGGAAGGCAAGGATCAGCAGGGTAAGGGTTATGACCCACGTAAGCTTCTTGCTCCTGGTGCACAGGCTATCAGAGATGAAGTTAAGGATAGAGTTGCAGTATTCGGTTCAGCTAACAAGGCTTGAGTATAAGAATTTCCGAGCTCTGTATCGAATTTTCGATACAGAGCTTTTTCTTTTGACCGATTAAATGTTATAATCAGTTAACGGTGGTTTATTATTATGTTTTGGAGTGAACTATGTGGTTGATGATATTCGGTATTTCAATAGCGGCGGTGATTCTCGGCTTTATCTATATGATTGCAGCTGTGAGTAAGTTCCCGGGAATTAAGAAGATGTCCAAGGAAAGAAAATGGGTAGGTTATCTTATTTCTTTTCTTATCATCGCAGCAGGGCTTGTTGTTATGGGATATATTACGTCTCCTATCAATGCAGCCGTTATATTCCTTAATCTGATTCTTTTTATGCTGATCTTTGCGTTGGCTGCCAAGATCATCAAGAAGAGAAGTGAGAAGTTCTACTGGCAGGGATGGCTCCCTGTGATAGCATGTACGGTTTATCTGCTGATTGCTTTATATCTGGGGGTAAATGTATGGCGTACAGACTATACTCTTACCACAGATAAAGAAGTAGGAACGCTGAGGGTTGCTGTCATAGCTGATTCGCATATGGGAACTACTTTTGACGGAGAAGGTTTTGAGAAACACCTTGAGAAGATTCAGGCAGATAATCCTGATATTCTCCTTATAGCGGGAGACTTCGTGGATGACGGAACCTCTGACGAAGATATGGTAAGAGCCTGCGCTGCTCTCGGAGAGTTCAGCTGCAAATACGGAGTTTACTTTGCTTACGGAAATCATGACAGGGGATACTATCGGAGTCGCGGCAAAGGATTTACGGATACGGAACTGGTGAGCGAACTGGAGAAGAACGGAGTAACTGTTTTGAAAGATGATTATGTTCTTATAGATGACAGATTCTATGTTGTGGGAAGAGAGGATGCCGGGGTATCAAGTCGTATGAGTGCCGAAGAACTGATAGGCGGTATTCCGGATAAGGATAAGTATATGATCGTTTTGGATCATCAGCCGAACGATTATGCGAACGAAGCCGCAACCGATGCGGATCTTGTGCTGTCGGGACATACCCACGGAGGACAGCTCATTCCTATAACTTATATAGGAGAATGGTTCGGAGTCAATGACAGAACCTATGGATATGAGAAGAGAGAAGGAACTGAATTTATCGTGACTTCCGGAATATCTGCCTGGGAAATCATATTTAAATCAGGAACCAGATCGGAATATGTATTGATAAATATAAACGGAAAATAGGTTTTTAGGAAACGGCGTT
>ONEC01000155.1 GCA_900316715.1 uncultured Eubacteriales bacterium
CCGAAAAGAACTGATGCAGCAAGTCCTATAATCGCAATTTTCTTTGGATTTACTTTCATTTTCACCCCTCAACCTTGTTATCTGTCATCCTTCTGATTAGCATGAAGAACCTTGATAAAATTCACGACAGCCTTAAAGTTGCTTATACTTCTGCTTATTCTCTTTTTAACTCTGAGGAGAAAACTTTCCTTTTTCACATTACTGCTCCGGCCCTTCGTATCATAAACATACTGTTTCTCCTGTTTAGAAGGGCGTGGTCCGGCCTGTCCCGCTGCTACAACCTTATGGATACCCTCAGAATTACGGTATACCTTAAAACCCGACTTCTTAAGTTCATTACATCTGGCCACATAATGCTCTATCTCAAATACATATAATCTGTCTAATTCCTGTGAAATGCTGTCCAGGTTCATCTCCTATACTCCTCTCTTCAGTCAACAATCTCCAAGCTGTCCGGTTCTACATGGCACTTATAGAATATTATATCTACTCCTGCCTTCTTTGCATCCTCCATGGCCTCGCCAAATTCAGGCTGCATATCAATATATGGCCGTACTTCAGACACTCCGGCCATCTGTATTACAAAAGCAAGTGCTGTTCCATAACCTGCTTCCCTCGCTTTGATAAGCTCCCGTATATGCTTCACACCCCTTTCAGTCGGTGCATCAGGAAAATATCCTATACCGTCTATCTCAAGGGTGCAGCCCTTGACTTCCATCAGGTACTTTTCTATTTTACCACCTGAATCAACTTTTTCCATATAGAAATCTATTCTGGAGTCACCATAGGTGTATTCCGGTATGACCTTTGTATAATCCTGCTTGTCCAGCCACTCCTTAACCACCTTGTTAGGAGCCTGGCTGTCTATATTATATAGAACTCCATCCGACTTTCTTACCGCCACAAGATCATACTTAGTCTTTCTGTCCGGTGTTCCCGGGGCCGTAAGCCATACCTCACATCCGGGAATCAGAAGTTCTCTGCACCTTCCGGTATTCTTCACATGCACAACTTCTGTTTCTCCATCTAAAGAAACCTCGGCTACAAATCGATTAACTCTTCTTATGAACTTTGCTTTTGTTATATTCTTATATCTCATTTTCAACCTCTATATGAGCCCCAATACTATAAGCAATTCTCCAAGTGAATATGTAAGCATTATAACAAAATGTGTTTTAAGGCGGCTGTTCTTCTTAAATCTGACAAAGAACTGAACCGAATCTGAAATAAAGAAAAGCACTGCTCCGACGGCTGTGATAACTGCGGCTTTTGAAGGTATGCTGACGCAGCGAAAAACTGCATAGCAGTTCATGGCCCCATTAATAAATAGATAAAGAAACATCGGATAGACCAGCTTCTTCGGAATGTACTTCTTAAGTCTTGAGAAAATGATCACTACTGCCAACAGAAAGAATCCTGCCAGACACAGGCTTAGCGTCAGCGATATCTTTGAAAACACTACATCCTGCCAATATCTTAGTATTAAAAATACATGGCTGATAATAAATGATATGCCGCCGGCGGTTAACCACTTATTTCCCTTTGGCATCAGCAGTACATCTCCTATCCAGCTGAAGATCAGTGCCAGGATAACCATTACAGATATTGAGCTCGCTGCCTGGACATAGAATCCAAGCAAAGACATTACAATAAATGGCTTTGAAAGATTTCTCAGCCGTTTATCCTTTTGAAGTGAAGCATACAGATGTATTATGACTGAAATTGTAAAGATAGCTAAAAATGCGTACTTCACATGCTCCTCCTGTATTATTTAGAACATTTCATCCAGCAGTATAAAATAATGTATCTTGTCCCAATCCGGTTCTATCCCAAGGGCTTCAAAAAGCTTATCAGGATTGAAGTCCGGATAGACCTTGCCTGTATATGTCCCGTCAAAGTTATGTTTCAGGCTTCGATAACAAAGTGCTATATCCTTCCACTTGTCACCTATACCGGTATCACCCACATCGATGAAACCACTCAGTTTTCCGTTCTCTATAAAGATATTCGGAAGACAGAAATCTCCATGTGATAAAACCGGTTCATACTCAGGTCTGTTATCAGCCAGCCACTGATACAGTTCTTCCGGACTACTAAATTCTCCATCCTCTCCAAATGTTGTCGGTTCGGAGTTCTCCATATCCACCAGATTATTATCAAGTCTTCTCTTTGCTTCTTTTAAATCAGCATCCAGATCTCTAATGCCCGGACAGTCTGATATATCTACTTTCCAAAGACTCTTAAGTGCTTCTGCCAATATAGCTATAAGTTCGTCTGTATGTTCATGGTAATAATCACTGCAGGACATTTCTCCTCTGATCTTGGTCATTAAAAGATACTGATGCTCACCATCACTTTCATAGCACAGAACCTTAGGTGCCGGAATCTTTCCTTCCAGCCATCGCATCATATCAACAGACTCATCATTCTCTTTACGGTATTTCTCGATTTTAAGTACCATATCATCAAATACCAAAATGGTTGAGCCTGACATACCTATTTCATTTATCTCATAGGGCTTATCTTCTATAAGCCTGTTTATCTTCTCTGGAATGTTATATCCTTCCATCTCTCACCTCATAAGAAGCTAATATGTCAGCTTCATTTCCTCCATTCCCAGTTCTACCAGACCGGTATCCTTAAAACCGACTGATTCATATAGACCCTTTGCCACTGCATTTCCGGGAACCACTCCTGTATATATCTCATCAGCATGGAATCTGTCCCTGATATATTTAAGTCCTAACAGAAGTGCCTGTTTTCCATATCCCTTATTCTGATATCTGTAATCAATAAGGAACTTCCACAGGGTATAGTATTTCTTAACATCATAGTAGCCCATCATAATGAATCCGACTACAACATCATCGTCATATACAGCAAAAGGATATGCTGTTTCTGAATAAACATATGCCTGTGCCAGCGACTCTGCGGCAGATGATACATATGTTTTCTGGTCATCTCTTACCTTCAGAGCTATAACTTCTTCAATATTATCTTTTGTAACTTCTCGTAATGTAATCATCGCTCTCCACCTATTGCTGTTATAAACATCTCTTTCCTGTCACTGCTTCAAAATTATACTTCACTATTCCAAGATCAACCTTTGCAAATATAGCCTTCTGTGGTGTGATGATAACTTCTTCTCCATTAAGGGTTACATAGAACTTCTGCTGATTCAAAGCGGTCGGTGCCATCATTGCTGCTACCATGCCATTTTTGAACCATACAGGCATATCCTCTTCAGCAACATTACAAAGTTTGCTGACAGGCTTGGACTTATGCTTAACTCCGGGCTCATCACCATATCCCAGAGATATTACACATACCAGCTTTTCTCCGGCTTCTTTTACTGCCTTACATTTGCCCTTACTGAATGAACCTCCTACCCAGCATGTATTAAGGCCCAGCTGCTGAGCCTTCAGTACCAGCTTCTGTCCATAATAACCGCATTTCTCATCAAGTTTCTCTATGCTCTTATCTCCAACAAGAGCTATGTAATTCTTTACATTTTTAAATCTGCCATAAGTTAAAAGAATATTCTTAAAGCAGTCCGGATCATCATATATAATCTGGATATTCAGTCCGCTCTCTTCGTTGCACTCCTTTGCCAGTTCATCGAGCGCTGTTCTGATATCTTCTTCTATCTGGATATCCTTATATTTTCTAATGCTGCGTCTCTCTTTGATTGCTGTTTTAATATCCATCTTTCAGTTCCCCCTTTTCACTGATTCAGTAACAATATTCGTTAGTTTCATGTTACCAAATTGAGTTTCCACAGTAAACAGAAAAATCAGGGGACAATGCCCCTGATTCTCTTATTTCTTATATCTTTTCAGTTTCAGCGTTTGCTGTCTGCTCTGCAGTTCCTGCTGCAACTGCATTTGCTGTCTGAACTGCTTCAGCTGCCTTGGCTGCCTTCTTTGCTGCCTTAGCTGCACGGCGTCTTGCTCGGAAAGCCTTAACCGGCTTACGAAGTAATGCGAACCAGATTGTAAGAAGTATTACGAAGAAGATTCCCAGTCCGATCACATGTTCTGCTGCCCAGATTACTAAGTTCTGGCAGCCACCTACGAAGTTCTCCCATCCGTTCTTGAATCCCTGTGCTACTCTTTCTCCAAAGGTTTCAGGAGCCGGATCCTCATATTCTTTAACTTCTGAAATTGTAACTGTTATATAGCTGTATGCGACATCATTATTGATGCTGTTAAGTCTTGTCTTAATCTGATTGATGGATACTTCAACTTCTGTAAGTCTCTCATCTATCATAAGGAGTGATTCCATATCATCAAGCGTTTTAGCTTCCTTCATCATAGCGATATAGCTGTCACGCTTTGCTTCAAGAACCTCAAGCTCTGAACTGAGATCTGAGAACTCCTGTGAAAGATTCTGAACATCCTGACATTTGTTCATCAGCTCTCCAACATTTCCCATATTATCCAGAAAATCCTGATAATTCTCTGAAGGGATTCTGATAGTAGCATTATATATATGGAGTGACGGTGTATTTCCATATCCGCCGTTGTTTCTTTCATTCTCGTACTCAAGAAATGCTCCGTACTGGTTCATCAGATTCTTTAATTCATTAACAGAATCAATATAGTTCTCTGTATCAAAATACATGTCACAGCGATAAACCAGCTTTTCTGTATCTATCTCACTAAGCTTATTTGTTGTATCTGCACCGGTATCACTTACCTGTTCTGATGCATTGCTGTTTACTCCGCCTTTGAAGCTTTCTTCTGCGTCCATTCCTGCAACATCATCGTAATATATCGCTGCCTCTGTGGCTTCAGCTCCGTATGTTGCTCTGGTATTCGCACTTAAAGTACTCTTTGCTCCTTCGTATTTATCTATAGGACTATTACCGCATCCTGCAGTACCTGTCAGCATCATAGCTGCTACAAGTCCTATAAAAATCTTCTTCTTAATCATATCTGTATCCTCCTTAGCATATAGCTTTTTGTTCTGTTCTGATATATATACGCTCAGAGGATACCTGTTTTATGGAAATTTTTTCATAGAGATCAATTAACGGTTGTTACTTGTTCTTTCACAATGTAACATAACTATAGGAACAAAAGTTATCTACATTTGAACCACACCCTTCTCAGACAGTGCCGTGCGAGAACCCCTTCTCTCGGCACTGTCTCCCTTTTATCTACAGCGCGTTCCAATATAGGAAGAATACTGCTATGCAGCCCCACGCATTTCCTGTTTCCTTCCTGACTATCAGCATTCCGTAAATCAGAACTATGGTTGTTATCATCTCTATTATGGCATCAGGTGTTACGCCTATCACACCATGAATTACTATGCACATGACCGCACATACGCACGCACCCATATCCCATAAACGATGTTTTGAAGGATACATTTCACTGATCTTATCTCTTATAACCACATAATTGAAGCCTTCAAAGAATCCCCAGCATGCGGCTGTGATAAGGAATGCAATGACATTATATGGAAATGCACTGGCCAGTACCTCAGGTGTCGTATTCACATCCCAGAACGGGCACCAGAAATGTACCTTTCCTTTGATCAGACAATAGATGAGATCCGGTATACAGCATGCAAGACTGAGCAGTACCGACGGTACAATGTTCTTTATTCTAAGTCCGAACTGAGTGAACCTCTCTTTTCTTATAAGACACACTATTGTTATTCCAAGTCCTGCCAGACCGAATTGACCGCATATTCCGATCACTGCAACTCTCAGCACAATATTCTTAGTCCCATCATATGCAAATTTATTCAGGCCATTTCCCCAGATTCCAAGAACTGCCACCAATACTATCACCATTGTAATTCCTATAATGATAAGATCTACGCTTAATTGCTTTTTTCTTTCTTTACTGCACATATCATATTCTCCATCATGACGTAATAAGGATGTAACTTCATGCATATGATAAATGCTAATTGATTCCTGCAAAAGTGACCGCGGTCATATTTTGAAAAAAATGAACCTACAAGTAATCCACGACAATATTAGTATTATGAGCAAACAAATTTTAAAAATATTAAAAATATTAATAATCCTATCAGCAGTTATATGGTTCTGGATATGGGCTTCACTGAATATTTATTTTTACGACATTCCTGATGGTTATTCAAAAGACCACTACTCTTATGAGGAGGCCCTGGAATATGCACATTCTATTGATCCTAACGCAGAGGTTGATGAGACTTACATTGAAACAGACTACAGTCATTCAACCCTTCGTATATGGAAAGCCCATATCAATGGACGTGACGTTCATGTTGCCAGCTATCCACAATCTGTTATGGGCAAGGCTATCTGGGAGTCTCCTATAAATATTATGATGGAAGCATATTCTTCAAAAGACTGCTATTACCTGACGACGGATGATTATCTATATACGATCATGCCTATTTTTAAGCATTATCCTGAACTTGGAGAAGTAAGTATAAACATGGAGGAATATAACAGTCTCACTTCTTCAAGACAGTTTGATTCCATAACCAAGGATGAACTGCGTGAATTATGGGATGAGTATTCTAAGGTTACATATGATTTCAAATATAATAGTCATCCGATCAAGTATAATTTCTATTTTACGACAGGTGGAAAAGATTATTGTTTTAATTATGTGTCTGATTATGAATACGATCAAATATATCGAGATATTTTTTACCCATAAACAAGTAAAAACCCTCTCGGGTGAGTGAGAGGGTTTTGAGGGAATCGGAGAATCGTCTGTTCTCCTGTCAATCATTCTCGTGAACCATAACCTATTCAATACAGTTTACGAGACCTGATTAAAGGTGGTACACAAAAGTTTTTTTATTAGGGTTTATAGTGAATTATGTTCTAATTCATTTATATAATACACTATGTAAAGCATATTTCACATTGCAATAAATGCTATCTCTATGTTAAAAGCTGTTATGATTGTTATCGGAACAGTTCATTCTTCCTTATCTGCTCCATATCACTTTTGGCTTTTATATCCAAAAGTTCTTAAGCAGAAAAACGGCAGAGAGTCTTGCCCTCTGCCGTCCTGTGCATTACTTATTTCTCTTCTTTTTTCCAACTGTGAGCACTGCCATGCCTGACATTGATAAGAGCATCAATGCAAACCAGAGATTCATATCATCTCCTGTTGCTGCATTTGTATCTTTCTTCTTTTCTGCAGGCTTCTTAACTTCTTCTGTAGTAGCTTGCGTAGTCGTCTCTGTAGTGCTTTCTGTCGTACTTTCTGTTGTCTTTTCCTTTACTGTAAGGGTTGTTGTTGCTACACCATCATCGAAGATTACGTTTATGGTATATTTTCCCGGCTTAAGCTTCTTTATCACGGAGCCCTTGATAGTAACTATTGTGCTTCCGTATCCAACTAGGTAGTCTTTATCCTTTTCGAGGATCACTCCGCCGAACTCTACATCCCTATGATGATCCTTGCAGTGTTCATCATCTATGGTTCTCTTTACGATGATCTCCTGCTCTGTCTCATCTCCTTCTGTTACAGTGCTGTCTGCACCCTTAACGAAATAGTATTCAGGTTTTACAACTTCTTCCTTTTCAGCATATGTATAGGTATATACCACGTCCTGCGTTACCTCTTTATCTGTAACCGGTACTACATCCCATTTACCTTCTGTAAAACCATCACCCGGCTTATCACCTGCAGCAGGTATCTGGTCAGCAGAAAGCTTCAG
>ONEC01000094.1 GCA_900316715.1 uncultured Eubacteriales bacterium
AGAAGATAGAGCCTGTTATCGTGTGGATTACTGTAAAGGCTGTTATCACTCTTATAATATCCTGTTACGATATGAGCCACGCTGATCACGTCCTTGATACTGTCAAAGGCAAATACCACATATGCGGCATCCTTAACATTAATATCAGAAGCTTCTTCCTTCCAGGCATCTTCAACAGTAGTCTGCTCTGGTGTCTCCGGAGCGCTCTGCTCTCCATCCATCAGGTTTTCAACAATCTCATTTGGATTCAGTCCTGCGAACTTAGAGAATCTTGAGTTCATCTCGTCAGGATTGGAAACCTTGGTGATTATAAGCATAAGTGAATCCGGCTTTACAGGGATTGCCTCTATCATAAGAGGCATATCATCAACTTCAAAGCCCAGCTCATCTCTGGCCTGATCCATCAGATCCTTGAAAAGAGCCTTTGCCTTATCGGTTCCATAGGCCAGCTCAGTAAGGTTGATATGCTTCTCAGCAAGCTCTGCTTTTGTAAGAGTGCATCTTATTTTATTTTCATCTAAACGTTCAAATTTCATACGTGTCACCCTAATCAAAATTTTAAAGTTACACTACTATATCATAATCATACACAAAGGTCAAAAAAAGTGTGTGAAAAAAACGTGATGTTTATCACTAAATATGAAGAAAGCCCTCCGGATGGAGGGCTTCCCATATATTTCTATCCTTTGGGGAGGGTAGGCTTATTATAATCTGTCGTACTCTGCTTTAACCTGCTCTGCTGCTCCACCAGCCTGTGCAAGTACACGATTTGCAGCATCCAGATTTGTCTCACCTGTAAATGAATACTCATAACCAAACATCATTGATACGAATACACATACGATTGCAAATCCGAAGGATACGCTTGCGATGATAACTGCTGCAAGAAGTGGTACGTTTGCAAATTCACGTCCGTCCTTTGTAATAGTGATCTTATTATGTGTGAGGAATCTCATGGCCTTTCTTAAGAACTCACCAAATGCTCCTCTTGTCTTCTCACATCTAGCCTTAACTTCTGCTCTCTTAGCTGCACGTCTTGCTTCAGCAGCTGCAATCTCTGCCTCAGAGATAGGTGCGAATCTAGGATCTGTATTTGTATTATATTTTGTAACCTTTCCAAGCTTCTCAAGATATACCATTGAATCAACCATGTCGCCGTCACATGCTCTAAGTGCATTTCTTGCATCCTCATATGATGCTCCTGTCATCTCTACCAACTTCTCAACCTTTGCGAATTCTTCCATAATTAATTCCTCCTATTATTTAATCTGAATTATTTCCTGCCCTTATCTCCGGGCTTATCTCCTTGTGATGGGTACATAATACATTTCCTAGATTAAATGGTCTTTTAACGAACATTAAAGTTAGATTAATTCTCACTTGTTTTTTAAATATGAATTGTTCTATAATATTAATGAACATCCGACCGAGATCCTATGATTCAGTAGTTCGGCTGCCCGAAATATGCCGAGGATCAGGGATTACCAAAGGGGACATATCTCAAAGCAAAAATATATCACAGAACATCTCCTATTAATAAAGGATAAGCTGAGAGGTAATGTCTAAAAGGAGGATGATAAAAGAATAAACTGATTATTTCTGCAAGACAAAGGGCAGGAGGCATAAGCTTCCTGCCCTATTTTTGTACCACTTTCCCGTCAAAAACAATTTTCAAAATTTTTTTAAAAATAGTGTTGACAAATCAAAAACAAAGTGTTATCTTTTTATCACATTGATATTATCACACAGATAATATGTGTTAAAGATTAGGAGGAGACAAAAATGTCACAAAACAACACTTTTAACAACAACCAGTCTGGCGCCCCTTCATATGGCCAGCAGCCTTATGGACAGCAGTCACCTTACGGACAGCCTCAGCAGCAGGCTTACAATCAGCAGATGACTTATCAGCAGCAACAGCCTTACGGACAGCAGCCACCACGCAGTCCTCAGCCTGTAGGTCCAAATCAGCCATCCGGCGGCAACAACAAAACACCAATTATTATCGGAGCTATCGCTGCCGGTGTTATAATCATCGGACTTATTGTAGCTCTCATAGTTATACTTAATAAGGATAAGGGAACAGAGACAGCTTCTACTGAAGCTACAACAAGAGCAACAACTGAAGAAGCAAGAATAACAACAGAAGAGATCACAGAAGCACCTACTGAAGCTCCTACAGAAGAGCCAACAGAGGCACCTACTGAAGCTCCTACAGAAGAGCCAACAGAGGCTCCTACAGAAGAGCCAACAGAAGCTCCTACAGAGGCAGATAATCCTGCTCCGGCACCTGGTGGTACTGTAGATGGTCTTTCAGATGATATTTACTCAGAGCAGATTGCAATCAACGGAACTGTATATCACCTTCCATTTGACTATGATCTTATAAGTGATCAGTACACATTTGATATGGCAGATTACGGCCATGATGATAATTACTTATTAAATCCTGGTGATAAGGTTACTTCAACAATCTACTTACAGAATCCAAATATGGATGATCGTGTAGATTTCTGTGTAGGTTTCATGAATACAGGAAGCGAAGCAGCTCCTATCAAGGAAACAGATGTATGGGCAGTTGATTTCGATATCGCATGGGCTAAGTCAACAGATTACCCATCAGTAGTTCTTCCTAAGGGAATCACATGGGGAAGTACATTAGAGGAAGTTAAGGCTGCATACGGTGAGCCAACTGATGAGCCATACTACGCAGACAGTCTTGGTTACTGGGAATATGAGTACGAAGATGAAGATCTTGATTTCAACTTAAGACTTACAATCTATGATGATAAGGGTGTAACAGGAATCTCATTAAAGAGTTACAAAGCTGATTAATTAAAAAAACGCCTTCGGGCGTTACATGAAAAAAGCCTGCCGCTAAGCGGCAGGCTTTATTACTTTATTACTCCTCAGAAATTGCTCCAACAGGACAAGCGCCTGCGCAAGTTCCACAAGAGATGCATGAATCAGCATCGATAACGAACTGTCCATCTCCCTCTGAGATAGCGCTAACAGGGCAGTTACCTGCACATGTTCCGCAAGAAATACAAGCATCACTAATTACATATGCCATTTTAATATCCTCCTCTTAAATGTCTGACCTCCTGGCTTATGCCCGAATGGTCATATTTTTTACCCATTTGGAGTATACTATAAGCGTTTTTATTTACACAATATAATCTTACTTAGTTATGTCTTACTAAAGTTTCATTCCAACGGAGTACACGTCTCTCTTAGGAATTCCCCTTTCTTCAGCAACGGCTTTTATAGCGTCTTTCTTGGTCATTCCTTCGGCCATTTTCTGTGTGATATGTTCCTCTATGGATATATCCTTCCACTTTTCCTGTTCAATCTCTGCTTCCTCGGCATCAGACATGCCTTCTATAACCAGAGCATATTCTCCTCTTGGCTCCTGCTCAGAGAAGAATCCAATCGCCTCTTTAAAAGTAGTTCTGTTAAAGCTTTCGTGTTTCTTGGTCAGTTCCTTACAGATAGTAAGTCTTCTGTCCTCTCCAAATACATCGGCCAGCTCTGCAAGGGTCTTTGTCAGTCTGTGAGGAGCTTCATATATGATGATGGTCCTCTTCTCGTGGCTCAGCTCTGCAAGAACCGCCCTTCTCTCCTTCTTATCCTGTGGAAGAAAGGCCTCAAATGAAAACCTTCTGGTCGGAAGTCCCGATGCAATAAGTGCATTTACAGCGGCACAGGCTCCCGGAACAGGCACCACCGTTATTCCGTTATCATAGGCCTTATCCACCAGCACTTCACCCGGATCGGAGATTCCCGGAGTTCCGGCATCTGTGATGACCGCTACATTTTTACCTGCAAGAAGATCACCTATAAGCTTATCAGCCTTATCGTATTTATTAAATTCATGATAACTCGTCATCGGAGTTTTAATATCAAAATGATTCAGCAGCTTTATACTGTTTCTCGTATCTTCTGCTGCTATAATGTCTGCTTCCGAAAGGATCCTGACAGCCCTGTAGGTCATGTCCTCAAGGTTTCCTATCGGAGTCGCAACCAGGTACAGTATTCCCGACATTCTATACCTCCCTCTCTCCCTTTGCTCAGGCAATCCCGTGGTCTTGATGTCATCCCGTGCTTCTTCGAAGCACGTTCTGGATTCCTCGCCTTCGGCGAGTAATCGCGCTGCTCCGCAGTCGCACACCGTTTCGCTTCTTCGAAGCTCACGGCCACGGGGCCCTCCTTCGCCTTTGCTCAGGCAATCCCGTGGTCTAACCCGTAATATTCAAGCAGTCTCTTCGTGTAGCTTCCATCCTTCTCATACACGTTAAGGGTCGGAAGCATCTTACAGAACGGCTTTGCGCCCTTTACAGCCTCTATAAGCACCATATTAGGCTCCTTATCCACATAAGGCTGAACCAGCTGAATACGCTTCGGCTCCAGCCGGAATCTCTTCATAATATCGATTATCTCCGGAAGTCGGAAGGGCTTATGCACCATATTAAAGCTGCCTCCGGAACCTAAGAGATAACTGGCCGCTCCTATAACGCCCTCCAGATCCACCTTTATCTCATGTCTCGCAATATTCAGCGCACTGTTCGGATTATTCAGACCGCTGGTTTCCTTAATATACGGCGGATTTGAAGTTACCATATCGAAGGAGCCCTGTGGAAAAAGCTCTCTGATGTTATTGATATCTCCGTTAATGATATTTATCCTGTCCTCTGCATTATTAAGGCGTACGCTTCTCATAGCCATATCAGCCATGTCTTCCTGAATCTCAAGTCCTGTAAATGCAGCGCCCTTTCCCTTGGCGCACATAAGCAGCGGAATAACTCCTGTTCCCGTACCCAGATCCATAACCTTCATATTGGTGCGTCCTGCCGAAAAGTTCGCCAGAAGGACTGCATCCATTCCAAAACAAAAACAAGAAGGGTTCTGTATTATACAGAACCCGTTACAATCCAGATCATCTATTCTTTCATTTTCCCTGATGTCGGCTCTTTTATAAGCCTCATCAATCAAGACTTGACTTTCCATCCTGCTTCTCCAGTGCTTCCAGTGCCTTCAGATCCGCATCTTCATTGTTGTTATTCTTGCCATGCTTGTCGTTATCAGGACGGCGACGACGCTTAGGCTTGAACTTAAGATCAGCAATCTTATAATCCATGGCCTCCTTGTTGCCTTCCTCATCTACAACAAGAATTCTTACAGACTGTCTCAGAACATTTACTGAAGCAACCTCACCGGTTATGCCATCAGTTGTAGTAACTGTATCTCCCGGATTTGGAAGCTTTGAGTTAAGATACTCATAAGTATCCTGCTCATACTTAAGACAGCACATAAGACGTCCGCAGGAACCGGATATCTTAGTTGGGTTAAGGGACAGATTCTGTTCCTTTGCCATCTTGATAGAAACCGGAATGAACTCTGACAGATATGAGTGGCAGCAAAGCTCTCTTCCACACATACCTATACCGCCTGCCAGCTTGGTCTCATCTCTGACTCCGACCTGACGAAGCTCAATTCTTGTTCTGAATACTGATGCAAGGTCTCTTACCAGCTCACGGAAGTCAACTCTTCCATCTGCTGTAAAGTAGAAAAGAACCTTGCTGTTATCAAATGTATACTCTGCAGCTATGAGCTTCATTTCCAGCTCATGCTCCTTTATCTTCTCAAGACATATCTCATATGCCTTCTTAGACTTTTCCTTGTTGCTTTCGTACTGCTTACTGTCTTCCTCTGTCGCAAGTCTTATGATAGGCTTGAGATCCTGAGGAATAGTCTTTTCGTCTACTGATTTTCTTCCAGAAACAACATGACCGTATTCAACTCCTCTTGCTGTTTCAACTATTACGTAACAACCTTCCGGAACGTTATAATCCTTCGGGTCAAAATAATAAATCTTACCGTTCGTCCTGAAACGAACACCTATAACATCCTTCATTTAAATCTCCTTAAGCGTCAGAATCAAGAGACGCATAATGTCATCCAGCCTTGCGTTAGCCTGGATGCGAACTTTCGCATTTTCAATGGCTCTGGACTTATCCTCAAGCTCATTGAAAGACAGGTACTTTGCCTGCTCACTGATTATAGAATACTGGTTCTTGAAAAGTATCTTGTCCGGATTACCGGTAACCTTCAGCACCAGAATATCTCTGTACCAGACCATCATAAGATCCAGGTACTCACCTATGGACATCTTGTAATGCTCAGCGCCGGTTATGGCATCAGCTATATCTTCCATGTCCATGTTATATATCTTAGTCTCGAGGTCGATAACGGAATTGATAAGTCCCTGATATTCCTCGTTAGTTGCAAGGCTTATAGCCTTACCGAGATTACCCTGTGCATACTCGATGGCAAAGTTTGCCTTCTCACTGCTGATGCCGAGAGTATTGATAAGATAATCTCTGATATCCTTCTCCCTTACAGGCTTTGTGCTCATCTCGATACATCTGGACCTGATAGTTGGAAGAAGCTTGTCCGGATTAGTTGTGATAATGATCACGATTCCATATTCAGGCGGTTCCTCAATAGTCTTAAGGAGCGCGTTCTCAGCCTGAACGTTCATCTTCTCGCCATCTTTAATGATATATATCTTATATCTGCTCTTATATGGCTTAATATCCATGTTGTTAACAACCTGCTCACGGATCTCGTCAACAGTGATAACACCCGGCTTTGAATGTGTAACATATATAACATCAGGATGGTTTCCTGTATCCATCTGATGGCATGATGGACAAGTGTCACAGGAATCTGTACCTCCCTGCTCACACTGAAGTGTCTTGGCAAAGCAGTATGCGAGAGAACTTCTTCCGCTTCCTTCTTCACCCGATATGATATAAGCATGACTGACCTTTCCGGCCTCAATGCTGCTTCTGAATCTACTGATTATATCCTCATGTCCAACTACATGTCTGAAATCCATATAGCCACCTCCAAACCCCTGATTAGTCACATAATTAGCCTATAAGCTCGTTAATCCTGCCCTTTATAATAACACATATGTCATCAATAGGTAAAGTTGCATCTATCTTTTCTATGCGCTCCGGGAATCTCTCCGCCAGACTTCTGTAGCCCTCAGCTACGGCTCTGTGGAATTCCAGAGACTCCATCTCCATTCTGTCCAGTTCCTTCTGATCCTTCTTTCTTGCGATTCCCACATCAGCAGGAAGATCTAAGAGAAATGTAACGTCCGGCATGTACTTTCCGATAGCCTGGCAGTTAACCTCATATACATTTCCCACTCCAAGGCCTCTTGCCATACCCTGATATACAAGAGATGAGTCAACAAATCTATCGCTTATTACAGCCTTTCCTGCATCCAGTGCAGGTCCTATAACCTCATTTATAAGCTGGGCACGGGCACTTGCATAGAGAAGCATTTCCGTTACAGGAGACATTTCCGTATAATCCTTATTCAGAATGATCTCTCTGATAGCTTCGCTTATTACAGTTCCGCCCGGCTCACGGGTTATAAGAACATCATAACCCTCCTTCTCCAGATACTCCTTAAGGAGTGTGATCTGTGTAGTCTTTCCTGAACCGTCCGGTCCTTCCATGGTTATAAAGATTCCCTTTTTCATAATGTATATATCTCCTTTACGGTGTTTCTGTTTCTCCGTTCATAAATGCAACTACCTGTTCAGCTTCTGCCTTATCTTCTATCGGTGCCGGCTGCCAGTTGTTGTGGTCGCCTGTATAAACGTAGCAAGGTATTATCTCTGACCTCTTCGCCGAGAGAGTCTGTACACCGTCTTCTTCATGAATAGTAAGATAGCATTTATATATAATAGTCTTATTGGTCTTCGGATAGTTATTTCCACCGAAGCAGAAATTGCCGAGAGAATAAACTATCTCAGCTCCGCCGTACTCCTCAATCCTCTGCAGGCAGTGCGGATGTGCACCGATTACAAGATCTGCACCTTCATCCACCAGATATCTGCAGGCAGAAACCTTCCAGTTTTCCGGATTCGGCTCATATTCCTTTCCGCCGTGGAAATATATAACCTGAAAGTCAGAATTCTCTTCTGCTTCCTTCAGATAAGCTGCCGCATCATACACTTCGTTAAAGTTATAATATGCCACGCATACTATGGCTATGCGATAGCCTTCCTTCTCATAGTAAATGATCTTGTCCCTGAGTCCCCAGTCTACACCGGCTGCATCCAGTGCTTCGCCTGTATCTTCCAGTGCATCCTTTCCATAATCCAGAGTGTGATTATTACATATAGATACCGCATCTATTCCGCCATCCTTAAAGATTCCTGCATACCTGGCCGGTGACTTAAACCAGAAGCCGCCGTCCTCACCCTTATCTCTAAGGACTCCCTGACTA
The DNA here is from genome assembly GCA_900316715.1 of uncultured Eubacteriales bacterium. Lineage (GTDB taxonomy): Bacteria > Bacillota > Clostridia > Lachnospirales > Lachnospiraceae > Eubacterium_Q. The sequence goes on from ONEC01000094.1 coordinate 8,312, forward strand.
TCTGAAAAAACATTTTCACAGTTTGCAACCGTCAGGTCGTCATCCATGAAATGCTGATTAACCTTTTCAAAGAAATATGTGGATGGCAGATTCTCCTCGCTCCAGAGCATGGAGCCTTCACTTCTGTTTTCAAGATCAGAGGCCATACAGCAGTCGCCGATAAAGGTCATCTCGATATCAAAATCTCTGACTTCAGGTGCAGCTGCCTCTTCTGAAGCCATATCCACGACGGTCTGCTCGGCTTCATCTGCATAGACGGACGCATCCGTAACAGTACCGGTCTTATCGCTGTCCTGTTCTGCAGCATCCTCAGAAACTCTTTCTCCGATGGACTGATATTCCTCTGTCTGAACGGCGGCTTCCTTCTCTGTTCTGCCCTTTTCAATCGCCGGTTTTATAAACAGGATATAGCCTGCCGCACCTGCCAGCGAGAAAAAAACTATCATTATTATAATAACCACCGTTAACTGTCTTTTTATCTGCCTGCGCCGCTTCTCTCTTTCGATACGACGCTGCCTGTCAATATCTCTGAGAGCACGGCTCACATTATCTTCATTCATACCCCTGTAACACCCCT
>ONEC01000063.1 GCA_900316715.1 uncultured Eubacteriales bacterium
CCATCAACTTCATCTTCGTCAAAGGCATCTTCCTCAAGGTTCTCTTCCTTCTTTTCAGAATCATCTAATAATTCTTCTGTCTTTTCTTCAACTTTCTCTGCAGGAACTTCTTCAGCCGGAACTTCCTTCTCATCTTCTGAAGGTGTTTCAGCAGGAACCTCTTCCGGCTCCTCCTCTTTCTCTTCCTGTTCCTCTTCCGGAGCTTCCTCTGCAGGAATCTCTTCATCAGGTACCTCCTGCTCCTCGGCAGGAATCTCTTCAGGAACTTCCTCCGGTGCCTCAAAGAAATTATCCTCCGGCACTTCCTCTTCCTCTGCAGGTACCTCGTACTCCACAGGATTATCCTGTGGCAGTTCGTCAGCCAGCGCTCTCTTCATGCCAAATGGAGTCATGCTAAGAACGAGGCTAACTGAGAGCGCAACGCTCACAAACCTCTTGACCATTTGTTTCCCCTTTCGTCATATAAACTTTTTCCGACATGCTTCACCCTTCACTGATCCGCATGCCATATTATCATGTTGTTGTTAAGTATGCACAAACTAAGCCTTCACCCTTAGTTACATTTTCACAACAACGCCACTATGATATTACAATTCTAAGTCCCCGTCAATAATCTATTGGCAACACTTTTCGCTTTTTCATGAATTTGTGTTGCTTTTTCTTCTCCCCAGCAGCCTGATTTCGGCTATTCTGGCAACATTTTTTGCCTTTTCTCTCATTTTTGTTGCTTTCACCTCGTCCCAGCAGCCTGATTTCGGCTATTCTGGCAACATTTTTCGCTTTTTCATGAATTTTTGTTGCTTTTCCCCGCCAACCTAGATGAATCTCAGTCGCCCTTTGATTTCTTACGTTAGCAAACTATAAAAACAGCCCGGACGTTGCGGTGCGTGCTCCAGAGCCCATCATGGGCGGTTGGAGCGCGTCATCCGAGCGTGCCGGGCACATCTTCATAGACTACTCAATGTTAACTTTTGGTCAGTTTACATCGCTTTAACTTCTTCGAACTCCTCCACAACTTCCTTCTCAGGAGCCTTTGTGATAAGACTTACGATTACGATCATGATAAGTGCAACTGCGAATGCAGGAGCAAGCTCATAAAGATCCCATGCACCGCCCATAGGACGAACACAGTACTTCCATACGAATACCATGATTCCACCGGAAAGCATACCTGCTACAGTACCTGCAGCATTTGCTCTCTTCCAGAAAAGAGACATCAGCATAGCCGGTCCGAATACTGCACCGAAACCTGCCCATGCGAAAGATACAATATTAAATACTGAACTTGACTGATCCCAGGCAATAACTACACCAAGTACTGCAACTACCAGAAGAGTAAGACGTGCAGTAAGCATAGCTGCCTTCTCTGACATCTTGATCTTGAAGAAGTCCTGGAATATATTCTCTGAAACTGCAGATGAAGCTGCGATGAGCTGTGAGTCTGCTGTTGACATTGTTGAAGCAAGAATACCTGCGATAATAAGACCGGCAATAAGTGCGTAACCAAAACCGTTCTTACTGATATGGTCTGCAAGTACAACTATAAGTGTCTCTGCCTTTGAAGAACTTGTCGGATCCTCGATAAGAGTATCAAGTGCTCCGGCCTGTGTCATGGCGCGTCCTACAACTCCGAGGAATGTAGCAACTGCAAGAGAGATAACAACCCATACAGAAGCAACTCTTCTGGAAAGCTTCAGCTTCTCCGGCTTCTCAATAGCCATGAATCTGAGAAGGATGTGCGGCATACCGAAGTATCCAAGTCCCCAGCAGAACATTGTAATCTTATTAAACAGTCCATATGGATCCGCTGCATTTGTAGAATTATTAAATGTAGCGTTCATATCAAGGTAGCCCTTAAGGCTGTTGGCGTTGTCAATAACCGCCCCCATACCGCCTGCATTGTGAACTCCGTAAACGAGAACAACTATAAGCGCGAAGGACATTACTATAGACTGGATAAAGTCTGTATTAGAAGCAGCAAGGAAACCACCTGTTGTTGTATAGCCAACGATGATGATAGCCGATACGATCATAGCCAGCTGATAATTTACTCCGAAAAGATTTGAAAAAAGCTTTCCACAGGCAGAGAATCCTGATGCTGTATATGGTACGAAGAAAACAATGATGGTGATTGCACCGATAAGAAGTGTGATATTACTCTTATCTCTGAATCTCTTCTTGAAATACTCCGGAAGAGTGATGGCATCAATCTTGGCTGTGTAGTTACGAAGTCTCTTAGCTGTGAAAAGCCAGTTAAGATAAGTACCTACCGCAAGTCCTATTGCTGTCCATCCTGCGTCTGCAATACCCGAGAAGTATGCCAGTCCCGGAACACCCATCAAAAGATATGAACTCATGTCTGATGCTTCAGCACTCATGGCTGTAACAAAAGGACCAAGCTTTCTTCCTCCGAGATAAAAATCGCCTACATCGTTTGTGTTTCGAGATGCGATAAATCCTACCACAAGCATACCGGCAAGGTATACAAATATGGATACGATAATACCGATCTGAGAAGCTGTCAGTGCACCCATTTGCTTCCTCCTTTAACCCTGTTTCTTATATTTAAAAACCCTGATTCATATAAATATGAACCAGGGTTTAGTTTATCATATCACACGGGTTTTATCAAACTCGTATTACGGTTTCAGAGGCTTTATCAGCCACTATTTTTGTCTCGATTCCATCCACTGTAACAGTATAATCTCCCTTGAAGGAATCTGTCTCTGCAAATCCATTTTCATCAGTGACAATCGTGGTGTCTGTCCACCACTCATTATGGGTCAGATCCTTCAGCATATCATAAGCCGGCTTAGGCGAATTGTCCTTTCTGATATAGCCGCTAGGCGCTCCCAGCCATGCCCCGTCTCTGTAATCCCAGGTAGTGATTGCCTGAACAAGAGGATGTGAGAAAAGTATGCGGTACATTTCCTCAATCTCCCGTGCCTGTCTCTCTTCGCCCTCAGGCGTTGTCGGCCATTCCGGAACCTGCCAGTCATTCAGATCCTCAATATAAGCCGGCATGATATCACCGGATATAAGAGTATTCTCTGTGAAATGAATCGGCAGCCCAAAGTGCTCATACCTTTCTAGAACTTCATATACCTTATCAGCTCCCCAGTATCCCTGATGCTGATGGGACTGGATACCTATAGCACTGATAGGAACTCCTGCTTCGAGACATCCATCAATGAGGATCTCATAGCTTACGGAAGTATTGAAATCATTTATAAGAAGCACTGCATCCGAATTCATCTTGTGCGCTTCTTCAAATACAGCCTTTATCAGACCTACTCTTCCCTTATCCTTACAGATTCTTGTAATGGCATTGTCGTACTTATCGAAGATCGGCATGATAACAACTTCATTGATAACATCCCACATATCGATAACGCCCTTAAAGCCTGATACTTCACGGTCGATTCTCTCCAACTGCTTCTTCATAATGGTTTCATTATCATACTTCATAAGCCAGTCAGCACATGCAGTATGCCAGCAGAGAGGATGTCCCTTTACGGTAATCCCCTGACTCTTCATGAACTCAGCAGTCTTCATAAGAGAGTCACGATCCGGCTTACCTTCTTCAGGCTCATATCTTCCCCAGTAGAATGGCAGAGTTCCATAATTAAATATCTTCTGCCAGCTCTCCACTATCTCCTTATGCTCAGCGTCACCCTCCTTAACATAAGGAATGAAGTCAAATGCTCCACAGCCGAAAAGAAAACTGTGACGAGTCTGCTGTACCTTAATCTCTTTTCCGGATACCGGACGGCCTTCAGCATCTATTACTCTGAACGCTGTCTTCACCTTTCTGTGAGAAATATCCAAATCCCTTTTTGCCATACCCTGTTTCCTCTCTTTTATCCTTCTTCTCCTCTTTTAATCCAGGGAGAAGCTTTCTGTAAAATGCATATATATTTAATAAAAGTGCTCCTGTCCATGCACTTATTTCTGCATAGGCCGCTGCATTAAATCCTACAGTTCCGATAAAATATGATATCACGCCTGTTCGGATAACCATCTCAAGAACTCCGGACCACATAGGAAGTACCGGATCACCCATACCCTGAACACCACATCTTACTACAAACAGACAGTCAACTATAATGATAGTTCTTCCTACCAGAGGAAAATATCCGCATGCCAGCTTTATTGCTGAATCTCCTGTAATAAGGAATGACGCAAGCCGATAAGGCTGGAATATCAGTACTGAGCCCAGAATGATGTATGCCACAAGAGCTATGATAAGACATACTCTGTAGCCTTCTCTGATCCTGGTAAATTTTCTTGCACCATAATTCTGACTTGTAAAGGCACTCATTGCATTTCCCGCTGTGCTGGCAGGATTCATAAAAAGTGTCAGATACTTGCTGCATGCAGTATAAGCTGCTGTATAGTCAACTCCGCATCCGTTAATGAAGCTCTGTACCACCATACATCCGATAGCTGTTATAGAATTCATGAATGCCATCGGAAGTCCATTCTTTATCAGATCAAGATATATTCTTCTCTCATTCTTAAAGTCTTCCCTGGAGAGATGGATCATCTCAATCCTGCTGAGTCTCTTAATGCAGACAAAGGCTGAGATAACCTGAGATACGATTGTTGCAATAGCCGCTCTCTCAACGCCTGTATGAAGCACGAATATAAAGAAACTGTCCAGTGACAGATTAATTATAGAAGATATAATGATTGCCTTAAGCGGAGTCCGGCTGTCTCCAAGGGATCTGAGAACTGCTGCACTTACGTTATAACTGATAGAAGCCGCAAGTCCTCCGAATATGATATATCCATATTTAAGGCAGTCTGCTATAAGAGCATCATCCGTCTTTATCAGCTTCAGCGCTGTCGGAAGAAACAGGATACTGAAGGTAGTGAGCAGTATTATAAGCCCTATGGAAAGCTGGATCGTTCCGGCCAGTCTGTGTCTTAACTCATCCTCTTTCTTTGCTCCAAAGCTCTGAGCCAGAAGAACTCCGAAACCGTTGGCAAGTCCGAAGGAAAAGCCCACTATAAGAAAGAAGAGAGAACCCATATTGCCTACTGCTGCAAATGAATTATCTCCCAGTCCCGTTCCTACTATCTTGGCATCAACAAAGTTATATATCTGCTGAAGCATACTGGTCATAATAAGCGGCCAGTAAAAGTTCATTATATGCTTTCCAACGCTTCCGGTAGTAAAATCCGTTACCTTCTTTTCTTTTGTCCCGATACTTCTCTCTGTCATTACTCATCCTCTTATCATTACAAAAGTATTAGACGGATTATAAAAGTTGTATTACAATTATTTTATCTAAAGTTTTGTTTTTTTTATAATTCTATTGTCTTTTTTAACGTTAGTTTACGAGGGATAACGTATGGATACAGGTAAAGAGCTTAATTATCATTTATATCTGCAGCGCGAAGAAGAGTTCGAAAGAACCGATACAAAGAAGGAATTTTCCCGTTATGATGATATTAAGAATGGTGATATAGAAAAGGTTCAGGAGAACTTCAATGAGCTTCGAAAAGACTTCTTTAAAGGAAAAGGATTACTGTCAAAGGACCCTCTCAGAAATGTAAAGTATCACTTCGTTGTTTCAATAGGCGTAATATCCAGAGTCTGCTTAAAGGGGGGACTCCCTCACGACGAAGCCTATACCATAAGTGACATTTATATTCAGGCAGTAGACGAACTTACCACCATCGAAGAGGTTATCGATCTCTTAGAGCAGGCCCAGCTGGACTTTGCTGCCCGCATGAAAAAGATAAGAAAGAATAATAACTGTTCCATATATGTAAGGCACTCCATTGATTATATCTACGATCATCTGCACGAGAACATCACCATGGAGCAGCTGGCAGCCAACGAAAACCTTAATCCAAGCTATTTTTCTAAGCTCTTCTCCCAAGAGATCGGTACCCCTGTTAAGGCTTTTATTCTTTCTGTCAAAATCGAAACCGCGAAGAACATGCTGGAGAAGTCCGATTACTCCATATCTGACATTGCATTTTCCCTTGGTTTCTCATCCCAGAGTGCATTCACTGCCGCATTCAAAAAACTGACCGGGGAAACCCCGGCCAGATATAAAAAGCATATTAATTATGTTAAAGCATTTTAGGCTCCACGAACTCGGCGCCTCTTTCCAGAAGGTGACCAATGATAGTTTTGTAGTAACCCGGAGCTTCCACATCTGTATCTTTATGTGAATGGAATAATACCAGATGCTCTCCGCTGTCACCGATTATATCCTGACCCGGTTCATCTCTGTCCAGTCTCTTAATGATATCATCTATAGTCATCTGTCCCGGTCTTACCATGTACTCCATGATGTCATAGGAACAGCATGTATCTATCTCGTTATTATGATTACCATCTATGTAACCGGCTGCCGTAACACCTCTGTCATCTACCTTTGTAAAGCCCTTATCTCTTAAATACTGCTGAAGCTTCTCCTTATTCTCGCCTCCCTTGTTAAGGAACGGGAATCTGAAAAGCTTGTAACGTCTCTCAACGCCGGCGTCAGCATAGGCCTTATTAAGAAGTGCCTCGGTACGTTCTATTTCTTCTATACATTCCTCATAACTTATAGTGCTGAAATCAGGATGGGTCCAGGAATGGTTGCCCACTACTATTCCCTTTTTCAGAACATACAGCAGTGTATCATAGTTTTTCTCCGCCAGATCTCCTATAGTAAACATCACAGGGCGTATTCCCTGTTCCAGAAGATAGTCCAGCAGCGGAATAGTAACTTCGTCCGGAATATCATCAACTGTAAGTAAAATCTTCGCCATTTATATACCTCCAATAAGCTTTCTGTTAGAACTGAGGAACGAAGCCAGTTTTCTTGATTTATCTACTACTTCGTCCTGTGCTGCATCGCCTCGGAATCTCACTTTATAGTATTCATCAAAGAGACGTTTTAATTCTTCTCTCTTCTCCGGATCCTTAACAACTTCCGCATATTCATATATGGTACGGACACTGTGCTCCTTAAATGCTCTGTCCTCCACCAGCTTTCTGATGCGCCTTACATTTTCCGTAAGCTTTCTCTCCGGAGTCATCCTTAAGTATCTTATATAAGCGACAAGCTTTATTATAAGCAGCAGTGTGGCCGCTATGCCCACCATTCCTGCTAAATAACTAAGGAACTTAAACAGGCCTGCTCTGTCAAACTCACGCTTCTCGGCTGCTGTAATTCCCGAACCATCAGTTGGGATTGCACCCTGAGGAACTGCAGGAATATAAGGTGTCGGAGCTTCTCCTATCTCACCATCACCGGAACGCGACGAAACCTTGAGTCCCCAGCCCAGATCTTCTGCTGTTTCCTTTACAGTTGTCGGTTCAAAAGGAACCCAGCCATATCCATCTATATATGCTTCGCACCACGCATGGGCCTCGGTACTCATGACGCTGCTGTAGTCACTCTTATAGGTATGCATATATCCCATGGAATACTTGGCAGGAATGCCGCTGAGTCTCAGCATAAGAACCATAGACGCAGCATAATATGTACAGTATCCTTTCCTGTCCTCAAACAGGAAGCGGTCTATATAATTCTCTCCTTCTATCCTTTCAACATCCGTAGAATAGGTATACTGTCTGAGATAAGTTTCGATGGCCTTTGCCTTCTGATAATCAGTCGTGCAGTCTGCCGTCACTTCCTCTGTAAGATCTCTTATCCTGTCCGTCGCCATGGAAGTATCCATATAGGCAGAGAAGTCCTGCTCTGTCGCAGCGATACTGTTATACTCTTCCTCAGTCATGGTTTTTGATAAGTCGATATTATATATCGTTCTAACGTACTCACTTATTATATCATAATCTTCGTACGGTGCCTTATCAGATTCCAGAACTCTTATGAGGTATGGGTTAGAATAGTCAAGGGCCATATACTTCAGCTCATATCTGTAATGGCGTCCCTTTCGTCCTTCAAAACCTTTGCCCGGTCTTTCTTCCACACTGAGAACAGTACTCGGTGCTATCAGATCATCTGTTCTGAGAAGCCTGTATTCAATATCAATACGCCATATCTTCGAGAAGCAGATCGCTTCATCTCTGGTAACTCCGGCGTGATACAGTGCATTTATATATTCTACAAACCACTGATTAAATGGTTCGATTCTTTCCTCTTCTGTGCCAAAGCCCTCTTCGTCCATATCCAGAAGACTTCTTCCCTTAAGGTACAGCGAGCCGCGTCTTGTACTGGTCTCTATAAAGAGATCCTCTCTCTCCCTGTGCTTTACGCCATGTCCTCCGAAGGCGTTACTGTCCGAATATCCGGTATAGCTGGTTCCATCTCCTGTAATCAGCATTCCCAGATACTCCAGTTCGTCCCCGGCTTTATCGATCAGCTTTGCTGCAGCTTCAATTCCTTTTTTCACCAGCGTCCACTGAATAGGATCTTCCTTTACAGGTATAAATGCAACCCCTATTCCCAGCAGGAACAGAACCGCTATGTAATACTTTACTTCACGGTTCAGCAGGCAGCCCAGTGCATAGATTGCGAGCAGGATCAGGCATATAGCGATGATCTTCGGTACATCCCTGTAATCCATAAGAAGCCACAGGGCTATTTCCAGTGCAGCAAGTACAGCCCATCCGACTCTTCTGATCTTTTTCTGTCTGAGCAGATATAAAACTGCCGCAACCGCGAGGGCTTCAAGCATATTGAGTATCAGTACCTTGTCTCTGAAGACCAGCATAAGGATAAGGGTTGCCACTACTGAAACCACTATATCCCATTTCTCTTTTTTAAGCAGGACTGCCAGAAACGAAATTATGAGATGTATTGCAAAATAACATAAGAAGAACAGCAATACAAAATCCCTGCTTACGGCCGCAGTAAGATATCCTGCTATAGGCAGAGCCATAACAAGAAATACAGGTATCATCAGCAGATATTTAATTGTCCTTTTCTTATCTGTCAATGGCCACCAGCTCCCCTTCACTCTCTTTATATATAGCTGCTATTCCATTTATACGTCTTGTCTCTTCAAGTATTTCTTCATCATTACTGCTTCTGGATTCCCTGCCTATCTCCGGCAGTACTTCCAGATAAAACTTCTGGAAGCTGTCATAGCTTTCAACCAGATAATCCTTGATGCTTCCACTGTAATATACGAATCTTACCGGTTTCTTCTGTCTGGCAAACCAGTCTGCAAAAGAAACTATATACTCCAGCATAAAATCTCTCTTTGTGATATCGGCTTCATCCCCGGCAGTGACCAGTCCTACATTCATCATCTCTGAGTCCTGCTTTTCCGGAAGTCTTACCATCATTTCTCCTGTTCTGGCATAGTTCTTCCAGTGGATGGTATTTACGCTGTCACCCTCAATATACCTTCGGACATCATTTCCGAGATAATTCTCTGACTTATCCAGTCTGAAGCTTCTTACTCCGTTCATTACCTCAGTATAAAGTTTGTTGATATCTCTTCCTGCTATATCCGTAACTATCGGAAGTACATTTACTCTGAGCGGTATAGGAATATCATAGGTTATCTTAAACAGTCCAAAACAGTCTTCAAGTGTAACCTTTCCGATTCCTGCTGTATAAGCCCCCGCATACTTACAGGTCATACTTGTGTTCAGCTTTACTTTTTCTCTCGGAAGAAGGGTGTATATCTGATCTGCAAAGTTTTCACCAAACAGAGTAACCTCGTCCAGTGCTGTAAGCTTTATTCCGGCCATAGGGAATATGCCGGCGCATTCTATAAATATCTGATAATCCACCGATGTCATCTTATAGAGAAGACGGCCGTCGACCTCCTGATATATCTTTAGAAATGCTCTCGTATAAAAAATATGTATGAGAGCCGCCACCGGATACAGAAGGACAGTAAAAAAGAAGACATAGGAAATAGCACCTCCGCGGTTACTTACCCATACGGCCAGTGCCGCAAGCATGATAAGATATATTATCCACGGAATGATTCTCCTATGTCTTGTTAATCTGTTAATACTCTTCAACTGCCTTTACTCCGGTAATTTAATCTTGTCTACAACTCTTGTTATAAGCTGTTCTCCTGTATAACGTTCCATGTATGCCTTTGCCGTAAGTACCAGTCTGTGAGGAAGTGTAACATCTGCCATCTCGATTATATCTTCAGGAATCACATAATCCCTGCCCTTAAGATATGCATTTGCACGGGATGCTGCCAGAAGTGCAAGTCCCGCTCTCGGACTAAGTCCGTACTCCAGCTCACTGAGACTTCTTGTATCATCAACTATTTTGAGTGCATACTCTATAAGCTCATCCTTGATGATAACATTCTTTACTGCTTCTCTCATTTCCAGAACCTGTTCCGGCTTAAGCACCGGTGTAAGTTTCTCATCCAAAGCTCCCTCAAGATAATTCTTTGCCAGCAATGTCTGCTTAGACTTATTCGGATAACCGATAGACACCTTCATCATGAATCTGTCCAGCTCGGCTTCAGGAAGCTGGTAAGTACCAAGATGCTCTGAAGGGTTCTCTGTGGCAATGACCATAAACAGTTCCGGCAGATCAAATGCTTTGCCATCTATAGTCACCTGCTTTTCTTCCATTGCCTCAAGCAGTGCCGACTGGGTTCTTGGGGATGTACGGTTTATCTCATCCGCCAGAATTATCTGATTATGAATAGGTCCCAGCACTGTCTTAAATTCGGTCTTAACCGGATCAAAAACAGAAGTTCCCGTAACGTCTGTAGGAAGCGTGTCCGGCGTGAACTGTATTCTTGCAAAGGACGCATCTATGGAACCTGCCACAGCCTTGGCAAGAGTAGTCTTTCCCACTCCCGGAACATCCTCTATAAGCACATGTCCCCCGGCCAGAAGAGCCACCACTATATTATGAATGGTCTCATCCCTTCCTATGAACTTCTTACTAATATTGTCTTTTAAGCTTTGTAATAATTCCTGCATAACTCACTCTCTGTTATCTATGTTAATCCATTTACTTCTTATAAAAACATCCGGTGCCTGCTAAGACACCGGATGCATGATTACTGCTTTTCAAACATGTCTTTGCCAACACCACAGATCGGACATACCCAATCATCAGGAATATCCTCAAATGCGGTTCCCGGTGCGATTCCGCTGTCAGGATCACCTACTTCAGGGTCATAAACATATCCACACACACATACATACTTATCCATATGCTCTACCTCCTCATATGTAAAACTCTCAACCCTTAGGTTGATTTTAAAATATAGTAACCCCTTTTGCAATATACTTCTCGTACTAATATTACGGCTAAAACCCTTACTGGTAGTATGGTGCCATTTTCACCGGCTATTCTGCCGAAACTGCCACAGCAGGCTGCTCCTTTGCTGCCTCAGCTGCCGGCTGTTCTTCAACTTTTGCCACAGGTGATGCCATCCGTCCTTCATACTCTTCCTTCGGCATAGGCTTTGCATAATAATATCCCTGTATCATGTCGCAGCCCTGTTCTGCCAGGAAGTCTACCTGTTCCCTTGCTTCAACACCCTCAGCAACAGTATGCATATTGAGCTTCTGCGCCAGTTTGATAGCCTCAGATACAACTATCTCACCTCTGTCTCCATCCGTCTCTCCTCTGAAGAAGTCTGCATCCAGCTTCAGAACGTCCAGAGGCATATCCTTAAGAGAATTAAGTGATGAGTATCCGGCGCCGAAGTCGTCCATTGATACCGAGAAGCCATAGCCCTTCAGCTTCTTAATAATATTTATAAGGGCTTTCTTATCATCGAAGAATGCACTTTCTGTAAGCTCTATCTCCACAAGATTTCTCGGTGCACCCTCATTATCGATCATGTCTCTTATCTGCTCTGCCAGATCACTTTCTATGAAATGTGCTCTGGATACATTTACTGATACAGGAACACATTTGAGTCCCTTATCCAGCCACGCCTTCTGGTCTCTTGCCACATGAGTGATCATGTAGTGATCTATCTCAGTTATAAATCCGTTCTTCTCAAATATAGGAATGATACGTCCCGGTGATACAAAGCCATACTCCGGAGACTGCCATCTGATAAGTGCCTCCGCACCTCTGAGCTCGTTGGTTCTCGGATCATATTTCGGCTGATAATATACCACAAACTCCTCGTTATCCAGAGCCTTCTGCTGATTCTCCTGAACAATATCCAGCCATCTCTGCTCCTCCAGCAGCTTCTCATCAAAGAAGGCAATTCCTGTATCATCGTTATCTGCAAGAGTTGCTGATGCTGCACAGGCATTATTATAAGCCTTCTCAATATCGATATCCTTTCTCTTTATCAGCTTTCCATTCTCATCATACATGGCATTCAGCTTATCAACACCAACATGATAAGAGAAAACATGGGTATCATCTATATGCTCCAGCTCTCTAAGGATTCCGTTAATCCTGTCGTTCAGATTCTCATCAGTATCATATTTCATAAGAACTGCAAAATGCGCCGATGAGTTATGAGAGCAGAGCTCCTTCTTATCCAGATGACTGCAGATAACATCATCTACCGTACAGAGAACTCTTTCACCTTCCTGAACAGAATGTGCCATACAGAAATTCCTGAACTTGACAAAGTCAAAATCCATTACCGCATAGTTCTTATCAGCATTTCTCCAGCGTCTCATAAGATTGCTTCCCTGATACAAGAACCAGGTCCAGTTATGACTGTTGGTGGCCATATCCGTAAACAGAAGCTTGTTTACTCTTCTGTGATTCTTTAAGTTATTCACGAAGTTAACAACTGCGATTATAAAACCGACCAGAATAATAAATACATAAGCAAGAACAGCTATTACTACAAAAGCAGTATCCTTTGCCTCTACAACTACCGAAGACTTTGCAACAAGCTTTCCCTCTTTAACCGGAATCTCGATCCAGAAAGGAACCACCCTCGCATCCTTTGTTGTAAAATCTATATTCAGTCCTTCCTTCAGACTGAAATCTATTCCGAAAAGCTTCATTATATCTACATAAAACTCACCATCATCATTCTGCTGCAGATATTCGCTCTCTGAATCCAGATATACAACAACATTTTTCTCCTGATATTTAATATTTTTATCTACATACTCTTCAAG
>ONEC01000092.1 GCA_900316715.1 uncultured Eubacteriales bacterium
ACGGCACCGGTTCATAATAATCTCCCGTGAAAAGGGGACGGCCATGCAGATAACCTACCTGCAGAGTCGTCCCCTTTTAGTATCTCATCGCGGCCCACAGACCGCTTGATATTTAGATCGTTCCACCGACACCGGCTCCGGAGTTGGAACCAAATATCCTGCAGCAGATAAAGTCTATCAGGAAAGCGGCTACAAGGATCATACACAGAATTACAGTTCTCTTTTTTCCGAACTTTTCCAGACGACCCTTTATGGCCGGACCTATCAGATAGATACCGGCAAAGCCGCCTGCTGCAAATGCAGCAAGTCCCGCAAGGCAGATTCTTCCGTTAAGGTTGAAGGAGAGATCCTTATAATCCCAGTAGGAAGCATTCATGGCAAAGTCCAGAACGAAACTTGTAAGATACTCAAGGATTCCGCAAAGGATCATTGTAAGAATTACAAGCTTTACTTTGTTGTTCTTAAAGCGGTTCAGGAAGAATATGATAAATACTCCTCCGAATCCGTATATCGGAATCCATGGTCCGTACATCATACCTCTGTTTACGAAGGCATGATCCTGAATGATATGAAGTGCAACTTCCCATAACCATCCGACCAGACTGAAAGAAAAGAACATTACGATAAAGTCCGTGACCTTATACTTATCTGCCTCTTCAAAACTTGAAATATCTATAAGGATATCCGGCATAACATAGTCCGGATATTCCTTTCCTTCCTCTTTTAAAAGAGCCCTGAGTTCCTTCTTAAGAGCCTTCTTCTCGGATTCTGTCTCAGCATTTTTAATTAGTTCTTTATATTTTTTCTTCTCTGTATGTGTGACTGCGTAAGCATCTCCATCGAATATCGGCTCAAGAAATGCACTTCTGTCAATATCCGTTCTGCGTCTGAGTCTTGCATACCATTCTGCATCGAGCTGCATGATGACAGGCAGACTCAGAAGCGGTCCGATTACAGGGATCAGCATCTGAATAATCCATAGTGGTATCGTCGTCATCTCAAACAGAAACATCTTAAACTTATATCCTTTTGTCATCTGTGAGGATATTTTCTTTACCTGCTTCCAGGAAAGTGTCGGATTTTCCGCTAACAGATACGGCACCATTCTGTATTGATATCCCTTATAGAAATATCCTATTATGGTTAAACTCCACAAAAAAATAATAAACACAAACTGGATATATACCCAAACTAAATGGAAGAACTGACCTCTTCCGTACGGAGCAAAAAACCTTCTTAAGCGCGGCACTCTCTGATACCTGTTTTCAAGAAGCATTCTTCCCTGACCGACAGATGAAACCTTTTTTATCAGGAACGAGAGGATCATTATAATGACCATAGCTATAACCGTAAGTGCGAATATCTCACCCTTGTTACGTTCCACATATTCCTTATTTGTACTGAGAATCTGTACTACGATACCCGCTTTCTCGGCTATTATTTTTATTATCATATCCGAAAGCCTGATATCCTCATCCGGTTCTTCGTTCGTATCCTCAATGTATCCCTCAACCTCCGACCTTTCATCCGGATCCTCTATTTTAGACAGTTCATCTTCTATTACATCCTGAGTATCATCCTCGACATCCTCCGGAGCCGAATCCAGCGCATCCAGAAATTTACCGAATTTGGTACCGCTCAGATAATCCCTTAATATGGCTTCGTTATCCGGGGTAGCTCGGCCTGTAATTCCGAGAAGTGAATCACCCTGATCGAATACACTATATCCGAAAGCATAGTCTAAGCTTATCATGGAAAGCACAACAGATACCAATATCATTACAAGGAAGGCTTTGATTCCTTTACCGAACACGGTTTTAAAAGAAACCTTATATATATCAAGGAATTTGACATTTACTACCCTTTTACGCTCTGCTTTCTCGGTTTTTTTACGTGCTCTTTTTTCTTTTCCTGTTTCTTTTTCAGCTTCCTTTTTTCTGCCTGCTGCCTTTTCTTTCAATGTTGCTTCCCCCATTAATATGTAAGATCTATAACCGTTATCTCACTATCCGTACCTACTCTTATAGGTGCACCGTAATATCCCACACCGGCCGTTACAACGGTTTTCATGCCATACAGTTCCTTTAATCCGTATCCGTTCTCATTAAAGAAAGGAACCACAAGATTTCCCGGTGCTATCTGGCCGTTATGTGTATGTCCCGAAAGAACCAGATCCGCTCCTGCCTCTGAAAGTGCCTTATAGTCCAGCGGTTCATGTTCGAGCACGATCTTTGTTCCTTCTATTCCATTTAATAATTCATCTGCACTGAGACGGTTCTTGGTTCCGTCTCCCGCCTTCTCTGCATCGATTCTTCCCACCAGGGTAATTCCCGTATCTCCTATCGGAACCGATGTATCATAAAGCATGTTGAATCCGGACTTTTCAAAAAAGTCCTCTATCTCTTTTGTACGGAAGGCCTCTGTATATGGAGAAACAGCAAAGCCTCCGAAAAGATCCTCTTCCACATCATGATTGCCGGCAACTGCATATACTCCATACTTTGCCTGTATGGTACTGAGAGCAGCCGCATATCTGTCAGGATTTTCCAGACCCTCATAAGTACTTGTAAATATATCTCCGCCCACAAGTACTATATCGGGGTTACATTCATTTACCATGGCAGCCATCTTTTCCGTCGTTTCCGGACAGGAATTTACACTGAGATGAAGATCAGCTATAAGTACGATCTTAAGATGCCTCTCTTCTCCTTCAGATATATCGATGGAATAATTTACTACCTTTGGCTGCTGTGCATGATACAGACCATAACCATTGATTATAAGTCCCGCGCAGATGGCCACTATACAGGAATGACCTATAAGGTTTTTTCTTATTACCTTCCTGCTGACTCCCTTACGGCTTAATGCTATCAGACATGAGGCACCTGATAAGATCAGGAGCAGTCCTCCATAGTATATGAAGAAACCAAGCCATACATTTCCCCATTTCATACACAAGAACTTAGCTGTTCCGTTGGGCAGATATGCTCCCAGACAAGGAACTACAGCGATAAGTATGTAAATGATTATTCTCGGAATTCTTGTCTTCTTACCGAACCTTCCTATCTTTCCGTCACCGTGAAGGGCATACTCGGTCAGAATACAGATACCGATCTTAACTAAGATATATAAAGTAATAATAAGATGTACAAGTTTCATATCGTAATGCACGTGCTCACGCGCTTTCCTCCTAAAAAACCTGTATCTGATTAAAATAAATCAGATACAGGTTTCCTCTTGAGAGGCGACTAACGGATTCGAACCGATGATCAGGGAGTTGCAGTCCCACGCCTTACCACTTGGCTAAGTCGCCATATTAAATTGGATCATTCCTTCTTACTCCAACAATCTCGTGGAGTGTGCTCCCCGAGTTGGGCTCGAACCAACAACCCTTCGGTTAACAGCCGAATGCTCTACCATTGAGCTATCGAGGAATGTATATCTATATCTGCAATGCAGATTCAAATACTGCTTAACGGAGATGGAGGGATTTGAACCCTCGCGCCGCGCAAACGACCTACACCCTTAGCAGGGGCGCCTCTTCAGCCACTTGAGTACATCTCCAGCTGAATACCCATACCAATTTGGTAAAGACACTAAGCTATATTAACTGTAAACCTGTCAGGATTATTTTTCAGCCCTTACGTTTAAGACATTTTTTCATACGTTTACGACACTTTTTTTCACAAATTATTTTTCTAATATATCATCTGATTATCGGTTTACTATGCTGTTTCATAACAGGTTAGTATACGTGTCTATACCCACCCTAAAAGGGCACTATGAATATCATAGTGCCCTTTTACCCTTTTAAGGAAAAAAACACCAGCTCAATTTTCATATATATTGGGCTGATGCTTTTTGATGCACAAAACAAAGTATAGTTTTTCTAAATTTCAAAGGTACTTTTTGCACCCGGAATTGCAATATCCGGATGTTCACTACTCCAGTAAATATTTGGAAGACAGGCTAAAAAATTGAAGTCGTCAGCATCAATTTCAAAATCCCAGATACTGAGATTCTGAATCTGTCTTTCAGAAGAGGAGGCTTTTGGAAGTGACATTACTCCCGACTGAAAATTAAATCTCAGAGCCAGCTGAGCAGCAGTGACATTATACTTCTCAGCCATCTTCAAAATAATTTCATTCTTAAATACAGATTCTCTTCCAAGAGGACTCCAGGCCTGAACAACCAGTCCCTTAGAAACGGCATATTCCTTTGCTCTCTCCTGTGTATATCCGATATGATATTCAATCTGATCGATCACAGGGCTGATATTACAGAAGCTCAAAATATTGTCCAGATGATGTGGAAGAAAATTTGAAAGACCTATGGCCTTCACTGTTCCCTCATCAACCATTTCTTCAAGAGCTTTATAAGTTTCTCTCTGAAGAGATCTCCACTCATCTTCTGGTACATCTGTTCTCTGCTTCGGCCAGTGGATAAGATATACGTCAAGATAATCCATCTTGAGGCGTGTAAGACTTCTTTCCAGAGCTTTTTTTGCTCCGTCATATCCCATCTCATCTATCCAGAGTTTACTCTGTATTATAAGAGAACTTCTATCCACACCCTTATCACGTATCGCTCTTCCCAGATCCTTTTCGGTCCCGTATATGGAGGCTGTATCAAAAAGTGTATATCCCGAATCAATTGCCGTAGATATAAAATCATAGCTCTCTCCGCCCTTTGCATTAAAGCACCCAAATCCTATCGCCGGTAATTCCATACCATTACTAAGCTTAAATGTTTCCATACTTATTCCTTTCCGGCTAATACCTTTCTCCAGACACGGACTACAATCTGATAATACTTTATGTTTCCGGGTACTTCAAGCATAAAAAATCGACATAATTAACAGTTTGTTTACAATTAATTAAAAATCTGCTCATCCTTTCATTTATTGACTATAGTAATATATATACAAGCCAAGAGATGATTCAAAAAATTAACTCTCATAGGTTATAGATTAAATAGTGTGAAGAAAAGAGCATCCGATTCCGGATGCTTTTTTCTTTGCATTTTTTATTTTAATGTACTTATGATCATATCCTTATCTCTAAAATCATATCCGCTGAATGCCATTCCCGAAAGATCATATGTCGCTTCGTTCAGTATTCTGTCATACTCTTCATTTGTAACTTCCTTACCGTCCCAATGCCAGATTCCCTGTTCTATGTTTTCAGGGTATTCCAGATCATTATTTGCTTCAAAGTAACCGTCATTATCATAGGTTATCTTACTGTTCTCTATCTTATATGTGGTTGCTGCCGGTGTATCATATGGCTGACATACGATAATATCATATATTACGCTTTTACCTTCCACATAATATAATGTATGAGTTGCTCCACCCGCTTCGGAAGTACCGTCGGCCATCTCATTTATCACAAGTCCGTTATCGGTATAATCAACTATAAGATATGGCTGTAACCCCTTATCAACTCTGTTCTCGTCCAAAGTTGTGGCTAAAAGCTCAGGATCACTGTCTCCGTCCAGCTCAATCGTCATAAACAGATTCCATTCGTAATCCGGCTCATCGGGAAACATTTTATGCCATTCATAGGCATTCGGATCCGACATAAAGCTGCATAGAGCTTCCTTTGCTGCAGAGGTCTCTTCTGTCTCTGTAGCCGCTTCTGTGACCACTTCTGTCGTTAAGTCTGTGGCTGCTTCAGTTGTTGCATCTGTTGCTCCTGCCGTCAGCTCCTCTGTTACAGCTTCTGCTATTGATACTTCCTCTGTTATAGCTGCATTTTCTGGCATAATATCTTCTTTGCTGCAGCCTGCAAATGCTGCCATACATATACTTAAACTACATACTGCTAATAATCTCTTTTTCATAAGCGTTCTCCTTTCACAATCAGTTTATTTTGTTAAACCTATTATAAAAAGCATATGTAACATAGATGTAATAGGGATTCGCTATATTTGTAAAACCTTTTAATGCAATCTATGCAGGGTTTTAATGCTATTTATGCAGGTTCTATTGAAATGCATCTTTTTTCTGATATTATGATAAACAGTTACATGTAACCAGAAAGGAGCGGCCCGTTGAAGGTAAAAATCCTGATCGATGATGAAAAATATGAATCGATATATAAAGAGCTTTATGAACTGGGTATAGAAATCAGTGATGATGCCGAATATGTACTGATGTCCAGGGAACAGAAGAAGTATCTTCCGGTCAAGAATCAGGATGGCGAACGCATCATGATAGACTGTGCTGATATTATTTTTATAGAAAGCTACGGTCATAAGATAGATGTGCACACCACTGACGGAGTGTTTTCTTCACAGGACAGAATATACATGTTAGAAGAATATCTTGATTCGCTGCATTTTACGCGTATCAGTAATTCCGTCATTATATCGAAGAAGCATGTTAAAAATATAAAGCCTGCTCTCTCGATGAAATTTATTATCACTATGTCTGACGGAACCGTAATAGATGTTACACGAAGTTACTACGCTTCATTTAAGAAGTTTTTTGGATTATAGGAGGATATTGATATGGCAGCTATGGCCACATGGATATTGATCATACTTGTTGTAAGTATAATCTCTGCAGTTATTTACATGACTGTAAAATATATAAAGTATAAAAATCATATAAATAAAGTTTTAAATGGTGTTGAAGACACAAGTAAGAGGATTTCCTCACCCGGGGAATCTGTTATGGCTGTTCTCATATTTCTGCTTATATTATGGAATGCCATCAATCTTACCCAGATATCCTTTATGCAGAATACCATCAACGGTCTTAATTCCAAGATTGATGAGTTAAAGCGTGATACTTCCATCTATATGGATGATATAAGCACCAAGCTGGATGATATAAGCTCTCCGATATATGATGCAGAACTGATAGTTGGTGATTTCAACAGAGATTCTTTAACTGTAAATCTATTATTCAAGGTTAAGCTCAGGGAATTTACTGACAGCACCACCCTTTCCCTCACATTTGGAACACATGACATAGAGTTAAAGAAAGACGGAGACTGCTATACAGGAACTCTTGAAGTTGGACTGTTTGAAGAATGTTCTGATATTCCTGTTGTATCAATAATAAATGGTGAAGTTACAACCCTTGCAGAAGTTCATGCCTTCTGGTGCGGACCTTTCTGGGTAGACGTTCTGCCAAATACAGCAATATCAAGAGCTCCGTATGAAGTAAAAGATAAAAATGGTAAGCTCTCCTTTGATTCAGAAATCTGGCTGACAAAGGATTCATGGAATGATGGTGTAAATGTTACACATGTTTACTTTACGAAGGAATTAAATGGTGTTGAAACTAGCCGCGAGGAGATCAGCACTGATGAGCTGAATGATACAAAAGTTATAAAGCTTAAAGAGTCCTATGATTTAAAGGACGGCGATGTCTTAAGCTTCTATGTTATAACTGAGAATGATCTTGGATACAGCGTAAAACGTCTTATCTGGGAATATGGAAATACTAATGAATCTATAGGCCATACCGTATATGATGCTGAAGGAAATGTAGTATTCAGTGATTAAATGGCATTATAAAACCCCGTATCGGATATAACCGGTACGGGGTTAGTCTTTTGATTATTCAAGTCCCATGTCGACAGCTACAAGGGTATCTGCGAAGAAATACCATCTTCCGCCTACTTTATATACATATCTTGTTATAAAGCCTGTATTCTGGCTTGCCAGCTCTGCGCCCTCCATATGCATTTCCATGCTGAAGGTTATCTGGTACATCTTTTTAGCCTTGATATCAAAGCCATAGATCTTTTTAACGCTTTCGTTAAAAGCTGTTACCATCTCGTCCGAAAGCTTCTCCTTCTTAATGATCTTAAGATCTGAGAAGGTTGCTTCTGTTTGGAAAGAAAGAGCATTTGTTACTATATCATCAAGACTTATATCCGTTCCTTCAGGATGATAATTCTTCTGCCAGCTTGTAGGATAACATGCATCTATATATTTCTTATTATCCTTCTGACCGATTGCTGTATAGTACTTTGATACTGCCATCTTTGCAGTAGGTGCGCCCTTCCAGAAAATTACCAGAGCTATTATTCCTGCTACAACCAGAAATCCAAGTAATGTATATATAAGCTCTTTCAGCTTTTTATTCATGTGCTTTTTACGCTTTGCCATGAATCTTTACCTCTGATTATTCCTGTCCCTTAAGGAAATCTTCTACTGCACTTTCATACAGATTATTTCCGACACTGTCTACTATAACTATTACCGGAAGGTTCTCTACTGTAAGCTTTCTGATAGCTTCTGTTCCGAGATCATCATATGCTATAACCTCAGAACTCTTGATACACTTGGAAAGAAGTGCTCCGGCTCCACCGACTGCAGCCATATATACTGCACCGTTTTCGACTATTGCGTCTATTACAGCCTGACTTCTCTTTCCCTTTCCTATCATGCCGCTGAGTCCTCTGCCAAGTAACTCAGGAGTATACTTATCCATACGGCTTGAAGTTGTAGGTCCTGCAGATCCGATCACTGTACCCGGTCTTGCAGGTGTAGGACCAAGATAATATATAAAGTTACCCTTAACATCTATAGGAAGTTCTCCTCCCTGCTCAAGGGTTTCAATCATTCTTTTATGTGCTGCATCTCTGGCAGTATATATTGTTCCTGAGAGAAGCAGATAATCACCGGCACGAAGAGAGCGTATGTCTTCCTGACTTGCCGGAATAGTTATGTGTTTATCCATTGTTATAAGTTTCCTTTTCTTATTGCACAATCACAGGCGCATCCCGCTACGCGGTCTGACGCAGCTATCTGCATCCATGCTTATAATATAACTGTCTTGTGTCTATCTACGTGACAACACATATTCACTGCCACCGGCAGTCCTGCGATGTGTGTTGCATAGGTTTCGATGTTTACTGCAAGGGCTGTGGTGCTTCCGCCAAGTCCTGCCGGACCGATTCCTAAGCTATTTATCTTCTCGAGAAGTTCCTTCTCTAATTCTGCAAAATAAGGCTTTTCATTGTGGCTTCCCGGCTCTCTCGTAAGTGCCTTCTTTGAAAGCTTTGCTACAAGCTCAAAGTCACCGCCTATTCCTACACCTACCACGAAAGGAGGACATGCATTTGGACCGGCTGCCTTAACTGTCTCTATAACTGCTTCCTTAACACCCTCAACTCCGTCGGCCGGCTTGAGCATATAAAGCTTACTCATATTCTCGCTTCCGAAGCCCTTAGGTGCTACTGTTATCTTAAGCTTATCTCCAGGTACTATATCGTAGTGAATGATAGCCGGTGTATTATCCTTGGTATTAACTCTTTCAAGTGGATCTCCGACTACGGACTTTCTCAGATATCCGTCTGTGTATCCGCGTCTTACACCTTCATTAATTGCCTCAGTAAGACCGCCCTCTATATGGAGCTCCTGTCCTACCTCAACGAAGAAGACTGCCATTCCTGTATCCTGACAGATTGGAATCCTGTCCTCTCCTGCTATATCCATGTTTTCTGCAAGCTGACCGAGAACCTTTTTACCAAGTTCACTCTTTTCAGTATCAGCGGCACCTCTTATGCAGCTTTCCATCTCAGATGAAAGCTTAAGATTAGCCTCTATACACATCTCTGCAACAGCTTCTGTTATTACTTTTGCGTCTAATTCTCTCACGAGTATCTTCCCTTCTAAAAAACTATTCTGTCACGCAGGCATACTAATCCTACTGGAAGAAATCATCCTTTTCTCTTCTAAGTGTTCCTCTCTGCTTCTTGACAAAGTTACTTATCTTGATTGCAACAAGGAATACAAAGAGAATGATTATAATAACCACCAGCCAATATGCGATTCCCATAAGAAGATTTTCAATTTCTGCTGTTTTAGTCAGTTCTCCAACCTGCTCTACGATGTCTCCCATTACTTTTTCCTCACCAATTATTTACTCTTCTGCTCCGTCATCTGCAGGTACTTCTTCTGTCTCTTCACCTGCATCAACTGATTCCTCATCAGCTGTTTCTTCTGCATCTTCTACAACGGCCTTGGAAGTTCCTTCTGCAGCTGTGCCGGTTATTTCTTCTTCTAAGTCTTCTGAATCGGAGCTCTTATCTGTCTGTCTGACCTTTGCTATACTAGCAACTGTTACGTCATCCTTAAGATCTATCAGCTTAACACCTGATGTGATTCTTCCATATCTGGAAATGTCACAGCAGCGAAGCTGTATGATAATACCGCCTGTGGTGATCATCATGATCTCATGATCATCATTAACGGCCTTAACACCTACAATGTTACCGGTCTTCTCAGTAAGCTTATAACACTTAAGACCCATACCGCCACGCTTCTGGACCTTGAAGTCTCTGATGGATGTTCTCTTTCCCATACCCTTTTCTGATACGATAAGGAGATCATCACCCTGTGTATTCATCTGCATTCCGACGATCTCGTCACCCTCTTCAAGGTTCATACCTATAACACCCATGGATGCACGACCGGTACTTCTAACATCTGTATCCTTGAAACGTATACACATACCGTTCTTGGTTACAAGGAATACATCTCTTGTATTATCTGTAGTCTTAACCTCGATAAGCTCATCGTCTTCACGGAGATTGATACCGATAAGACCGTTCTTTCTGATATTCAGATAATCGTTCTCAGGAGTCTTCTTTACAAGGCCCTTCTTTGTACACATGATAAGGTACTTATTCTCAGAGAACTGTCTGATAGGAATGATAGCCGAAACCTTCTCTCCGCCTTCAAGCTGAAGAAGATTAACTATTGCTGTTCCTCTGGCAGTTCTTCCTGCTTCAGGAATCTGATAAGTACGAAGCTTATAAACCCTTCCTCTGTTTGTAAAGAAGAGGATATAGTTAAGGGTTGTAGTCATCAGAAGATCTTCGATATAATCATCCTCGATAGTCTGCATTCCCTTAATACCCTTGCCTCCGCGGCCCTGAGCATGGAAATTGTCGACTGTCATTCTCTTGATATATCCGAGATGAGTCATAGCTATAACAACCTGCTCATCATCGATAAGATCATCCTCTGTGAAATCGCCTACATCTATTCCGATCTTTGTTCTTCTGTCATCGCCATACTTATCTGCAATAAGAGCTATCTCATCTCTGATAACGGTAAGAAGCTTATTCTTATCAGCAAGTATAGCCTTCAGTTCTGCTATTGTCTCCTGAAGAGCCTTATACTCAGCTTCCAGCTTCTCTCTTTCCAGACCTGTAAGAGCACGGAGTCTCATATCTACAATAGCTCTTGCCTGAATTTCTGTCAGACCGAAGCGCTCGATAAGAGATGCAACCGCTGCATTTACATTTTCTGAACCTCTGATGATCTTGATAACTTCATCAATGTTATCGATGGCGATAAGGAGACCTTCTAATATGTGAGCTCTCTCTTCTGCCTTTGCAAGATCAAACTGTGTTCTTCTCTTGATAACATTTTCCTGATGCTTAATGTAATACTTAAGCATATCAAGAATGTTGAGAACCTTTGGTTCATTGTTAACAAGTGCAAGCATGTTAACACCAAATGTATCCTCAAGCTGTGTATGCTTATAGAGATTGTTGAGGAGAAGATTTGCATTTACATCTGCTCTCAGCTCTATAACTATTCTCATACCTTCACGTGATGACTCATCACGGAGGTCTGTTATTCCATCAACTCTCTTTGTCTTAACAAGTTCTGCTATTTTCTGGATGAGCAGGGACTTATTAACATAGTATGGAAGCTCAGTAACAACTATTCTCTGCTTACCCTTAGCCATAGGCTCGATATTTGATACGGCACGTACCTTTATCTTACCACGTCCTGTTCTATAAGCTTCCTCTATTCCGCGGCGTCCGAGAATCTCAGCACCTGTCGGGAAATCAGGACCTTTTATGATGTCCATTACTTCCTCGATGTCTGTATCTCTTCCCTCTTCAACACGGTTGTTGATAATCTTGACAACTGCTCCAATAACCTCTCTTAAGTTGTGAGGAGGAATATTGGTAGCCATACCAACGGCAATACCTGTTGTACCATTTACAAGAAGATTAGGATAACGTGCCGGAAGAACTACCGGCTCCTTCTCTGTCTCGTCGAAGTTAGGTATGAAATCAACTGTATTCTTGTTGATATCGGCAAGCATTTCCATGGAAATCTTGGAGAGTCTGGCCTCTGTGTATCGCATGGCAGCGGCGCCGTCTCCGTCCACAGAACCGAAGTTTCCGTGTCCATCAACCAGTGGATATCTTGTATTCCATTCCTGTGCAAGCTTTACAAGCGCATCGTAAATGGAAGAATCACCGTGTGGATGGTACTTACCCATAGTATCACCGACAATACGGGCACACTTTCTGTGTGGCTTGTCGGGACCGTTATTCAGTTCTATCATGGAGAAAAGTATTCTTCTCTGAACCGGCTTGAGACCGTCTCTTACATCAGGAAGAGCACGCGATGCTATAACTGACATTGCGTAATCTATATAGGAATTCTCCATTGTTTTCTTAAGATCGACTTCTTTTACGTCATCACTCTGTCCGTCGTAAATCTTATCGTCATCCATTTAATAATCTCTGTTTAGACGAGCACTTAAATTACAAGCAATCCCGTGGTTTTTGCGTTTTCTTGCCGTGCAAGAATCATCTTGCACTTCGTGCAATCTGAATTCTGCTTCGCTTTGCTCGCAGAATACGTGCGGCTTTGCCGCATGCTCGCCATGACTTCGTCAGCCGAGCACTTAGATATCAAGATTCTTTACAAACTTAGCATTTTCCTCGATGAACTTCTTACGTGGCTCTACATTGTCGCCCATAAGGATGTTAAATGTAACATCGAC
>ONEC01000064.1 GCA_900316715.1 uncultured Eubacteriales bacterium
TTCCTGAGGGCTAAGAAGGAAAGCTATTTCTATATGGGCTTCTATCATTCAGGAATGACAGCCTTCACCATGCTTATAAATGTAGTGGTTATCTTTATAGGCGGAATCTTTATGGCGAAGGGGACTGTCTCAGCTGCAGACTTCGTAACATTTCTGCTTTATATAAATGTATTTACAGATCCTATAAGAACACTGGTTGATTTCGCAGAACAGTTCCAGAATGGTTATTCAGGCTTTGAGAGATTTGCCGAGATACTTGCAATAGAGCCGGATATCAAGGACAGCGAGACAGCAGTTCCCCTGGAAAATGTAAGGGGCGATATAAAGTTCGACGACGTTTCATTTAAGTATAAGGATACTGCACATAGAGTTCTGAGACATATTAATCTGGATGTAAAGGCTGGTTCCTATGTGGCGCTGGTTGGCTCTTCCGGTGGTGGAAAGACAACTCTCTGCAGCCTGATTCCAAGATTCTATGATGTTACAAAGGGAAGCATCAGTATTGATGGCAAGGATATTAGGGAAGTAACACTTTCAAGTCTCAGACAGAATATAGGTATCGTTCAGCAGGATGTATATCTTTTTGCAGGAACGGTATATGAGAACATCAGCTACGGAAAGCCGGATGCATCAAGGGAAGAGATTATAGAAGCAGCGAAGCTTGCAAATGCACATGACTTTATCATGGAGCTTCCAAATGGCTATGATACGGATATCGGACAGCGTGGCATAAAGCTTTCGGGAGGCCAGAAGCAGAGACTCTCTATTGCAAGAGTTTTCCTGAAGAATCCGCCGATACTTATCTTCGATGAAGCCACAAGTGCTCTGGATAATGAAAGTGAGAATATTGTTAAGGAATCTCTGGAGCGCCTGGCTCATAACAGAACAACCTTTGTTATAGCACACAGACTCTCAACCATCAGAAATGCTGAGAGAATTCTGGTACTTACAGAAAAGGGCATAGAGGAGTCAGGAACTCACGATGAGCTGATGGCAAAGCAGGGAATATATTCACAGCTTTATAAGTGGACAAAGTAAGGCTGTTTAGTTGACTAAATGAAATTACAGGAGGAGAACATGGATGATTTTGTAGATGAAAGAGATTTTAAATTACTGGAAACAGATAAGTATACATTTTCTGTATTGAAAAGGATTATTAAAGGTGAGTGCAGAGTGCTTCTCACAGATCATGAGAGACTGATCATATGTCATACAGGAAATCCATTTCCGACATGGGTATGGACTCCTGATGATGCGACAGATGAAGAGATGGAAAGAGCCTTTAAGCTGACAACCGAGAGCTGTCCGCTGGGCGAGGGTTATACCTATAACATTAAGTACAGTCTGGCAGATTACTTTATAAAGAGGGCGGCAGAGGAAGGGCAGAAGCTTTCCATAAAAACTAATATGTTTGCCTATGACTGCCCTGAAATTATCGAACCGCATGTGAAGGCTGAAGGTGAACTGCATCTGTGTACTGAGGACGATATTGAGGCAATAGTTGAATTCAAGAATGCCTTTCATAATGAACTTGATATTGATAAAGAAAGTGAAGAAAAATACAGACAGCAGGCAGTTGAATCTGTGGCAAACAGGAGCTTGTATTTTTGGAAAGATGCTGAAGGAAAGTTCGTAGCCAGCTGTCACTGGTATCCAAATGAAGGTATGGCAGCCATAGGACTTGTATTTACCAAACCGGAAGCGAGAAGAAAACATTTCGCAGAGAATCTGGTTTATAATGTAACAAGGATCGCAGAAGAGGCAGGTTACCTTCCGATGTTATATACCGATGCTGATTATATCGCATCGAATTCGTGCTATGAAAGAATCGGATACATCAAAAGAGGGGAGTTATGTACAGTAGGTATTGATTGAGGAACAATCGACGCCTAAGGCATTTAAGAAAGGCAGAATAAATGAACATTTCAGAGCTTAAACGTAAATACAGAGAAGATTACGGATCCAATCCACTAGAGACCACAGATAAGGAAGAAGCAAAGAACATGCTCCGTCTGGTAAAAATCTATCATGAGCAGAAAGAGGAAAAGGATGTTCAGATGATAGATGATATTACCTGGGAAGATATCGAGATGGACGAGGTGTTCTTCAGGGTTAATCACACCAGAAGTTATGCGGGAGAGCAGATTCTCTATCACATGCTTCACATGATACGAAAAGATAAACCGAAGATAGACAGAGAGGCAGACTTCTTTGATGCAGAGGAGAAAACCCGAGTGGATACAGAGGTGAAGCTTCATTCTCTTGGTAAGAGATACATGAAGTATTATCTTCCGGAGACGTTGTTTAGTTTAGATGGCCTGGTGATGGGAAGCACCTTCATCTATCCGCTGCTGTTAATACTTCTTATAGCATCCATCGTTATAGGTATATTTAAACCTGCATTTTTTGCAGTCACTGTGGCTATAGCTGTTGTCAACCTTATGGTTTACATGGTTTTAAAGATGAAGTATGACAGTGTACTTATATCCCTGTGTTCGATAAGAGAGATCGTTGATTTCGGAGATTATGTCGTGAAGTCGGATAAGCTCTGGGAAGTATATAAGGATAAGGAGATTGAAGATTCTCTGGATACTCTTAAGAAGGTTACGAAGTTCCTTATATATTATAAGTATACGAAAAATATGGTCCAGAACGGTGATATGTTTGCACTCTTTATGGAATACATAATGGGAATAACCATGATAGATGCCATATGCTGTGCGGCTGCCATTAAGAGACTGAGAACACATAAGGATGAGATCATAAGGCTCTACGAAATGATCGGAAATATCGATGCAGCGATTTCGGTGGCTTCTTTCAGAAAAAGCCTGGACAGCTGCAAGCCGGAGATTACAAAGGATGGAAAAATCTCAGCAGACGGACTCTATCATCCGCTGCTTAACAGCCCGGTTAAGAATGATTTCCATATGAAGAGAAACTCTTTCTTTACAGGTGCAAATGCAACGGGTAAGTCCACTTTCATGAAGGCGATAGCCATAAATGTTATCCTGGGCGAAACCATTTATACCTGCACTGCTGATAAGATGAGTTTTCCGGGGATGTATGTCATGACTTCGATGGCACTCAGGGATGACGTTCTGAACGGAGAAAGCTACTATGTCAGAGAAATCAAGTACCTTAAGAGAATGCTTGAGAAGGTGGAGTCAGGAGTAAAGACACTTATTGTTATCGATGAGATTCTTAAGGGAACCAATACAAAGGAACGTGTTGCTGCATCCCGTGCAGTACTTGAATATCTGGCAGATACATCAGCAGTTGTTATTACCGCAACTCATGATATCGAGCTGGTGGAGCAGATGGATAAGCTGTACGACGCATTTTACTTTGAATGTATAGTAAATGACGGTGAAGTAAAGTTTATTTACGAAATAAGAGAAGGCGTTAATAAGATAACTAATGCGATTGAACTTATGAAGGGAATGGGATTCCCTAAGGAGATTATAAATAAAGCTGAGGCAGGAAGGGATAACAGCTGAAGCTGAATATAGAAGGATATGGGTGATTGGAGGTAAGTATGGAGATTATATATAAGAGGCTTACGGAAGCAGAGCTGGATACATTTATAAATATGAGAATTACACAGCTTACAGAGGAATATACTTCAGAAGGAAGAGAAGTTCCGAAGGATGTGGATCTCAAAGCGGCACTTCTGGATTTTTATCATAAGCATATGGCGGACGGTACATTTGTATCATGGCTTGCCATGGACGGGGATAAGATCATCGGAACCAGTGGAATGAGCTTCGTGGAAAAACCACCATATTTTACCTGCCCTTCGGGAAGACTGGGGCTTCTATCAAGTATGTATACAGATCCCAACTATAGAAGAATGGGGATTGCCAGAGAGCTTCTTCATCGAGTCGTGGAGGAGGCAAGGAGCTATGGCTGTGGAGCGGTTCATATTACAGCATCTGATATGGGCGTGAAACTTTATACAGCATATGGCTTTAAGCACAATGGTAATTTCATGCAGTATAGTCTTGTATAGATCGGGAGGAAGAAAATGAGACTCAGACCATATAAGCCGTGTGATGCGGCAAAACTTATAGAATGGAGCAGTGATAAGAAAACTTTCGAGTTATGGGGAGGCCATATCATCGGGGATTTTCCTATTACGGAAGATATACTTAATGACGTTTACTTTAATCATCATGGACGCTGTGCGGAGCCGGATAATTTCTATCCTATGACAGCCTTTGATGAAACTGGAATGCTGGGACATTTCATAATGCGTTATATAAACGGAGATAACAAACTTCTCAGATTCGGATGGGTTATTGTAGACGCATCAAAACGTGGTCAGCATATAGGAAGAAATATGCTGAAACTGGGACTGAAATATGCCTTTGAAATCTTAGGAGTTGATAAGGTTACCATCGGTGTATTTGAGAATAATGTACAGGCCTATAAATGTTATCTGGCTGTGGGATTCCACTCACCATCGGTTATTCCGGATTCATATCAGGAAGTTGACGGAGAACAGTGGAAGGTAGTTGAATTGGAAATCTCCCGTGATGATTATGAGAATGATCGGTAAGTGGGATATGAGAACAGAGGTGGGTTTATGGTATTTGAGGAAAGAAGATATACGTTAGGAGAACATGAAGTAGTACTTAGAAGTGCAGCTGCTGACGATGTGGACATGCTGCTGCCTTATCTTAAGACTGTATGCGGTGAAACCAGATTCCTGATGAGTGAGGCTGATGAGGTAAATCTGTCCCGGGAGGAAGAGCTGCAGTTTATAGAAGACTATAATTCATCCGACAACGGAATGCTGATCATCGCATTTTTTGATGGAAAATATGCGGGCAACTGTTCATTCAGAGGAAGAAGCGGAAGCCGTAGATATAAGCATAGAGCAGGTATCGGAATAGCACTATATCAGAAGTTTACAGGGATGGGGCTTGGCAGACTGATGCTGAATGTTCTTCTGGAGGAGATACGTTCTCACGGTTTCGAACAGGTTGAACTGATCGTTATCGATGGCAATGACAGAGCAAAGCATCTTTATGAGAGTCTGGGATTCCGTGAATACGGAAGACTTCCGGATGCAAACAGATACGATGACGGAACATCGGCAGACGATATTTTAATGGTGCTTAGGTTTGATGAGGATAAGTAAGATGGATACTGAAAAGATAAGGTTTCTGGAGAAGATAGCAGCTGCGGGACACCCGGGGCTTGAGTCGGAAATGTATGACGGATGGGAGCTCAGGTTCTCAGAAGGATTCACAGGACGTGCTAATTCAGTAAGTGTATACGAGCCGGGAAAACTCAGCATAGAGGAAAAGGTTGAGTACTGTGAGAAGAGGTATGCGGAGCACAACCTGCCATGTAACTTTAAACTGACAGAGGCTGATAAGGAGTTATCTGATTTTCTTGTAAGGAGAGGCTACAGTGTTAACCAGCCTACAGACGTTATGATACTAAGACTTCGTGATTTAAATTATGACTCGGAGGAAGTTTTGCGGGATACGGAGTTCACTGCAGAACCTGAGGGATGGTTTGAACCATACTTTGAATTCGAAGGACCGAAGGATGAGAAGAGTCAGGAACTCTGCAAAAGGATTCATGAGAAGGTGAGCTCAGAGAAGCTGTATGTAAAGGTGATTCATGAAGGAAGAGCAGCAGCGGTTTCTTCAACAGCAGTTGAAGAGGGTTACAGCCTGCTCCACAATGTGGTTGTGGACAGTACACTTCGAGGTCTCGGGCTTGGACGAAAGCTCTGCCAGGCTACGCTGGAGAAGTCCAGGCAGTTAGGAGCTGAGTACTCATATCTGCAGGTTATTCAGTCCAATGAGATTGCACTGAATCTTTATAAGAAGCTGGGATATGAAAAGTTATATACATATTGGTATGTGAAGAAATAGGAGAGAACAATGATTACATTTGATATAGCAAAAGAAGAAGATATAGAAGAGCTTATCCGTCTCAGGATAGCTTATATGAAGGATGATTTCGGAAGCGTATCCGAAGAAGAGAAGGCGGGTATGGAAAGCCAGCTTCCGGATTATTTTAAGAGAAAGCTGGGAACAGAACTGATTGCCTTCACTGCAAGAGATGAGGGAAGAATCGTATCGGTAGCATATCTGCATATTATCGAGATGCCGGCCAATTCAATTCTCCTGAACGGACTATTCGGAGATGTACTCAGTGTATATACAGAGCCGGAGTATCGTGGCAGAGGACTCTGTACCCAGCTTATGAAGAATCTGGTGGAGTACGGAAGAGAAAGAGGTCTGGGACGAATAGACCTTAAAGCAACAGATGATGGATATCCTGTTTATGCAAAGGTGGGATTTGTAGAAACTGAGCATAGATACAGGGATATGAGTTTTAAATTTAAGTAGAAAATGAGACGACAAACGAGGAAATATAAATGACTGACAGAGAGATGCGCCGTATTGCCATGGAGCAGTCGGCGGAGGATATAGGATGTAAAGCTGAAGACTTTACAAAAACAGAGAATGTGATCTGCGCCTATCATATGGGCGACAATGCGAGAAAATATCTGAAGAAGCCGGTTATCGGTAACTTTGTTTCTTACGGAAGCAATGTGGTTGCGGCAGTTCAGGATGATATCAGAGATATTGCTGAGGAGTATTTAAAAAAGTTTGAATATTACCATCTTTTTGAAACTCCGAACATGAACTGGCTGAGTGAGAAAATAGCTCCTATGGGTTATGGTATCTGCTTTATGGCAGAGTACTATCTTCCGAAGACAGAGATGCTCAGCGGGCTGGCTTGTGACTATGAACTTAAGGTATTGGAACAGAAAGATTTTGACGGGCTCTATCTTCCGGAGTGGAGTAATGCACTTTGCGAAGATAGACGTGAACTGGATGTGCTCGGAGTCGGTGCTTATGACGGCGATAAGCTGATCGGACTTGCGGGATGTTCAGCCGACTGTGACGAGATGTGGCAGATCGGTGTGGATGTGCTTCCGGAATATAGACGTAACGGAATTGCTTCGGCTATTACCAGCCGCCTTACTTCAGAGATTATTAAAAGAGACAAAGTACCGTTCTACTGCACCGCCTGGTCTAATGTCCGTTCAGTAAGAAATGCCATTAAGTGCGGACTTATTCCATCCTGGGTGGAGATGACTATTAAGCCGGTATCTGTAATAGAAGATATGAATAAAGGTGAGTAACAAATTCAAGTGATATAGGAGGAGACGACATGATAATTGATACATTTGATCCTAAAACAGAGGATATCCTTAAAATCTGGAAGAAAGAAGATGCTGTTCCTGTGGATGCGTGCATTGCCACTTTTTCCAATGAGATTCTGGCGTATGTGCGTGAGACACAGGAGTGCACATTGATAGGAAACCTTTATTCATCAAACGGAGCAAACCCTGTATATGGTTTTGAATATAGGGACAGACATTTTGCAATCTATATGACCCCTGTAGGAGCCCCGTCAAGCGTCGCTGAGATGGAAGATACACAATCTATCCTTACAACGGATAAGTACATTGTATTCGGCGGCTCAGGCTGTTTAAACAAGGAGATTGCAAGAGGCAGAGTCATGGTTCCGACAGAAGCTTATAGAGACGAGGGAACTTCATATCATTATGCCGCTGCATCTGACTATATCACTGTTAAAAATGCAGACAAGGTTGCAGAGTTTATGGAGGAGGCAGGAC
The DNA here is from genome assembly GCA_900316715.1 of uncultured Eubacteriales bacterium. GTDB lineage: Bacteria > Bacillota > Clostridia > Lachnospirales > Lachnospiraceae > Eubacterium_Q. The sequence continues at coordinate 7,673 of ONEC01000064.1, forward strand.
TGCCATACATCAAGGGAAGAACTTGGACAACAGATGCACTTCTTCGTGAGACCAGAGGGAACTTCGAGAAGAGAAAAGCTGATGGCTGTATCTCTGTTGAGATGGAGTGCGCTGCTATAGAGGCTATGTGCGACTTCAGAGGCTTTAATGTTTATTACTTCTTAACCAGTGGAGATCTTCTGGATGCACCAAAGTGGGATTCCCGCAGAAAGGAAGGACAGAAGAAGCTTACACAGCATGATCCGGGGCATTTTGATATTGCACTGGAACTGGCAAGATACGTGACAGAATAGTTTTGAGACGGAGGTGAAGATGAAGATTAAATGGCTGTTCTTTGATGTTGGTTCGACCTTGGTGGATGAGATCGAGTGTTATAAAACCAGATTAAGTAAAATGGCTACAGCAGCAGGTGTGCCTGAAGAAGGTGTATTCCAAAGAGCAATAGAATTATATAAGCAGAATAAAAAAGGCGATAAGATAATTGCCGAGGAACTGAATGTTGATCTTCCTGCATGGAGTTCAGAGGATGAAATCCTTTATTCCGGCGCAGAAGATGTGCTGAAGTGTCTTAGTGAAAAATATAAGATCGGAGTTATAGCAAATCAGCCTCTTGGAACAGCTGACAGACTGGAAGCCTTTGGATTATTAAAATATATAGATATTGTTGTTGCATCTGCTGAAGAAGGAGTTGCAAAACCGGATAAAAGAATCTTTGATATAGCCCTCGAAAGAGCAGGAGTAATTCCTGAAGAAGCCTTCATGATAGGTGACAGAATAGATAATGATATCCTTCCGGCTAAGAATATAGGTATGAAAACCATGTGGCTGAGACAAGGCTTCGGTGGAATGTGGAAGATTAAAAGTGATGATGAACTTCCAAACTTTATTGCCGATAATCTTCAGGATGTTGTATCTATCTTAGATTGGTATGAGGAATCAAAAAGCCTGCTTGAAACAACCATGAATACAAGAGACCTGGGCGGACATCAGTGCATAAACGAGTGCACAACTAAGTTTAACAGAATCCTTCGAAGTGATAAGCAGAATTATCCGAATGACCGGGACCTTACATTTCTTAAAAAGAATGGGATAACAACTATCATTGATCTTAGAGAGGCTGCATCGATAAAGGCAAGTCCGAGTGCATTTGAAAAGAAGGAAGGTTTTACCTATTATAACTTCCCGATTGAAGAAGGAAGCCAGGTACCTGAATCTGTTGAAGCGGTTCCGGGAAGCTATATGGATATTGCAGCGGCTCCTGTGCTTAAGGATATTTTTACTACAATGGCAGAGACTGAAACAGGTGTGATGTTTAACTGTTCTGCAGGTAAGGACAGAAGCGGAGTTGTGACTGCGATAATCCTTATGCTCTGCGGCGTGAAGGATGAAGAGATAGTCGAAGACTACATGCTTACGAAGGAATACAATAAAGAAAGATTCAAGATGGCGGCGATACACCATCCGGATCTGGACCTGAATATAATTATACCGAGAGAGTCTTATATTATGGACTTTATGAAACTGTTCCGGGAGAAGTACGGAACTGTGGAAGAATACTTCAGAAGTATCGGTGTATCAGATGAGATACGGGAAAAGCTGAAGCATAAACTGGTGTAGATAATTTAAGCATATAGTTGGAGGAAGAAAACGTGGGCATCGAAGACTTTTTATCAAGTGGAAATGTGAGACTGGATCAGCAGCTTAAGTTTACTGCCGAGATTGATAAGATGACGGGTATACTTCGCAGGACGGTTCTGATCGATAAGAGCCGCAGGGAAAACGATGCGGAACATTCCTGGCATATAGCTGCCATGGCTATGCTCTTTGAGGAGTATGCAGTGGAGCCTGTAAATGTAAGCCGCGCCGTTATGATGTGTGTGGTGCATGATCTTATAGAGATATATGCAGGAGATACCTTTGCTTATGATGTAAAGGCTAATCAGGACAAGGCTGACAGAGAAAAACTGGCAGCAGATAAGCTCTTCAATCTTCTACCGGAAGAGCAGGGGACTATGATCAGAAATCTCTGGGAAGAGTTTGATGCAATGGAAACTCCTGATGCAAAGTATGCCGCATGCATGGACAGACTTCAGCCATTTCTTCATAACACACTTACTGATGGTTTTACCTGGGTTGAAAGCGGAACGAGTAGAGCTGTTGTTGAAAAGAGAATGGCGGTCATTAAGAGTTTTATGCCCCGTGTATATGAATGGATAGAAGATAACATAGAGAGAGCCATTGAACGGGGATGGCTTAAGGACAGTAAGAAGGTACTGCTGTTTGACCTTGACGGAACACTTCTTAAAACAGATAAGACCATATCTGACAGGACAGTTGAAGCAGTTCTCTCAGCCAGGGAGAAGGGATACATTATCGGCGTTTCAACTTCAAGAAGTGAGAGCAACAGCAGAAGTTTTATTCATAGACTTTCTCCGGATATCATCATTTCCAGCGGCGGAGCCCTGGTCAGCCTGAATGGAGAGAAGATCATCGTTGAAGAGTTTACCGGAGATGAGACTGCAGAGATAATAGCTAAGGCCAGAGACATTGTGGGTGATATCTATATCACAGCTGATACAGCTGATGAAAGTGCAGAGTATTATCGCAATCACATTCCTCCGCAGGATGAACTCGAAAAGAGCTGGGGCAAAAGTATATTCACAGACTTTAATGATTTCAGAAAACCGACACTTAAGTTATGCTTTGAGATAACTGATGAAAAGAAGGCAGAGGAATTAGAGAAGGCATTGGTAAACTGTGATTTCATCCACTTCACGGATGGTGACTGGTATAAGGTTACGAAGGCAGGAATCACCAAGGAGACAGCCATCAGAAAGCTTAGCGAGAAGATAGGAGTAGGCCTTGAAAATATAACAGCCTTCGGTGATGATCTGGCAGATATCGGAAGTCTTAAGATGTGCGGTAGAGGGGTTGCGATGGGCAACGCCCTGGATGTGGTTAAGGAAGCTGCTGATGTTATTATCGGTTCAAATGATGAGGACGGAATCGCAGAATATCTGGAGGAACTGTTATGAGACTGAGACCATATATTCATGATAAGGATTTTGACAGTATAAAAAACTGGATGCCTGAGGAGAGAGCGCATGCCATGTGGTGTGCAAACATCATCCCTTATCCAATGGAGAAAGACGGCTTTGCAGAAGTTATGAGTAACGCTTTTGATAGATTTGGGGATACACCATTTGTTGCTATATCTGATGCCGGAGAGATAGAGGGTTTCTTCTTATACTCTCTTAACTATGAAACAAATGAGGTCCTTCTGAAGTTCGTCATGGTGGATCCGGCCAAGCGTGGAAAAGGACTTGGTAAAGAGATGCTGGGACTTGCAGTAAAATATGCATTTGAGATATCACATGCAGATCTGGTTCACCTCAACGTGTTCCCGGAGAATGCGGGAGCAAAGAAATGCTACGAAGGTGCAGGCTTCGTAGAACGTGACACCACCCCTGAAGCCTTTACCTATAAGGATGAGAAGTGGGGAAGAACAAACATGGCGATAAGGAAAGAGGCAAAGAGCACGAAGTGCGACTTTCTGAATGGCTTTTCCGGTTACTGTGAATAGCATGATAGAAGAATGGGAGGAAAGCATGGTACTTCTGGTTGTAGATACACAAAAGGGTTGTTTTAACGAAAATCTGTATCTGTTTGATACGGTAAGGGAAAATATAAAACGGTTAATCTCCTTAGCCAGGGAGAATAAGATGGAAGTTTTATATGTCCAGCATGATGATGGTCCGGGAACTGATCTGGATAAAAATGCGGATAACTATGAAATATTTGAGGAGTTTGCACCAGTAGATGGTGAAAGATGTTTTGAGAAGAACGTAAACAGTGCATTTCATCCGATGACAGGACTGACAGAGTATCTGCAGTCTAAGGGTGAAAAGGATATTATAGCCATCGGTGTATCAACAGATTATTGTATGGATGCGACTGTTAAATGCGGATTTGAACAGGGGTTCAACCTGTTTATTCCGGCATACACTAATTCGACCTATGATAATCCATATTTTGATAAGGAAACAGCCTATAAATATTTTAATGAATTCATGTGGCCTAAGAGATATGCGACATGTATATCATTTGATGAAGCAGTAAATATGATACAGGGCTATAAGGCAGAGGAGGCTCCTTACGGAATAGAGCCTTGCGGAACTCTTGAGATTGAGACCGACAGACTCCTGCTCCGTCAGTTTAAGCTTTCCGATGTGGAGTCGGTGCATAAAAACTGGGCAGGACGATATGAGGTTCAGAATGAGTATGGAGAACCAACCTATGAAACTCCTGAAGCCGTGAAGGGGCTTCTGGAAGAATATATAACAGGTTATAAGAACGGATATAATTATCGATGGGCTGTAATAGAAAAGGAATCCGGAGAATGTATAGGTCAGGTGGCATACTTCTTAGTTGATACACATAATCATTTTGGAGAGATCGAGTACTGTATCGGTACTGAGTATCAGGGTAAGGGATATGCAACAGAAGCTGCTAAGGCGATTATATATTATGGCTTTGAAGTAATAGGCTTCCATAAGGTTCAGATATGTGTGAGACCGGCCAACGGCTCATCAAAGAGAGTGATCGAGAAGTGTGGATTTGAATATGAGGGAACACTCCGGGATTACTTCTGCATAGATGGACATTATGAAGGAAGAATGTACTATTCACTGATCAATCCGGAGAAGGATTGAGCAAACAGCGATGAGAGATTAAGCAGACTTTAAGGAAAGGCAGAATCAGAATGAAGAAGATTGGTTTAGTAGGTGGAACAGGACCGGAGTCCACTCTTATGTATTATAAAGAATTAAACAGCAGGATTGATAAGCTGACAGGCGGCAAGGCTATGCCGGATATCGCGATTGAAAGCGTGAACTTCAGACGGGCCTGGGAGTATGTAACGACAGCTGATTATGAGAAACTTTCAGATTATCTGGCTGAGAAGGTGAATAGCCTCTACAACGGCGGAGCAGAGATCATATCTCTTACTGCAGCTACAATGCATATAGTTATGGATGAGCTGGCTGCGAAAACTAAGGCAGAACTTATAAGCATACCGAAGATTATCAGTGATGAAGTTGTAAGTCTTGGCATGAAAAAGGTCGGACTTCTGGGAACAATCTTCACCATGGAACAGGACTATATGAAGAAGGATCTCCTGGATGCGGGTGTGGAAGTTTATATCCCTGAGAAAGAGGATAGAGAACTTGTGGCAAAGCGCATATATGAAGAGCTTGAAGTAGGTGTAGTAAAGGAATCGACACTGCAGGAGTTCGTCGATATAATTAATAAGATGAAGAAGGAT